>NZ_JCANTD010000012.1:0-134908 GCF_059570675.1 Salinispora goodfellowii | reverse complement strand
CTGGACCAACACCCAACTCAAAAACGCCCTCATGAGCAGCACCGAAGCCCTGAGCGACACCTACACCGCATACCAGGTCGGCACCGGCCGACTCGACGTGGCAGCAGCGGTCAACACCACCGTACGAGCCACCGGCTCCGCCTACTTCGGCTACTTCGACTGGCCACACCAACCCACCGACACCCCCGTCACCAAACCAGTCACCCTCACCAACACCAGCACCACCCCCGTCACCCTCAACCTCACCACCACCGGCAACAACGCATTCACCCTCAACGACACCACCACCATCACCATCCCCGCCGAAGGCCAGATCGACGTCCCCGTCACCGGCGACCCACGCGGAGACACCACCGGCGAACACACCGGCTACCTCATCGGCACCAACCCCACCACCGGTAAAACCGTCACCCGCACCGCCCTCGCCCTCCTCAAAGAAGACGAACGACACGACCTCACCATCAAACTCCGCGACCGCAACGGCGACCCCACCCAGGAATTCGTCATGCTACGGAAATCCGACGAATGGCTCCCCCGGTACATCCCGGTCGATGGTGAACGGACGCTGCGCCTGCCACCGGGGGCCTACACGCTGGAGACGAAGGCCGAGATCCCGGGTGAACGGGCTGACTCCCTCGGCTTCGCCCTGCTGGTCGCCCCAGAGACGGTGCTGGACAAACCAACCGAGGTAACGCTGGACGCCTCCCAGGCCCGACTCCTCGACACCACCACCCCCCAACGCACCGAAAACCGACAGCGCAAACTCGAATACGTCGTCGACTACCCCGAAGGCAGCCTCTTCGGCTACACCTACAACATCCCGGACACGTACGACGACCTGTACGTCCTGCCGACCGGGAAGAGCACCGAGAGCTCTTTCGCTATGGCAGCGAAGTGGCGCAAAGGTGCACCGGTCCTGAGCCTGCGCGCCTTCGGCCTGCTCCCCATCGACGCCATGATCCAACGTGGCAGCACCATCACCACCGGTAAACAGTGGCTCCGCCCCGTCTACGCCGGCAACGGCACCCCCGACGACTACACCGACCTCGACGCCGACGGCACAATCGCCGTCGTCACCCGCAGCGACGACATCAGCCCCAGCGACCGGGCCGCCGCCGCGGCCGCCGCCGGAGCCGCACTCCTCCTGGTCGTCAACGACAAACCTGGAATCCTCGACGAATACGTCGGCAGCTCCCCCATCCCCGTCGCCAGCGTCCACCGCGACATCGGCAACATTTTGATCAAACTCGCCAAACACGGAACGCCGCCGCTGAAAGTCAGCCAGGAGCAGTACCCCGACACCATCTACGACCTGGTCCAGCTCTGGCGCGAACAGGTGCCCGACCAGCCCCTCACCTACCACCCGAGGCACAGCGACCTGGCCCGAATCGACGCCCGCTACCACGCCGTCCAGGACACCATTGGTACGGGAAACCGCGCTGACCTGACCCTCGGCCTCCAGGTCGGGATTGACGAGCCAGAGTCACACCCCGGTACCCGTACCGAATGGGTCACCCCAAACATCCCCTGGGCCGAGAGCCACAAACAGCACGATTGGAGAGTCGAGGCGGACGCACACACCTACACCAAGGGCACGACCACTCGACTGGACTGGTTCGCCCCCGCCATCCGGCCGGCCTTCAACCAGCGCTCCTCCATCCAGAACCGCCGATACCAGAACCGGATGACTCTCTACCCGCAGCCCTGGAGCCCGTCGGGCACCGAACTTGACTACATCGGACGGCACTCCTTCGGCTCGGTGCCGACAAGTATCGCCCTCTACCAGGGCGAGACCCTGCTGCACGAGAACCCCAGGAGTGCCGACCTGCAGGACAAGGAGGTGCCGGCCGGCACGCTGCCGTACCGACTGGTGTTGGACGCGTCCCGCTCAGCAGAGGAGTGGGGGCTGTCGACCCGCACCCACACCGAGTGGGACTTCATCTCCAGCACCAACGATGCTGACCGCAACGCCCCGGAACCGCTTACCCTGCTGCAACTCGACTACGAGCTGGACACCGACCTGCGTGGCGACGTCGAGGCCGGCACCAGACAAGAAATCAGCATCACCGCCCGGCCACAGCCCGGCGGCTCCGGCACCGGCACCATCACCGCGGTGGAGCTTGAGGTCTCCTACGACGACGGCACCACCTGGAAGCCCGTCAAGCTCACCCAGGGTGACGGCGACCGCCACACCGGAACCCTGAAGCTACCGAAGCAACCCGACGGCTTCATCTCCGTCCGCGCCGCCGCCGAAACCGACACCGGCTTCGCCATCCACCAAGAACTCATCCGCGCCTACGGCCTACGCTGACCACCGCCAACGGCGGGGTCCCCGGACCGCCAACGCTCCGGGGAGCCCGCCGGGTCTACACCAGACCATGCGGTACGTGGCGGAGCGGCCCTCGTCCCGCCGCCAGGTCGAGACGCCGAGTAGTGGAGTCACCGTCACGCGGTGGCGAAGTAGCGCCGTGGCGGCTACCCGCCCGTCACCAAAGGTTCATTCGATCGACCAAAATAGGTAGAACCGAGCCTATGTCTTCGTATCCAGGACCCTTCACCGCGGGCGGGTCACGGCGGCGGCTGACCGCCGCCGTCGTGGCAGCCGGGATGATCGCGGCCTCCGCCGCCGCGGTCAATCCCGCCGCCGCGACCGCCGGCCCACCCCCGACAACCACACCCGCCACCGGCACAACCGCCGGCGCACATACCGTCACCCTGGTCACCGGCGACGTCGTCACCGTCCGCACCCTCGCCGACGGCAACACCATCACCGAAGTCGACCAGCCCGACGACGCCACCGGCGGCTTCACCGTCCAACAACACGGCGACGACCTCCACGTCATCCCCGACGAAGCCGAACCCCTACTCGCCGACGACCGACTCGACCAACGACTGTTCAACGTCACCGACCTCATCGAGATGGGCTACGGCGACGCTGACACGAGCGAACTGCCGCTGATCGCCACCTACCCCGAAGCGTCGGCCCGCACCACCACCGCCGTCCACGGCACGAAAATCGTCCACGATCTACCCGCCATCAACGGCCACGCCCTCACCACCGACAAGGAAGACACCCGCACCCTCTGGACCACCCTCACCACCGAGGCGAACCACGAAAGCACCGGCGTTACCAAGCTCTGGCTCGACGGCCAGGTAGCCGCCACCCTCGCCGACAGCGTCCCCCAGATCGGCGCCCCCGAAGCCTGGGACGCCGGCTACGACGGCGACGGCGTCACCGTCGCCGTCCTCGACACCGGCATCGACCCCACCCACCCCGACCTGACTGATCAGATCCAGGACGGGGTCAGCTTCGTCCCCGACGAGGACGCCACCGACCTACACGGACACGGCACCCACGTCGCCTCCACCGTCGCCGGCACCGGCGCCGCCTCCAACGGCGACAACACCGGCGTCGCCCCCGAAGCCGACCTGCTCATCGGCAAAGTCCTCAACAATGGGGGCATCGGTCAGGACTCCTGGATCATCGCCGGCATGCAGTGGGCCGCCGAATCCGGCGCCGACATCATCAACATGAGCCTCGGCGGGGGCCCAGTCGACGGACTCGACCCGATGACCCTCGCCGTGGACACCCTCTCCGAACAGCACGACACCCTCTTCGTCATCGCCGCCGGCAACAGCGGAGCGACCATCGGCTCGCCCGGCACGGCAGCCAGCGCCCTCACCGTCGGCGCCGTCGACAAACAGGACCAACTCGCCGGGTTCTCCAGCGTCGGACCACTGGCCGGCACCGGGGCGCTCAAGCCCGACCTCACCGCCCCCGGCGTCGCCATCAACGCCGCCCGCTCCCAACACAGCCCCGGCGACGGCATGTACGTAGACAAGAGCGGCACCTCCATGGCCGCCCCACACGTCGCCGGAGCAGCCGCCGTCCTCGCCCAACAACACCCCACCTGGACCGGCCAACAACTCAAAACCGCCCTCATGAGCAGCACCGAGGGTCTAGCCGACAGCTACACCGCATACCAGGTCGGCACCGGCCGACTCGACGTGGCAGCCGCAATCAACACCACCGTACGAGCCACCGGCTCCACCTACTTCGGCTACTTCGACTGGCCACACCAACCCACCGACACCCCCGTCACCGAACCAGTCACCTTCACCAACACCAGCACCACCCCCGTCACCCTGGACCTGACTGCCACCGGCAACGACGCGTTCACCCTCGACACAACCACCATCACCGTGCCCGCCGAAGGCCAGATCGACGTCCCCGTCACCGGCGACCCACAGGTAGCCGACATCGGCCAACACACCGGCTACCTCATCGGCACCAACCCCACCACCGGCGAAACAATCACCCGCACCGCCCTCGGCCTCATCAAAGAAGACGAACGCTACGACCTCACCATCAAACTGCGCGACCGCGACGGCGAACCCACCAGCGCACGCGTTTATGTGAAGACAACAGACTATCCATTCCCCGGATACACCGATGTGGACGGCGAAAGAACGCTACGTCTTCCGCCGGGGTTCTACACCATTTACACCAATCTGGAGGTCGCCGGAGAGCGGAGTGACTCGCTGGGCCTAGCCCTGCTGGTCGCCCCCGAGACGGTGCTCGACGGACCAACCGAGGTAACCCTGGACGCCAGCCAGGCCCGACTCCTCGACACCACGACACCACACGTCACGGAAGACCGACAGCGCAAACTCAACTTCACTGTCGAACACCCCGAATACAGAACCTTCCACTACGGCTACGAGGTCCCGCCTCGGTACGACGACCTGTACGTCCTGCCGACCGAGAAGGGCAGCCAAAGCTCTTTCGACATGGGTGTGCGGTGGCGCAAGGCTGAGCCGGTCCTGAGCCTGCGCGCCCTCGGCCTGCTCCCCATCGACGCCGCAGTCCAACCCGGCAGCACCATCACCACCGGCAAACAGTGGCTCCACCCCATCCACGCCGGCAACGGCACCCCCGAGGACTACACCGACCTCGACGCCGACGGCAAAATCGCCGTCGTCACCCGCAACGACGACATCAGCCCCGCCGACCAAGCCGCCGCCGCGGCAGCCGCCGGAGCCGAACTACTCCTGATCGTCAACGACAACCCCGGAATCCTCTACGAATGGGTCGGCGAATCACCTGTCCCCGTTAAAGCGCCCATTCCCGTCGCCAGCCTCCACCGCGACATCGGAAACCTTCTGATCAAACTCGCCAAACACGGCATGCCGCCGCTGAAGGTCAACCAGGAGAAATACCCCGACAGCACCTACGACCTGGCCCAGGTCTGGCGGGAACAGGTGCCGGACCAACCCCTCACCTACCACCCCAGCCACCACGACCTGGCCCAAATCGACAACCGCTACCACGCCGTCCAGGACACCGAAGGTTACGGCTACCGCTATGACCTGACCTTCGCCGTCTCTTTCGGGTACCCCGAGCCGGAGTGGTACCCCGGTACCCGCACGGAGTGGGTCACCCCAGGGATCGAGTGGCACGAGACCCACAAGCAACGCTTGTGGACCGACGCTTCCCACCGCAACTCGTATGACAAGGGCACGACCACCAGCCTGGACTGGTTCGCACCCGCCGTCCGACCCGCCTTCAGTCGGACCGACGGTAGTCCGCAGAACAATCGCGCCGGTGACACCGTCTCCTTCGAGGTGCAGACGTGGAGCCCGTCGGGCTCCGTGCTTGAGCACGGCGGTTTCTACCCGTTCGGCGCGACGGGAACGCATCTGAAGCTCTACCAGGGCGACACCCTTCTGTACGAGGACGCCCGCTACGCCTCCCTGAGTTTGCGGAGGGTGCCGGGCGGCACGCTGCCCTACCGGCTGGTGGTGGACGCGTCCCGCCCGGCCGACGAGTGGCGACTCTCCACCCGCACCCACACCGAGTGGGACTTCATCTCCAGCACCAACTCGGCTCCCCCCACCGACCCGGTCCCCATCCCGCTGCTGCAACTCGACTACGAGCTGGACACCGACCTCCGCGGCGACGTCAAGGCCGGCACCCAGCAAGAAATCAGCATCATCGCCGGACCTCGACCCGGCACTACCGGTACCGGCACCATCACCGCGGTGGAGCTCGAGGTCTCCTACGACGACGGCACCACCTGGCAACCCGTCACCCTCAACCAGGGTGACGGCGGCCGCCACACCGGAAAGCTGAAGTTGCCGAAGCAACCCGACGGCTTCATCTCCGTCCGCGCCGCCGCCGAAACCGACGCCGGCTTCGCCATCCGGCAGGAACTCATCCGCGCCTACGGCTTGCGATGAAGTGGCCGGTGGGGCCCCCGGACCGGTATCGTCCGGGGACCCCGCCGGGGCCCTACCCAGCGCGGACGACCGTTCCAGGTGCATCCGGGTGGCCCCATGCCCGCCATGCCGCAGCGGGCCGAGGGAGGAAGCCACTCATGCTGGGCGTGTTGGGATTCAGCCCCGACGACGAGGCGATCTACCGCCTGCTGGTCCGGCAGGGTCAGGCCGGGCCGGTCGAGCTGGCCAACGCCCTGCGGATGCCCGTCTCGGGCGTGGCGGCGGCGCTGTCCCGCCTCACCGACCGCGGCCTGACCAAGCAGGCATCGGAGGAGACGTTCTCGGTGGCACCGCCCGCGGTCGCGCTCGGGGCGCTGATCGGCGAGCAGCAGTCCGCGCTGCGCGCCGCGGAGTTGGCTCTCGTCACGCTCGCCGAGGAGTACCGTGGGGCGAGCGCGGAACGCTCCCTCGGCGAATTGATCGAGGTGATCACCGGGGTTGACGCCATCCGTCACCGGTTCGCCCAGGTGCAACACGCCGCCCGGCGGGAGGTTCGCAGCTTCGTCACCCCTCCCTTCGTCGCGGTACCACCGGGCGCCAACACCGTGGAGTCGGTGGCAGCACGACAGGGCGTACGGTTCCGGGTGGTGATCGACCGCCCGGCGCTGGCAGAGCCCGGCGTGGTCGCGGAAGCCCTGGAGTCCCTCCGCGACGGTGTACAGATCCGGGTGACGAAGGCACTACCGATCAAGTTGATCATCGCTGACGCCGCGCTGGCGCTGGTCCCGTTGACGGCCACCACCGAGGGCGAGCCCGGTGCGGTGCTGCTGCATCGCACCGGACTGCTGGCCGCGATGGACGCGCTGTTCGAGGCCGTGTGGCGAGACGCCCACCCGCTGACCCTGTCGGCGGCGACCACGTTGAGCGAGGACGGCGGCGCCGACACCCCGACGGACCTGGACCGCCAGATCCTGACCCTGCTTCTGGCCGGGCTCACCGACGCGGTCGTGGCCAGTCAGCTCGGCCTGTCGCTGCGCACCCTGCAACGGCGGCTGCGCCACCTGATGGACCTGGCCGGGGCGGCGTCCCGGATGCAGCTCGGTTGGTACGCGGCCCGACA
Organism: Salinispora goodfellowii; assembly: GCF_059570675.1. Taxonomy (NCBI): domain Bacteria; kingdom Bacillati; phylum Actinomycetota; class Actinomycetes; order Micromonosporales; family Micromonosporaceae; genus Salinispora; species Salinispora goodfellowii. The sequence continues at coordinate 127,569 of NZ_JCANTD010000012.1, read as the reverse complement.
AGGCTGGGTGTGACCACGAGCACTCCGGATCCGGTCCCGTCGGGGATCGCGCCTCACTCCCGTTTCACGCCCCACGCACCAAGCTGACTGTCAACCGGCGGAACCACGCCGGCTCACGGCACCGACGTGGATACGGGGAGAGACGAAAGATGGCTCTGCAGATGATGGATCACGGGATGCGCCCCGCCAGTGGCGCCGACACCCTCACCGATCTGGATGCCACTGACGAGCGCGGTGTCTCCACCGATCTGGTCCGGGCCTACCTCCAAGGCATCGGCCGGACGAAACTGCTGACCGCCGCCCAGGAGGTCGAACTGTCCCGCCGGATCGAGGCCGGGCTCTTCGCCGCCACCAAGCTGGCCACCTGCACACCGGTCTCCGTCGCACTCCGCGCCGACCTGGAGCTCGTCGCCGCCGAGGGGCGCGCGGCGAAGGACCATCTGCTGGAGGCGAACCTCCGCCTGGTTGTCAGCATCGCCAAGCGCTACACCGGCCGTGGGATGGCTTTCCTCGACCTGATCCAGGAGGGCAACCTCGGCCTGATCCGCGCCGTCGAGAAGTTCGACTACACCAAGGGCTACAAGTTCTCCACCTACGCCACCTGGTGGATCCGCCAGGCCATCACCCGCGCCATGGCCGACCAGGCCCGCACCATCCGCATCCCGGTACACATGGTCGAGCAGGTCAACCGCATGGTACGGACCCGGCGCGAGCTGTCGGTCGCGTTGGGCCGCGAGCCCGCGGTCGCGGAGGTGGCGCGGGCGTTGGACATCCCGGAGATCGAGGTGATCGAGCTGATCTCCTACGACCGGGAGCCGGTGAGCCTGGACCAGACGGTCGGCGACGACGGCGAGAGCCCGCTCGGCGACTTCGTCGCCGCGGTCGACCCGACGGCCGGGGCCGCCGGCACCGTCAGCTGTGGCCAGTTGCGCCAGGAGATGCGCGGTGTGCTCGCCACCCTCTCCCAGCGGGAGCAGGCGGTGATCCGGCTCCGGTTCGGGCTGGACGACGGACGGCAGCGCACCCTGGACGAGGTCGGTCGGGAATTCGGCCTCTCCCGCGAGCGGATCCGCCAGATCGAGAAGGGGACCCTGCACAAGCTGCGCGCCCCGGAGCGGGCACAGCGCCTGGAGGCGTACGCCTGCTGACCCGCACGTCGAGGTTCTGCCCCGGCTGCTCAAGGCCAAGCCGCACGGAGGCGCGTCACAGCCGGCGGGGGCCGGTGTCGGGGCGGGCGGTAGCGGAACCGAGCCGTACGGTGGCGTGCAGCACCGACAGGCCGTCCGGCCGGGCCAGCACCGGGTTCAGCGTCAGGGTGCGGGCCCGCGGCTGCTCGTCAGCGAGCCGCCCGACCCGCAGCAGCAACTCGGCCAGGGCCTTCCGGTCCACCGGCGCCGCCCCACGATGACCGCGCAGCAGTGGAGCCGCGCGGGGCTCGTCCACCAGCTCCGCGGCGTCGCGGTCGGTCAGCGGCACCGCCCGCCAGGCCCGGTCGCCGAGCAACTCGGTGGCGACACCCCCCACGCCGAAGCCCACCACCGGCCCGAACGCCGGGTCCTCCACCAGCTCCACCACGCAGGCCACGCCGGGCGGAACCATCGGCTGGACCAGGACATCCGCCCCGAACTCCGCCGCCATCTTGGCGTACGCGCGTCGTACCCGCGCCTTGTCGGGCAGGTCAAGGCGGACCGCGCCAAGGTCCAGCCGGTGCCGCAGACCGGGGGCGGCGGCCTTTATCGCCACCGGGTAGCCCAGCTTTCGCGCCGCCGCGACGGCCTCCTGCTCCGACGCCACCAGCACCGACTCGACCACGTTGATCCCGTACGCGGCGAGCAGCCCGGCCGGGTCGAGCGCCTCCGGCCGCAGTGCCGCCTGGGCCGCGTCCCGGTCCACGTCCAACAGTTCCGGGTGTGTGCCGGTGGGGCGACGCAGCCACCCGGCGTACGCCGTCACCTGCCCCAGGGCACGCACCGCCTCCTCCACGCTCGGGTACGCGGGCACCCCGCCGGGGACGCGTCCGGCCAGGAACGTCGCCACGGTGGGCTTACCGCCGGCAAGCACCGTGGGCAGCGCCGCGGTGAAGTCGGTCTCGGCGTCGGACAGCTGACCCGGCAGCGGCGGGGCGAAGACCGCCACCAGCGCGTCCACCCCGTCGTCGGCCACGGCGGCGTCGAGGGCGGTGGTGAAGTCGGCCGCCCCGGCGTCCGGCTCGACATCGCGGGGGTAGCCGTCGGCGACGGCGAGCCCCACCGCGGTGGCGGCGGAGGCGGCTAACCCGGTCAACGCCGAGGAGTTACCGACGATCCCCACCCGGTCGCCGGCAGGCAGCGGCTGGTTGGCCAGCAGCACGCCGACATCGAGCAGTTCGGCTACGGTGCTCACCCGAATCACCCCGGACTGGGCGAAGAGAGCGCTGACCGCGGCGTCGTCCGGACCCGTCGCCGCGGGGCCGACCGCACCGGGACCCGCTGCGCCCAAACCGGCCACTACCTCATCCGAACCCGCCGACGCGCCAGGACCGGATGCGTGGGCCGACGGCGCCAGCGCGACGATCGGCTTCTCCCGCCCGATGCCCCGAGCCAGTCGGGCGAACTTGCGGGGATTACCGAAGGTCTCCAGATACAGCAGAATCACATCGGTGTTCGGGTCGTCCTGCCAGTACTGCAACAGGTCGTTACCGGAGACGTCGGCCCGGTTCCCGGCCGACACGAAGCTGGACAGCCCCAGTCCCCGCCGCTCCACCTCGGCCAGCAGCGCCACCCCGAACGCACCGGACTGGCTGAACAGACCGACCCGACCGGGGACCGGCAACCGCGGGGCCAGCGTGGCGTTCAGGCGTACCTCGGTGCTGGTGTTCGCCATCCCCAAGCAATTCGGGCCGATGATCCGCATGCCCGCCGCGTGCGCCGCCCGAACCAGCCGGCGCTGGGCGACCGCGCCGTCCGCACCGGCCTCGGCGAAACCCGCGCTGATCACGACCAGGCCGTGCGCTCCAGCGGCGGCCGCATCGGCGACGACCGTCTCCACCGCCGCCGGCGGCACCGCCACCACCGCCAGGTCGATCGGCCGGCCCGCCTCGACGGCCGACGGGTACGCGGGCAGCCCGGCCACCATCCGCGCGCTCGGATGCACCGGCACCACCGCACCGGTGAACCCGTAGTCGCGCAGGTGCCCGAGGACCGCCGCCCCGACCCCCTGCCCGGTGGCGCTGGCCCCGTAGCAGGCAATTCCCCGGGGCGCGAGCAGCCGGGCGACCGACCGGGCCTCGGTGCGGTGCTCGCGGCCCCGCTGCACCTCAAGGGTCGCCTCGGTCGGCGCGATCGGGAAGCTCAGGTGCACGACACCATCGGCGAACTGACGCCGCACCTGATAGCCGAAGTCGGCGAAGACCCGGAGCATCGCGTTGTTGGCCGGCAGCACCTCCGCCACGAAGGTCGGGATGCCGACCCGCCGGGCCGCGTCGGCGAGGTGCTCCAACAGCACCGATCCGATGCCCCGGCCCTGGTATGCGTCTTCGACCACGAAGGCGACCTCGGCTTCGGTGGCGGCCGGACCCAGCCGCTCGTACCGGCCGACCGCGACGATCTGGTCGCTGGCCAGCACGACGAACGCCTCCCGGTCCTGGTGGTCGACGTTGACGAACCGCCGCAGGTCGCGCTCGGGAATCCGGGGGTACGGCGAGAAGTAGCGCAGATAGCGGGTGCGCTCGGAGAACCGCGAGTGCATGGCGACGATGCCCGGTGCGTCCGCTGGCCGGATCGGCCGCAACTGGACGGTGGTGCCGTCGCTGAGCAACACGTCCACTGGCTGTTCACCTGTGGTCACACGAGCGTCCTTCCTCCCGGCCGCGTTCGGTCCGGGGTCGTCGAAGGCCAGCGCGACCGGCGGGTGACTCGACACGGGCCCTAGTCGCGCGGGTCGTACGGGTCGAGCCCGAGCAGCGGGAACACCGCCTTGCGGGCGGCCACGATGGCCCGGTCCACCGAGTTCGGCTCCCCGGAGGGCTGCCACGACTCGTACGACGGGTTGACGTCGTCGGTCATCCGCAACGGCACCTCCTGCCCCGGACGGCGGACCTGCGCGAGCTCACGCCAGGCGGGCGGACAGAGCGTGGCCGGCGCGAGCGGTTCACCGGTGGCCACCGCGAGCAGGTGGGTCCAGGCCCGGGGCACGACCTCGACCAACGCGTACCCCCCGCCGCCGGTGGCGACCCAGCGGCCCGCGCAGAGCTCGTCGGCGAGCGCCCGCAAAGCGAGGTAGGTGGCACGCTGCCCGTCCACCGACAGGCGCAGGTCAGCCAGGGGGTCGAGCCGGTGCGCGTCCGCGCCACACTGGGTGACCAGGATCTCCGGTTGGAACGCGCGCAGCACCGACGGCACGATCGCGTGGAACGCCCGCTGCCAGCCGGCGTCCTCCACCCCCGGTGGCAGCGGCACGTTGACCGCGGTTCCCTGGGCCGGCGCACCGCCGGTCTCGTCGGGAAACCCGGTGCCGGGGAAGAGCGCGAGCGGCGTCTCGTGCAGGCTCACCGTGAGCACCCGGGGGTCGTCCCAGAAGACCTGTTGCACCCCGTCGCCGTGGTGCACGTCCACATCGACGTAAGCGACCCTTCGCGCGCCCAGTTCGAGCAGGTGGGCGATGGCCACGGCGGGATCGTTGTAGACGCAGAAGCCGGCGGCCCGGTCGGGCATCGCGTGGTGCAGCCCGCCCGCCACGTTGACCGCCCGACGTGCCGTGCCCCGCCAGACCGCCTCGGCTGCCGCGACGGTGGCCCCGGTGACCAACGCGCTGGCCTCGTGCATCTGCGCGAAGACCGGATTGTCCGGGGTACCCAGCCCGAACCCGGTGCCGAGCGGATCCTGCGGGGCAGCTCGCACGGCTTCCAGGTAGGCCGGGTCGTGCACCCGGGTCAGCAGCTCGTCGTCGGCGGGCTTCGGCTCGACCAGCCGCACCCCGGGACGCCCGAGCACACCCAGCTCTCGGGCGAGGGCGACGGTCAGTTCGACCCGTACCGGGTCGAGGGGGTGGTCGCCGAGGTCGTAGGAGAGCAGTGCCTCGTCCCACACCACCACTGTGTCGTCCGACATGGGGCCTATCGTCGCACGAGGACTCCGCCGGCCCGTCGCACGCGCTGCCCACGCCGCCGGTGTCGCGGCGTGGGCAGCCAGTAGCCGGAAAAGTGAGCGGCCAACCGCGGCCTGGGTCGCCGCGCCGGCCCTTGGAAACCCCGGATCAGGCCGGGTTGGTCCCGGGTTCCTGCCCGACCGCGACGGGGCGAGACGGGTCGGCGACCCAGTTACTCCAGGACCCGACGTAGAGGGCGACGTCCGGGCGACCGGCCAGGTGCAGGGCGAGAACGGCCTGCGCCGCGGTCACGCCGGAACCACAGTAGACTCCGACCGGCTCGGCGGCGGACACCCCGATGCCGGCGAACCGCTCCCGCAGCACGTCGACCGCGGGGAAGCGGCCCTCGGTCACGTACTCCGGTGCCGGCAGGTTGACCGCACCCGGCACATGCCCGGCAACCGGATCGACCGGCTCGGTCTCCCCCCGATAGCGCGGTGCGGCGCGAACGTCAACCAGGGTCCCCGCCTCGGCCGCGGCCAGCCGGGCAGCCTCGGCCGCGACCAGCACCGGCAGGGCACCAGGGCGCACCGCAACGTCGCCGGAGCGCGGGGTGGGCACCTCGGTGGAGGTGGGCAGCCCCGCCGCCACCCAGGTGGGATGGCCGCCGTGCAGCAGGCGTACCGGCCGGTGGCCGGCCCAGCGCAGCGTCCACCAGGCGCGGGCAGCGGACATGCCGTCCCCACCGTCGTAGACCACGACCGGGTGCCCGGCCCGGACCCCGGCGGCCCGCAGCACGGCCTGGAGCGCGGCGGGGTCGGGCAACGGATGCCGGCCGGCAGCGCCGGGTGGGCCGCAGAGTTCGGTGTCCAGGTCGACGAAGACCGCACCGGGCAGGTGCCCGGCGGCGTAGTCGTCGCGCCCGGGCGGGCCGGTCAGGCGCCAGCGGACGTCGAGCAGGGTCGGCGGGTCGTCACCGTGCATCTCGGCGGCGAGCTGGTCGGCCTCGACCAGCAGGTTCTCGGTACCGGACATGACGCCCAGTCAACACCATCCGCTCACGTAGAATCGGCGGGTGGATGTGGTGGCCGCCTGCCGGGCCTTCGTTGCCGTCAGTGGCCACGGCAGCTTCACCTCCGGCGCCGCAGCGGCGGGAATCCCCAACGTGACTCTCTGTCGCCCAGCTCACGCCGACGGGTCCGGCCTCAGCGACCGGCGCCGTCGGCGCAGGTAGCATCGACGTGTCTCACGCCGAATCCGAAGGCCTACTGACCGCGAAACCCCAGACGTAGTCGGTGACCGCCATGGTCAACCACAACCTGCGGCAGCGGGTCACGTGGATGAGTGGGGGTCGTGCGTGAGACACTTGCCATCCGATTTGTTTCTCGTAAACGGGTGATTGAGATCATCGCGCACTCACTGGTCGACACGACCGAGATGTACCTACGGACCATCCTCGAGCTCGAGGAGGAGGGTGTGCCGCCGCTGCGTGCCCGCATCGCCGAGCGGCTGCGCCAGAGCGGTCCCACGGTCAGCCAGACCGTTGCCCGGATGGAGCGGGACGGTCTGCTCACCGTCGAGGGCGACCGCCACCTCACGCTCACCGACACCGGCCGGGACGCGGCGGTTTCCGTGATGCGCAAGCACCGGCTGGCCGAGCTCCTGCTGGTCAACGTGATCGGCATGCCCTACGAGGAGGCCCACGAGGAGGCCTGCCGGTGGGAGCACGTCATGAGCGACGCCGTTGAGCAGCGGGTCTACGACCTACTCAACCGCCCGACCCGATCGCCGTACGGCAACCCGATCCCCGGGCTGGAGGCGCTGGGCTCGGCGGGCCCCTCCGCCGCGGAGCCCGCCGAGGGGGAGCGCAACCTGGCGTTCCCCGGCCTATCCGGCACGGTCGTGGTCCGGCGGATCTGCGAGAGCCTACAGAGCAACTCGGACGTGTTGCGCCAGTTGCACGCCGCCGGGGTTGACCCAGGCGCCACGGTGACGGTCGCCCAGGAGCGGGACGGCGTGTCGATCGACCGCTACGGCGACCGCGTCCGCCTTCCCCGCGAGGTGGCCTCCCGGGTCTTCGTCGCCGCCGGCTGACGCCTCTTCGTCGCCGCCGGCTGACGCGACTTCGGCAGCCACGCGCCGCACCGACCCGGCTGAGGGTTCAGTCGAGGTACGGGCAGTGGCGGCAGCCGCGACCGCAGCAGGTGCCACGGCGGGCGAGAAAGCCGGCGGTGAGCACGAACAGACCGGTGGCCGGGTCGGGGTAGCCCGCCGCACCGGCCGCCAGGGCAGCGGCGTGGGCGGCGCAGATCCGCTCACGTTGCGGGTCCTCGGGCGGCAACCGGGACGGGTGCGGCTCGGTCAACGGCCGGTTCGCCAACGGTTTTCGCTCCCCACCCACGCCGGGCAGTGTAGGACCTGGCGGTCGGGACCCCGCGCGGGCCGGGTGGCTAACCGAACCAGGCTGCGGCCTGCCCGTGCGCCTGGGCCCAGGCCAGTGGCTTGCCGTCGAGCGCGAGCACGTTGTTGAAGCCAGCACCGGGTGGGTCAGGCAGTCCGTCGTAGGACAGCGTTCGCGGAGACTCCGCGGCGATCCAGGCGCCGGGCAGCCCACGAACCAGATCGACGAAGGCGGTGCGGCGGCGCTGCGGCACCTGGTACAGGACGGTGGTGTGGAACACCACCAGGGTCGCCTCAGGTGGGGCCAGTGCGGCCACCGCCGGCAGATCATCCACCAGGTCGCCGCGGACGAGCAGCGGTGGATCGGCCGCGACCAGGTTCGCCGCCGCCCGCAGCCGCGCCCGCCGGTGGGCATGCTCCGGCCAGATGAGAGCGTCCAGCCAGGCGAGATCGTCCGCGTCGGTCACGTCCAGCGGATTGAGGTCCAGCCCGGCCCGCCACACCACGGTGGGTACTCGGCTCGGCGGCAGGGTGCCGGTGAGCGTGCAGTCGAGGACCGGGCGGCCGTCACCCAGGAGCTGACGGTCGTAGCGGTACGCGTACCGGTCGGGGTAGAGGCAGAGCCCCGCCGACGCGCCGACCTCCAACAGTGCGAGTGGTTGGGGTAGCGCGGCGAGCAGCGGCAGCAGGACGGCGCACCGCCCCGCCTCGTTCGTCTGGGTCGCCCTACGCTGGATCTCCACCTCGATCACCGGCCAGTGCGCCAGGACGTAGGCGTGGAAGGCCGCCGGGTCCTCGACCGGGCCACCGAGCAGCCGAACCACGCCGAAGAGCAGATTCGGTTGCCGCTTGGCCGGCGGAAGCCGCTCGATCAACGCGAGTAGTTCGGCGGCACCGGACACCGCCAGGGCCAACCGCTCGTACGCCGGTGACACGCCACACGCTTCCCGGGTGGCGAAGGTGCGATAGGTATCGGCTGCCGTCATGCCCACATAGTCGCATTACAGTGGACTGTCTGGGGCGCCACGGCGGACGCCGGGCGGCGTGCCCCGGGGCGCCACCGCCGCACCGTCATCCGCGGGCGGCGGGTGTCTCCGGAGGGGCCAGCGGCAGTTCGAGGGCGACCACCTCCCCGGCCCGCACCACGGAGTGCGCGGGCGGCGGCTTGCTGTCCCGAGGCGAACGGCTGTGCGTCCGGCCGCTGCCGGTTGGGGCAGCGCGCCCGGTCACCGCACAGGTCACCATGAGGATCGGCGGCGGCGGTGCGACGAGCCGGCCGGACCCCCAGCGCACCCAGAGCGGGATGCGCCCCGCATCCGCCTCGGCGAGCAGCTTCGCCCAGGTGCGACGGCGGGTGCCATGGTCGACCTCGACGACGATCGGCGGCCCGTCCGGCCGGGCGCAGGCCACGTCGAGCACCGACTGCCGCGCGGACATCGGCGGTGGCAACGGCAAGACACTTGGTGCCCGTCGGTAGACCCGCCAGCCCTGGTTCCCCGCCCAGCCGGCCACCTCGTCGATCAGCCGGGCGGTGACCTGGGCGGTGGTCAGGTCGGTGAAGCTGAGCGCATCGAGCCGATCCGCCAGCGATGCCACGAGCTGCTCCGCCTGCTCGCTGACCGTCATCGCCGCAGCGTAACCGCGGGTCGCCGGGTTGGGCCAGCGCGGCAGGGGAGAGGAGGAAGGGGAGCCGGGCGCGAGCGGGCTCCCCTCCCTCCGGACCACCGGCCAGCCCCCGGGCCGCACGCGCTGCGGCCCGGGGGCGACTCGGGCCGCTACCGGCCGCGTACGTCAGCTACAACCGCTGGTGGAGCCGCAGCCCTCGCAGACGTAGCAGCTGCCGGCCGGGCGCATCTTCGTACCGCAGGTGAAGCAGAGCGGCGCGTCGGCAGCCTTACCGATCACCGCTTCCAGCAGCTCGGTGCTCGACCCCACCGACGGCGCCGGCTGCGCCGCCGCGACGTCGGCCAGTTCCTGGGCCGGCTGGGCGACCGGGCCGACCTTCGGCTCCTCCGGCCGGGTCTCGACCGGGGCGGAGGCGGCCATCGCGGTGAGGTCCGCCGTGTTCGCCTCCACCTCCGCCTCGGCCGCGAGCTGGGCAGCCCGCTCCTTGGCGGTGAAGATGCCCAGCTCCGCGCGGCGCTCGTACGGCAGGAAGTCCAGGGCCAGGCGACGGAAGATGTAGTCCATCACCGAGGCCGCCATCCGCACGTCCGGGTCGTCGGTCATACCGGCGGGCTCGAAGCGCATGTTGGTGAACTTGCTGACGTACGTCTCCAGCGGAACACCGTGCTGCAGACCGATGGAGATGGCCACCGAGAAGGCGTCCATCACGCCGGCCAGGGTCGAGCCCTGCTTCGACATCTTGAGGAAGACCTCGCCGAGGCCGTCATCCGGGTAGGAGGACGAGGTGAGGTAGCCCTCCGCGCCGCCGACCGAGAAGGAGATCGTCTCCGACGGGCGCTTCTTCGGCAGCCGCTTGCGCACCGGCCGGTACTCGATGACCTTCTCCACGACCTTCTCGACCGCGGCCGGCGCCGCCGGCACCGGGGCGGGGACGGTGGCCTTCTCCTTCTTCGCCACCGAGAGCGGCTGGCCGACCTTGCAGTTGTCGCGGTAGATCGCCAGCGCCTTGAGGCCGAGTCGCCAGCCCTCGAAATAGATCTTCTCGACGTCCTCGACGGTGGCCTGCTCCGGCATGTTGACCGTCTTGGAGATGGCGCCGGAGATGAACGGCTGGACGGCCGCCATCATCCGCACATGGCCCATCGGGGCGATGGAACGCTCGCCCATCGCGCAGTCGAAGACCGGGTAGTGCTCCGGCTTGAGCCCCGGGGCGTCCACCACGTGACCGTGCTCGGCGATGTGCTCGACGATCGCCTCGACCTGCTCCTCCGGGTAGCCGAGGCTGCGCAGGGCGCGCGGCACGGTCTGGTTGACGATCTGCATCGAGCCGCCACCGACCAGCTTCTTGAACTTGACCAACGCCAGGTCCGGCTCGACGCCGGTGGTGTCGCAGTCCATCATCAGGCCGATGGTGCCGGTGGGCGCCAGGACACTGGCCTGCGAGTTACGCCAGCCGTTCCGGTCGCCGACCTTGTTGCCGAGCGTCCACTGCCGGGTCGCCTCCCGCTGCACCGCCGTGGCGACGGCACCGCTGGGCTTGATCTCGTCGTTCGCGGCGGCGTGCTTGCGCATGACCCGCTTGTGCGGTTCGGCGTTGCGGGCGTAGCCGTCGTACGCGCCGACGATGCCGGCCAGCTCGGCGGAGCGCCGGTACGCGGTGCCGGTCATCAGCGAGGTGATCGCCGCGGCCAGCGTACGACCCTGGTCCGAGCCGTACGGCAGTCCGGAGGCCATCAGCAGCGCACCGAGGTTGGCGTACCCGATGCCGAGCTGCCGGTACGCCCGGGTGGTCTCGCCGATCTTCTCGGTGGGGAAGTCGGCGAAGCAGATCGAGATGTCCATCGCGGTGATGACCAGCTCGACCGAACGGACGAACTTCTCCACCTCGAAGCCGCCGTCGGCGCGGAGGAACCGCATCAGGTTGAGCGAGGCCAGGTTGCACGAGGAGTTGTCCAGGTGCAGGTACTCCGAGCAGGGGTTCGACGCGGTGATCCGCCCGGTATCCGGGCAGGTGTGCCAGTCGTTGATGGTGTCGTCGTACTGGAGACCGGGGTCGGCGCACTCCCAGGCCGCCTGCGCGATGGTCCGGAACAGCGGCTTCGCGTCGATCGTGTCGATCACCGTGCCGTCGAGCCGGCCATGCAGGTCGAAGGTGCCGCCGTCCTGCACCGCCGTCATGAACTCGTCGCTGACCCGGACCGAGTTGTTGGCGTTCTGGTACTGCACGCTGACGATGTCCGCGCCGCCCAGGTCCATGTCGAAACCGGCGTCGCGCAGCGCGCGGACCTTGTCCTCCTCGCGCGCCTTGGTGACCACGAACTCCTCGATGTCCGGGTGGTCGACGTCGAGGATGACCATCTTGGCCGCCCGCCGGGTCGCGCCGCCGGACTTGATGGTGCCAGCGGACGCGTCGGCACCGCGCATGAAGCTGACCGGGCCGGAGGCGGTGCCGCCGGAGGAGAGCAACTCCTTCGAGGAGCGGATCCGGGAGAGGTTGACCCCGGAGCCGGAGCCGCCCTTGAAGATCAGCCCCTCCTCCTTGTACCAGTCCAGGATGGAGTCCATCGAGTCGTCAACGGCGAGGATGAAGCACGCGCTGACCTGCTGCGGCGAGGAGGTGCCGACGTTGAACCAGACCGGCGAGTTGAAGCTGAACACCTGGTGCAGCAGCATCCAGGTCAGCTCGTGGGCGAAAATCTCGGCGTCGGCCGGGGTGGCGAAGTAGCCGTACTCCTCCCCGGCGGTGCGGTAGGTGGCCACCACCCGGTCGATCAGCTGCCGAAGCGACCACTCCCGCTCCGGGGTACCCACCGCACCCCGGAAGTACTTGGTGGTCACGATGTTGGCCGCGTTGACGCTCCACTCCTGTGGGAACTCCACGCCGCGCTGCTCGAAGTTGATCGAGCCGTCCCGCCAGTTCGTCATCACGACGTCCCGACGCTCCCAGGTCACCTCGTCATACGGGTGGATCCCCTCGGTGGTCCACACCCGCTCGACCTTCAGACCCGCTGCCGCCTTGCTCCGTGACTTGCTCGTTGTCACACCGTCCCCCGGCATCTCATCGCCCCTCGTCCGCGCCCCACGCGCGGCCCTACCGTCTAACCCGTCCGCGTCTCACCCGCGGCCCTACCGTCAAACCGGTCCGCGGCCCCACCCGCGGCCCGACCGTCAAACCCGGCCGCGTCTCACCCGCGGCACGTTCTGGTGCGGCCTGCTGCCCCGACCGCCTCAGCCTCCCTCGCGGACCTGCGCCGCGGTCCGCAGCGTCTCGATCTCCCGCTCGAAGTCGGCGAGCGACTCAAACGACCGGTAGACACTGGCAAACCGGAGGTAGGCCACCTCGTCCAGGTCCTGCAGCGGCCCCAGGATGGCCAGCCCGACCTCGTGGCTGGGAAGCTCGGCAGCGCCCTTGGCACGCACGGTCTCCTCGACCTTCTGCGCCAGCAGGGCAATGGAGTCGTCGTCAACCGGACGGCCCTGGCACGCCCTACGCACCCCGCCGATGATCTTCGTACGGCTGAAGGGTTCGGTGACCCCGCTGCGCTTGACGACCGCGAGGACGGCCTCCTCCACCGTGGTGAACCGCTTGCCGCACTCCGGGCAGGAGCGCCGGCGCCGGATCAGCTGGCCGTCGTCGGCCTCCCGCGAGTCAACGACCCGGGAGTCGGGGTGCCGGCAGTACGGACACCGCATGGAGCCCGACCTCCTTCGTCGGCCGTGGGCCCGAACGGGCCCGCACCCCCGGGCACGCCTCACCACGGCGGAGCCATCATTTCGACGGTCTTCGCCGTGCTGGCGGGTGAAGTGCGGTCCGTAGTCGAACCCAACCTATAGGCAACTAAGGCCCAATGACTACTACATCTAGGGGTCGACCGTATGCCGCCGGCGAACCGAGGTCAAGTTGGCGGACCTGTCCGGCGCGTCACCAAGCGACCTGGATCACCCCCGCCACACGACCCACCCGACCGGGCCAGCGCCACCGAGAATGTCAACCCACTTCGACCCCGAATCGCTACGGGCACCGAGCACAACCGCCCCCTGCGGCCCACAATTAGCACACAAGTACGACCCGTCGTACTATTTACCAGAACAGGAGTACGACCCAGGCGAGAACCACCCCGACACGCCAATCAAGATCGTACAGATGTTTGAAGAAGGCTGATCTCGCCTATACGGTCAGGGACGACCGGTTCATGACGGCTTCCGCCGTGAGCCAACCCCACGAGCGACGGGGCATCCAAGCGCCGACCAGGGAGGACGGACGTGACCGAGGACCGGACCAACCGGCCGAAGGGCCCGCAGCAGATCACCGAAGCGGGGCCGGCGAGCACCCGCCGTCGACGTGTCGCGCGGGGCCGCACCGGTTCGCCCGCTGTGCGTCCGGTCACCCCCGTCGTCAGCGCCTACCCCGAGCCGGCGACCGTTGACCTCACCACCCGGCAACGGCGGATCCTGGAGTTCATTCGCACCTGGGTCGAGCGGCACGGCTACCCGCCAAGCGTGCGCGAGATCGGTGAGGCGGTCGGGTTGGTCTCCCCGTCCAGCGTCGCCTACCAGCTCAAAGAGCTGGAGAAGAAGGGCTTTCTGCGCCGCGACCCAAACCGCCCACGCGCAGTTGACGTCCGGCCACCCAGCGACGCCCTCGACGACGAGGCGGCGATCGCACAGCGGCCAGCCCCGGCCTACGTGCCGATGCTGGGCCGAATCGCCGCCGGCGGTCCCATCCTCGCCGAACAGGCCATCGAGGACATCTTCCCCCTCCCCCGCGAGTTGGTCGGCGAGGGGGAGGTCTTCATGCTTCAGGTCAAGGGCGACTCGATGCTGGACGCGGCGATCTGCGACGGCGACTGGGTCGTCGTCCGACAGCAACCCACCGCCGAATCCGGCGACATCGTGGCCGCCATGCTGGACGGCGAGGCGACGGTGAAGACCTACCGGCGGCGGGACGGACACGTCTGGCTGATGCCGCAGAACCCGGCCTTCGACCCCATCCCCGGCGACGACGCCACCATCATGGGCCGGGTCGTCACCGTGCTCCGCCGCATCTGACCCGTGGTAGCCGCCGTACAGCCGGCTCAGTAACGGCCGTGCCCGCCGTCGTCACGCCGCGGTGGCCGGGCACGACCACCGCCACGCACTCCACCGCCGGCTCCCCCGCCGTACACACCCCCGCCGGCCGAACGTCCGCCATCGGCGCCCTGACCGCCGCCCGCGGCGGGACGAGACCCACCAGCACCGCCGGCGGGCTGCCGGCCGTAGACACCAGCGGCGGGACGGCCCCCCTCCGCCGGACGACCACCGCCATGCTCACGCTTGTCAGCCGGAGCCGCCGCCCGGCCCGGCTCCCGACGCACCCCGTGGCCCCCGGCGGGCGGCGCGCCGCCGTAAACCGCACCGCGAGGGCGGTCGGCGGCGTCGCGTGAACCACGGTCCTCGGCCGACCCGCCGGCACCCGTCGCCTCGGCCGGTCGCCGCCGCGCCCGTACGACGCCGGTCATGCCCGCCCCGACCAGCCCCACCCCGATCAGGCCCACGCCGGCGACGGCCAGGTACACCTTCTCCTGCAGGGAGAGGCTGTCGAACCAGGAGGCCATCGACTCCTCTGCTCCGTCAGCGTTCGTCTGCGGGGCGGACTCCGGCTTCGCCGTCGGCGTGTACGACAAGATGTCGATCGGCTCGCCGTCGTCGAGCTGGCCGCCGTCGGAGACGGTCAGAAAGGTCTTGCCATCCGGGGTGTAGGTGATCGCCTCACCGAACGGATCCGCGAGCGGAGTCACCCGCGGTTCCGTCGTCGTCAGCGCCGTCACGAGGTCGCCGTCGACGACGTCGTACTCGAAGGCGTCCGCATAGGTGCGCAGCACCACCCGAGCACCATCCGGGGAACGGGCGGCCCCGGTGATCGCCGTGCGCCCGAGCGCCCCGAACGCGTTCTCGGTCTCGGTCGTCGGCAACTCCACCTCGCCGAGTTTCTTCATCTTCCCCGGTTCGGTGTCACCGCTGGGTAGCTCCCCGTCAACGGTGAAGATCTCGGCCTTGCCCGAGGCGACCTTGGTAATGATCATCGGGATGCCGTCATCGTCGATGACCAGGGCCTCGGCGTCCCGCGGCTCGTTGTCCGGGTAGGCGAGGCGGTGCAGCGTAAGCCTTTCGTCACCGCTCACCGGCATGCTCCACACCGCGACCCGCTCCCGACGGTTGCTGCTGGTCACGTTGTCGCCGGTGTCGGCGACCCAGAGGGTCTTTCCGTCCGGCGCCAACGCCAGGTCCTCGGTGTCCAGGGGACCGCTGACGGAGTAGCTGACCGGGTCCCCGGCGACCTCGCAGTCGGCGTCCAGAAAGAAGACCCGCTTGTGGCTCTCCACGTCAGTGCTGTCGTTGATGACGATGTAGCCGGTCTCGGTGGCCACCAGCCCGGACAGTTCCCGCAGCCGATCGTCGGTGACGGTGCACCGCTTCTGCCCCTCGGCCGCGGCCGGCGACGGCACCATGACCAGGACTACACCGATGGCAACCGCGGCTGCCCCCAGCAGGCTGAGAGCACCCGTGGTCAGGGTGAGGAAGCGACGCATCAGCACAGTGTCGCATGACGGCGGTCCACCGCCGCCCAACCGCAACAGCTACGAACGCGCCCCGACGCCCGCCGCCGCCGGCTCCGTCGCCGGCTCGGAACCGGCCGCCTCGGTCGACCGGAAGGGCGTCAACTCGGCGGCCAGCGCCGCATCGACCCGGGCCTGGAGCAGGGTGCCCTCGGGCAGGTGCACCGTGCTGAGCACCTCACCCCGCTGGTGCGCCCGGGCCACCAGGTCACCCCGCTCGTAGGGCAGGACCGCGCGGACCTCCACGGCCGGACGGGGCAGCCGGGCCTCGACCGCACCACGCAGGTCGACGATGCCAGACCCGGAGTGCGCGGAGACGAAGATCGCCTCCGGCCAGCGCCGCTTGAGCCGGAGCAGGGTCTCCTCGCCGGCGGCGTCGGTCTTGTTGACCACCAGCAGCTCCGGCAGCCGGTCGGCGCCCACCTCGGCGAGGACCGCCCGGACGGCACGAACCTGCTCTTCCGGGTCCGGGTGGGTGCCGTCGACGACATGCACCACCAGGTCGGCCTCCGCCACCTCCTCAAGGGTGGAGCGAAACGCCTCGACGATCTGGTGCGGCAGATGCCGGACGAAGCCCACCGTGTCGGAGAAGGTGAAGTGACGCCCGTCGGCGGTGGTCGCCTTCCGGATCGTCGGGTCCAGCGTGGCGAAAAGGGCATTCTCCACCAGCACCCCGGCCCCGGTCAGCTGGTTCAGCAGGCTGGACTTGCCGGCGTTCGTGTAGCCCGCGATGGCCACCGCCGGGACCGCGTTGCGATAGCGACGGGCACGCTTGGTCTGGCGTACCGTGCGCATGCCCTTGATCTCCCGGCGCAGCCGGGCGATGCGCTGCCGGATCCGCCGGCGGTCGGTCTCCAACTTGGTCTCACCCGGGCCACGCAGACCCACGCCGCCGCCAGCGCCACCGCCGCGGCCTGATCCACCGCTCTGCCGGGAGAGGGTGTCACCCCAGCCCCGCAGCCGGGGTAGCAGGTACTCCAGCTGGGCCAACTCGACCTGCGCCTTACCCTCCCGGCTCTTCGCGTGCTGGGCGAAGATATCCAGAATCAGGGCGGTACGATCGACGACCTTCACCTTGGTGCGCTGCTCCAGGTTGCGCAGCTGGGACGGGCTGAGCTCACCGTCGCAGATCACCGTGTCGGCGCCGCTGGCGAGCACGGCCGCCCCCAGGTCAGTCACCTTGCCCCGGCCAACGTAGGTGGCCGGGTCGGGCCGTTGCCGGCGTTGGATCAGCCCCTCGAGCACCTGCGAACCGGCCGTCTCGGCCAGCGCCGCCAGCTCGGCGAGGGAATTCTCGGCGTCCTGCTGTGAGCCCTCGGTCCACACCCCGACCAGGACGACCCGCTCCAGTCGGAGTTGGCGATACTCGACCTCGGTAATGTCGGTCAGCTCGGTGGAGAGGCCGGGTACCCGCCGCAGCGCCTGCCGCTCCGACAGCTCGAACTCACCGGTGGTGGCGTCGAACTCGTCGCCCTCGTCGGGAAGGAAGGTCTCCTGCTCTCGCAAACCGCGCTCCCTGTCTGGTTACCGTCGGCTGGCTGTTTGCCCACCGTGCTGCCGGGAAATTGCGACCGGCTCCCCGCAATCCTGACATGTGACAACGCCACCCGCATCGGCAATATGCCCGGGCTACCCGCTGGTAACGGGGTCGGATGCGGTGCCGATACCGCGGGCGAGTAGAAATGCGGGGCGAGTCGTTCAGCGTCATCGGAAGGAACTGTGTGGCCACCACCCGACTGCCGAGTGCCGGATTCTCGATCACGGTCCGGATCGCAGTAACCGCGGATGCCTCCTCCATTGGGCGGTTGACCACCACGGTCGGCGAGGCCGGAGCAATCGTCACCGCGCTCGACGTGGTCGACTCCGACCACACCCACGTCACCGTCGACCTGACCTGCGACACCGCCGACGCCAACCACGCCGACCAGGTGGTTGACGCGCTCACCGCGCTCGACGGGGTTGACGTGCGTAAGGTCTCCGACCGCACGTTCCTGCTGCACCTCGGCGGCAAGATCGAAGTCAGCCCGAAGGTCGCGCTGCGCACCCGGGACGAACTGTCCCGGGCGTACACCCCGGGGGTGGCCCGGGTCTGCCAGGCCATCGCGGAGAACCCGGCGGACGCGCGGCGCCTGACCATCAAACGCAACACGGTGGCGGTGGTCAGCGACGGCTCCGCCGTACTCGGCCTGGGCAACCTGGGGCCGGCGGCGTCGCTGCCGGTGATGGAGGGCAAGGCGGCGCTGTTCAAGCGCTTCGGCGGGGTGGACGCCTGGCCCGTGGTGCTCGACACCCAGGACACCGACGAGATCGTGTCGATCGTCAAGGCGATCGCACCCGCGTACGGCGGGATCAACCTGGAGGACATCGCCGCGCCGCGCTGCTTCGAGATCGAGGCACAGCTGCGCGCGGCGCTGGACATTCCGGTCTTCCACGACGACCAGCACGGCACGGCGATCTGTGTGCTGGCCGCGCTGACCAACGCGCTCCGCGTCGTCGGTAAGGAACTGGCACAGGTCCGGGTGGTGGTCTCCGGCGCGGGCGCCGCCGGCACCGCGATCATGAAGCTGCTGCTGCGCCAGGGCGTGGGCGACATCATCGCGTACGACCGGCAGGGCGCGCTGCACCGCGGGATGACCGGGCTGAACCCGGCCTGGCAGTGGCTGGCCGAGCACACGAACCGGGAGAACTACTCCGGCGACCTGGCCGGGGCGGTACGGGACGCGGACGTCTTCATCGGCGTGAGCGCCCCCAACCTGCTCACCGGGGACGACATCGCCGCCATGGCCAAGGACGCGATCGTGTTCGCGCTGGCGAACCCGGACCCGGAGGTGGACCCGCGGGAGGCGCGCAAGCACGCCGCCGTGGTCGCCACCGGCCGCTCCGACCAGCCCAACCAGATCAACAACGTGTTGGCCTTCCCCGGCGTGTTCCGGGGGATGCTGGACGCGCACGCGGAGGGCTTCACGGAGGAGATGGCGATCGCCGCGGCCCGGGCCATCGCCGACGTCGTCGGCGAGGAAAAGATCAACCCAACGGTCATCGTCCCCAGCGTCTTCGACTCCCGGGTGGCCCCGGCCGTCGCCGCGGCCGTCCGCGCCGCCGCGCAGAACCCGGCGACCACCCCGCCGCCCGCCGCCGACCCCGGCCCGGCCGACCTGCCCGAGATCGCCGCCACCGCGAGCGCCACCCCCTAGGCCACCGCCTTCCACCACCCCCGGGATCGCCTCGACGAGCAGGTGATCCCGGGGGGTGGTTTGGGCCGCACCACAGCTGGTAATCGCAGCTCCCCGGTCCTCGGCAACCGCGGATGGTGGGATACCAAGCGATGACCAGCGCCCTGTGGCGACGCCTGCTGGCTGAGTTCACCGGCACCGCCCTGCTGGTCACCGCCGTGGTCAGCTCCGGAATCGTGGCGACCACCCTCGCCCCCGACCAGGTCGGCCTGCAGCTGCTGGCAAACTCGATCACCACCGCCTTCACCCTCGGCACCCTGATCCTGATCTTCGGACCGGTCTCCGGGGCGCACTTCAACCCGGTCGTCTCCGCCGCCGACTGGTTCCTCGGGCGGCGCTCCGGCACCGGTCTTACCGCCAGCGCCCTGGGCGCCTACGGCGGGGCCCAGATCCTCGGCGGGATCGCCGGTGCGGTGCTGGCGCACCTGATGTTCGACCTCGCCGTGATCGACTTCGCCGGCCGGGAACGGGCCGCCTGGCACCTCTGGGTCGGTGAGGTTGTCGCCACCTCCGGACTGGTCCTACTGATCTTCGCCCTCGCCCGGTCCGGACGTTCCTCGGCCGCCCCGGCCGCCGTCGGCGCCTACATCGGGGCGGCGTCCTGGTTCACCTCGTCCACCTCCTTCGCCAATCCCGCGGTCACCATCGGCCGGGCGTTCTCCGACACCTTCGCCGGCATCGCCCCCACCTCGGTGCCCGGTTTCATCCTGGCCCAGCTGGCCGGACTCGCCGTCGGCGTCGTCCTGCTCACCGCCCTCTACCCCGACGCCGGTGCCGCCGCCGACCAGGTTGTCGTCCCCGCGGAGCCGGCAGTGACGGGAAGCCCGGGGCTACCGACCCGTCGAGTGGACCGCCGTCGATCCCCGGTCAAGCCACCACCCAGCTCGCACCAGATCGACGAGGAGCACCCCGGAGTCGGCAAACCCTCGGTGCTGTTCGTCTGCCGCCACGACGCGGGCGGCTCACAGCTGGCCGCCGGTTGGCTACGCCAGCTCGGCGGCGACAGCGTCGAGGTGCGCTCCGCCGGCTCCGCCCCCGCCCGCCAGGTCGACCCCGCCGCCGCGGTGGCCATGTGGGAGGTCGGCATCGACATCACCGGTCAGGTACCGACGCTGCTGCGGCCCGCGACCGCGGCGGCCGCTGACGTCATCATCACCATCGGATACCGCAGTGATCTTCCCGACTCTCCGGGCGGACGCCACGAGAACTGGGATCTCGACGACCCGGCCGGCCTGAGCGTCGAGGCAATCCGCCCGATCCGCGATGAGATCCGGAACCGGGTGGAGCAACTACTCGCGGAGCTACGCCGCACACCAGGTAACACCCCGTAGCGGAATCTTGTGGGCCGACGCGCACGGCCGTGTGGCTGGCGCACCAACGCAACCACCCGCCCCAGACGAGCCCGGGCCACCGCCGGCTGATCAGGCCAGCGCCGCGCGCGCCACCTCACCGCTCGCCACCAGTACGGCGGGCCCCGCCAACCAACAGCTCTGGGCGGTCTGGGTCACCACCAGCCGACCACCGGGCACGTCCACGGCGACCACGCCGGTGTCCCGGCCCGCGTCCCGCAGGACGACCGCGGCCACCGCACACGCACCGGTGCCGCAGGAGCGCGTCTCCGCGCTACCCCGCTCGTAGACCCGCATCCGAACGTGGCCATCGACGCCGTCCGTCGGGCTCCCGGGGCTGATGAACTCGACATTGACCCCCGCCGGGAAGATCGCCGGGTCGAACTCCGGTGCCCGGGTCAGGTCGAGAGCCGCCAACTCCAGCCCGGCCGGCACCGGGCAGACCAGGTGCGGGTTGCCGACATCAACCGCCGTGCCGGGCAGGGCCAGCCCGCCGAGCACGGCGAACGAGGAGTCGGTCAACCGGGGCCGCCGCATCTCGACCGCCAGTTCCTCCCCCGCCACCCGCGCCCGCACGAGACCGGCGCGGGTGGCCACCGGCAGTGCCGCGTCCGACGGCACCGCCAGCCCGGTTTCCAGCAGGTAGCGGAGGAAGACCCGGGCGCCGTTGCCACACATCTCGGCCACCGAGCCGTCGGAGTTCCAGTAGTCCATGAACCATTCGGCCGCACCGGCGAGGGCCGCCCCGTCGGGGTGCCGTGCGGCGCGGACCACCCGCAGTACGCCGTCCCCACCGATCCCCTGGCGCCGATCGCACAGGGCCGCGACCAGGTCCGGGGTCAACTCCAGGGTGCCGTCGGGATCGGGCAGGATCACGAAGTCGTTGCCGGTGCCATGCCCCTTGGTGAACTCCACGACCCCATCATCGCGCAGTGGGCCGGACCACTCGCAGCGCCTCTGCCACCAGCCCGGCTCCGGCCGAGTCGAGCCAGGTGATTCGCGGGTCCCGGCGAAACCAGGACCGCTGGCGACGGACAAACCGGCGGGTGGCGCGGATCGTCTCCTGGTACGCCTCGGACTCGGTCAGCTCTCCGGCCAGGAACCGCAGGACCTGCTGATAACCGAGGGCACGGCTGGCCGTACGGCCCGCGGCCAACCCCTGGTCGGCCAGCACCCGGGTCTCGGCCACCAGGCCGTCGGCCCACATCCGGTCCACCCGCAGTGCGATCCGCTCGTCGAGCTGAGTGGTGTCCAGGTCGACGCCGACCTGCACCGACCGATAGTACGGGCTGGGGTCCGGCAGCGCGGCGGCGAAGGGCGCACCGGTCAGCTCGATCACCTCCAACGCACGGACGATCCGCCGGCCGTTGCCGGGCAGGATGTTCGCCGCCGCGTCGGGGTCAACCGCACGCAGTCGCTCGTGCAGGGCAGCCGGGCCGGCCTGCGCCAGCTCCGCCTCCAGCCGTTGCCGGAGCACCGGATCCGTGCCAGGGAACTCGAAGCGTTCCAGCACGGCGCGGAGGTAGAGGCCCGAACCGCCGACCAGCAGCGGCACCCGCCCCCGGGCCACGATGTCGTCAATCGCCGCGCGGGCGAGCCGCTGGTACTCGGCGACGCTCGCCGGCTCGGTCACCGGCCAGATGTCCAGCAGGTGGTGCGGCACCCCGGCACGTTCGCCGACGGTCAGTTTGGCGGTGCCGATATCCATGCCCCGGTAGAGCTGCATCGAGTCGGCGTTGACCACCTCACCGTCGAGCGCGTGGGCGAGGGCGATACTCAACGCCGACTTCCCGGCTGCGGTCGGACCGACCACGCCCACCACCGTGCCCGCTGCGGACGGGGCATCGCCAGCCGGCACCGTGCCCGCTGCCAGGTCAGCACCGTCAGCCGCGCCAACGGCCGCCTCCGCCGCCCGGCGAGCACCGTCGGCCGCGTCGGCGACGCTCACCGGGCCGCTCCCGTCGACGCGCACCGGGCCGCTCCCGTCGGCGCCCACGAGGCGACGAGGTAGGTCACCCCGTAGGGTGCCGCGGCGTAGGCCAGCTCACCACGCCAGGAGTCCCCAGCCGCCCGGACCGCGCCGGCCAGCACCTGCCAGGGCGCGCGGCCGGTGGCCTTGAGCCCCGCCGACAGCTCCGCGTCCAACGCAGCGAGGGCAGCCGGGTCCGCACCGGCCAGGGCCCGCGCCACCGCCCGGTCGTACGGCTCGGCGCGTGGATCGTCGTAGCCGGGTGACCACTCCACCCGGCAGGCCGACCCGTCGCCCAGGACGAGCAACCCGAGCCGGCCGGACGCATCACCACCCGACGCGTTCCCGGTCACCGAGCCGAGCCGAGCCGCGTTGAGCAGGTCCGGGTTGAGCAGGTCCGCTTCGGACGGGCCTGGGTTGAGCAGGCCCGCGCCGAGGGCGGCGCAGCGGGCGGCGGGCTCGTCGGCCGCGACCGCCACCGCGGAACGGGGCAGCGCCGTGCCAGCGCGATCGAGCAGCCACGCCCCGATCGTCAGACTCAGCGGCAGCCGCGCCGGCCCGGCAGCGGCCGCATCAGTGCGGTCCCCGGCGTCTGCTGGCGACAGCGGCACCCGGCGGTGGATCCCGTACCGATGGAACGAGCCGTGTTCCGCGGCGCCGAAGGTCGCGGTCGCTGGCCCACACCCGATCATCACAATCCGATCCGGCTCGGCGGCGAGCAGCCGGGCCACCGCCCCGTCACAGGCGGCGCGCAGCTCGTCCAGCTCGGCGGAGGTGGCGCCCGCCACCTCGGGGACGAGCAACGGCGGATGCGGGCAGACGGCGGCGGCGACCAGGGGCACGAGGGTCACGGTAGCCGCTGCTCCGAACGCACCGCCGCGCGCCTTCCCGCGGCCGGAGCCCGGAATTCCGGCTACTGGCGAGTGCGACCGAACGGAGGTTTCCGACACTCGCCCCATCCCGGCCCGTCGGGGCGCTAGGACACCGTATGGTCACGGTCGGCGATAGGCGCTCGACGGAGTCGGGGGCACACCTGTGACAATGCCGTGGAGAACGTTGGGCTGCGCCGTGGCGGCGCTCGCGGGACTCACCCGTGACGCCGGGAGAACGAGGATGGGCACATGAGCGACTGGACTGCCTTCGGACGGGTGGACGCGGACGGCACCGTCTATGTGAAAACCGCTGAGGGCGAGCGGGTGGTCGGTTCCTGGCAGGCGGGTGCACCGGAGGAGGGGCTGGCGCACTTCGCTCGCCGGTTCGCCGATCTGATCACCGAGGTGGGGCTGGCCGAGGCGAGACTCAACTCGGGCGCGGCTGATGCGAGCCACTCGCTCAGCACATTCCGCCGGCTGCGCGCCTCGCTGGCCGAGGCGCACGTCGTGGGCGACATCGACCGCCTCGCCAACCGGCTGGACCGGCTCGCCACCCTCGCGGAGGAGAAAGCCACCGAGGCTCGGGCCGCCCGCGACGCCGCCCGGAGCGAGGCCCTGGCCCGCAAGACCGCACTGATGGAGGAGGCCGAGAAGCTGGCCGCCGAGTCGACCGGCTGGAAGACCGCCGGCGACCGGTTCAAGGAGATCCTCGGGGAGTGGAAGTCGATCCGCGGGGTGGACCGGAAGACCGACGGTGAGCTGTGGAAGCGGTTCGCGGCGGCCCGGGATGGCTTCACCCGCCGCCGGGGCGCCCACTTCGCCTCGCTGGACGCGCAGCGGAAGCAGGCGCAGGCGATCAAGGAGGAGCTGGTCGTCGAGGCCGAGAAGCTCCAGGACTCGACCGAGTGGGCCCACACCGCCGGCCAGCTCAAGGAACTGATGAGCCAGTGGCGCGTCGCGCCCCGGGCGTCGAAGGAGGCCGAGCAGCGACTCTGGGAGAAGTTCCGGGCCGCACAGGACACGTTCTTCACCCGGCGCAGCGAGGTCTTCTCCGCCCGGGACAACGAGCAGCGCGCCAACCTGGAGCGTAAGCAGGCGCTCCTGGCGGAGGCCGAGGCGCTGGATGTCGACGGCGACCCGAAGGGTGCGCAGGCGAGACTCCGGGAGATCCAGGCGCAGTGGCACGAGGCCGGACGGGTGCCCCGGGAGGCGGCGGGGGGCCTGGAGCGTCGACTGCGCGCGGTCGACGACAAGGTTCGCGAGGTGATGGACTCCGCGTGGCGGCGCACCGCTCCGCAGGACAACCCCCTGCTCGCGCAGATGCGGGCGCAGGTCGCCGAGGCCGAGGAGCGGCTGACCCGGGCGAAGGCCGCCGGTGATGCCCGGCGGGTCCGGGACGCCGAGCAGGCCCTCAGCTCCAAGCGTCAGTTCCTCAGCCTGGCGGAGCAGTCCAGCTGATCCGTTAGTCAGGCCGTCCCGGGGCCCCGGTTCCTCGTGAACCGGGGCCCCGGTTCCTCGTGAACCGGGGCCCCGGGCGTGTTCAGCTCCGGGCTTGTTCAGCTCCGGGCGTGTTCAGCTCCGGGCGGCAGGAGGGTCACCCCCGCCGCATCAGCCCCGGTGTCAGCAGGAGCAGGCCGACGAGGCCGCGGGGGGCATCGGCGGCGGGGCGCCGACGGTGGGCAGCCCGAGCGACACCCCGGCCGTACGCGGTCGGTGCCCCGCCTCGGCCGCGTCGCCGGCCCGGGTACGCCGGTGCGCGAGCGGCTCACCGTCGGCGTTGAGGTGGTGTGGGGCGGCGTAGGTGACCACGCTCTGCACGATGTCGCCGGGGCGGATCTGCCCGGTGCGGCTGCCGGCGTCGAAGTGCACCAGTCGGCCGTCGCGGGCCCGCCCGGACAGCCGGCCGGTGCGCTCGTCCTTGCGTCCCTCACCGACGGCCACCAGCACCTCGACGGTCTTCCCCTGCAGCCGCTGGTTCTCCGCCCAGGTGATCTCCTCGACGCAGTCGATCAGCCGCTCGTAGCGCTCCTGCACCACCGCCTTCGGCAGCTGGTCGGCCATCGTCGCGGCGGGGGTGCCGGGGCGCTTGGAGTACTGGAAGGTGAAGGCCGAGGAGAACCGGGCCGCGCGGACCACGTCGAGGGTGCGTTCGAAGTCGGCCTCAGTCTCGCCGGGAAAGCCGACGATGATGTCCGTGGTGATCGCCGCGTCCGGCATCGCCGCCCGCACCTTCTCGATGATGCCCAGGAACCGCTCCGACCGGTACGAACGTCGCATGGCCCGCAGCACGTCGTCGGAGCCGGACTGCAGCGGCATGTGCAGCGAGGGGCAGACGTTCGGTGTCTCGGCCATCGCGGCGATCACGTCGTCGGTGAAGTCCTTCGGATGCGGGCTGGTGAACCGCACCCGCTCCAGACCGTCGATGTCGCCGCAGGCGCGCAGCAGCTTGCCGAACGCGTACCGGTCGCCGAACTCGATGCCGTAGGAGTTGACGTTCTGCCCGAGCAGGGTCACCTCCAACACACCCTCGTCAACCAGGGCGCGTACCTCGGAGAGGATGTCGCCGGGGCGGCGGTCCCGCTCCTTGCCGCGCAGCGCCGGCACGATGCAGAACGTGCAGGTGTTGTTACAGCCAACCGAGATCGACACCCAACCGGCGTAGGTTGACTCCCGCCGGGTCGGCAGGGTGCTCGGAAAGACCTCGAGGGACTCGAGGATCTCCACCTCGGCGGCGGCGTTGTGCCGGGCCCGCTCCAGCAGCACCGGCAACGACCCGATGTTGTGCGTGCCGAAGACCACGTCCACCCAGGGCGCCCGGCGGACGATCTCGCTACGGTCCTTCTGCGCCAGGCAGCCGCCCACCGCGATCTGCATCTCCGGGTGCTGGTTCTTACGAGGGCGCAGCTGACCGAGGTTGCCGTAGAGCCGGTTGTCGGCGTTCTCCCGCACGGCGCAGGTGTTGAAGACCACCACGTCCGGGGTGTCGTCGGCGGCCCCGGCCCGCAGGTAGCCGGCCTGCTCGAGGAGGCCGGAGATGCGCTCGGAGTCGTGCACGTTCATCTGGCAGCCGTAGGTGCGCACCTGGTAGGTGCGGGGGCTGCTCGCCGCTGCGGTAGTCATGACCTCGACAGCCTATCCGGGCCGCCCGGATGGACCGGAGTCGAGCTACCGCCTCACAGGTCGGACAGGACCCCGGCTACCTGCTCGAGCACCGCCATGCTGGTATCGAAGGGCGCCTGCCCGGGAAACGGCACCACCAGGTCCGTGATCCCGATCTGGCGGTACGTGTCAACGGTCTCCCGGAACACGTCGAGGGAGGCGAGCGCCGTCGGCTCCCGGTTCACGTACATCAACAGCCGGCGCTGGGTTGCCGGGTCGCGGCCGGCCTTCTCGCAGATGTCGGCCAGCTGGCGAATCTGTCCCGCGACGTCATCGGGCCGGGCCACCGGGGGGACGACCCCGTTGCGCGGCGACCGGCCGTTGGTCACCCAGATGTCGCCGTGGCGTGCGGCCAGGGCCATGCCACGGGGACCGTTGGCGGCGATCGCCAACGGGATATGGGCGGGCGAGGAGTCCACCGGCCAGATGGGCGCCTGTCGCGCCTGGTAGTACTTGCCATCGGCATCGGTGACGGGGTTGGCCAGCAGCTCCGCCGTCAGCTCCACGAACTCGGCGAACCGCTCGGCACGTTCGACGGGCGTCCATTCCGGCTCCTGACCGCGGGCGGTGGCGTCGATTCCACTCCCGCCGGCACCGAGACCCAGGATGAAGCGCCCGCCGCTGAGCTCATGGAGGGTGACGACCTCCTTGGCGTACGGCACCGGGTGTCGAAAGTTCGGCGACGAGACGAGGGTGCCGAGGTTGATCTGTCGGGTGATGACCGACGCGGCGGCCATGGTCGGCACCGCCGCATACCACTCCTTACCGACCATGTCCTGCCAGCCGATGTGATCGCTCGTCCAGGCGTGGGCGAGCCCCAGCTCTTCGGCCTTCCGCCACATCTGCTGGGCCTCGTCCCAGGGCGCGGAGGGCAGGATGAGCACGCCGATCCGCATGGTCAACCACCCGCCTTCGCGGTCTCCGCCACCGGCGTCGGTGACGTCGGGCGGCCCCGCCGGCCCGGGTGGGAGCGGCAGGTACGGCTTCCAGGTCGCGGCAGCTGCACGACCTCAGCCTAACGATTTCGCCCTATTTCCGGGCTGAGCCCGCAGAAACTGGCGATCAGGGTGGACCCGGCGTACCCCACTGTCGCGACCAGCGGGTTGTGGTCGCTGATCCGCGCGGCGGTGGAGCACCTCGCGCTTCCCGCGGGTCAGGCGGCGGCGAGGGCCGGCAGCACCGAGTCGGGGGCCCAACGGGAGCGGTGGCACCGGGACCAGCCGCGACAGCCCGGGGTGGCCGCGGTGCAGAGCCGTTGGTGGCTGAGCACCTCGCCGTCGTCGGTCTCCCGGACGTCGAAGTGCACCGGGCGGATCGTCCCGTCCGGGGCCACCAGCAGGTGCCGGGTCTCGTCGAGGGTGTCGTCGCGCAGCACGCAGTTGCGGTCCAGCAGCCGGGCCAGGGTCGCGATGCTGGGCAGCTCGGCGAGGGTGTCCGGCACGCCGTAGCAGTCGACGATGGTGGCGAACTCTCCCGGTGCCTGCCAGATGTCGCAGACCACGGCGTATTTCGGCAGTCGTGCCGGGTCGGCGACGGCCAGCGGCATCACCACCCGGCCGAGCGCCTCGGCCAGCGCCGGCCAGACCTCCGTCGGCCGTACCTGGTCGATTCTCCAGTTCCACAGCTCGGTCATGCCGCCTCCTCGCTGCGATCGTCTCACTGGCCCCGGATCGGGCCTTACTGACGATGGTGGGGGGCATTTAGCCCCAGCCGGGGGCAAGTTACCGGTCTGTGACCATTCCGGGCAAAATTCCCTCGAGTGATGATGCGATAGCCAGCCGGAAGATGACACTTTATCGGGTATAAGGCAGCGCCATACCGCACGACACGGAGTCAATCCAGCCCCACGAGGCCACCGCGCGGTCCGGAACAGAGGACTCCCCAGCTCATCGCGGAAGGGTGTTACGGCTCCGTGACCATCTGGGCCGCCCCACGCCACATCTCCCCGCCTAGAGTTTGCCAACCGGAGGTCATTCGGCCTCCCACCCGTGACGACAGGGACGGTGGACGACGTGACGACGAGCGAACCGCTCATCGTGCTGGAATCGGTCAACAAGTGGTTCGGGCCGCTGCACGTACTGGACAACGTCTCGCTGTCGGTCGGGCGCGGCGAGGTCGTCGTGGTGATCGGGCCGTCCGGCTCCGGCAAGTCGACGCTCTGCCGCACCATCAACCGACTGGAGCCGATCACCTCCGGCAGCATCACCTTCGACGGCCAGCCGCTGCCGGCCGAGGGCCGCGCACTGGCCAAGCTGCGCAGCGAGGTCGGGATGGTGTTCCAGTCGTTCAACCTCTTCGCGCACAAGACCATCCTGGAGAACGTGACCCTCGGGCCGATCAAGGTCCGCCGGGAGAAGCCGGCGGTGGCCCGCGAACGCGGCCTGGCCCTGCTGGACCGGGTCGGCATCGCCAACCAGGCCGACAAGTTCCCGGCCCAGCTCTCCGGCGGTCAGCAGCAGCGGGTGGCGATCGCCCGGGCGTTGGCGATGCAGCCCAAGGCGATGCTCTTCGACGAGCCGACCAGCGCCCTCGACCCGGAGATGGTCGGCGAGGTGCTGGACGTGATGACCTCCCTGGCCCGCGAGGGCATGACGATGGTCGTGGTCACCCACGAGATGGGTTTCGCCCGCCACGCGGCCAACCGGGTGGTCTTCATGGCCGACGGGCAACTCGTCGAGGACGCACCCCCGACGGAGTTCTTCGCCAACCCACGCAGCGAACGGGCCAAGGACTTCCTATCCAAGATCCTCACGCACTAGGCGTCCGTTGTGGGCGTGCCGCCCCCGGCCCGCCCCGTCGAAGAAGGAGACAGATATGCGTACCAAGCGCGCGGCGGTGCTCGCCGCGGTTGCCGCACTGGCACTCGGCCTGACCGCCTGTGGTGACGACGACACCGACGAGGACACCAGCAACGCCGGCAGCGACAAGTCCTTCGCCGCCGGCAGCACCATGGAGCGCCTGAACGAGGCCCAGGCGATCACGATCGGCACCAAGTTCGACCAGCCGGGCTTCGGCCTCAAGGGCCTGTCCGGCGAGCCGGAAGGCTTCGACGTCGAGATCGCGAAGATCATCGCTGCGGAGCTGGGCATTCCCGAGGACAAGATCGAGTGGGTGGAGACCCCGTCGAAGGTCCGCGAGGACAAGATCGCTGATGGCAGCGTCGACATGATCGTCGCTACCTACACGATCAAGGATGAGCGCAAGGAGCGGGTCGCCTTCGCCGGGCCGTACTACGAGGCCGGCCAGAACATCATGGTGAAGAAGGACGACACCTCGATCACCGGTCCGGAGTCGTTCCAGGACGGCACCAAGAAGATCTGCTCGGTGACCGGCTCCACGCCGATCGAGGAGATCAAGCAGTACCTCAAGGATATTCCCTCCCAGCTGGTGCCGTTCGACACCTACGACAAGTGCCGGGACGCACTCCAGAGTGGCCAGGTTGACGCCGTCACCACGGACAACGTGATCCTGCTCGGCTACATCGCGAACGATGAGGACGCCTTCAAGCTGGCCGGCGAGAACTTCACCAAGGAGCCCTACGGCATCGGGGTGAAGAAGGACGACACCGAGTTCCGCGACTTCATCAACGACGTCCTGGAGAAGGCGTACGCCGACGACAGCTGGCAGCAGGCGTGGGACGAGACCGCCGGCACGTTCGGTGCCGAGCTGGGCACGCCGCCGACCATCGACCGCTACTGATCAGATCTAGCTGATCTGGAGGGTGGGGAGAGAGACCGACCGTGAGTGTGCTCATCGACAAGTTCGACGTCTTCGCGGGTGGATTCTGGCTCACCCTCCAGATCTGCTTCCTCGCCGCGATCGGCGCCCTGATCCTGGGCTCCGTCGTGGCGGTGCTGCGGATCTCCCCGGTGCCGCCGCTGCGGGCGCTCGGCACCGCCTACGTCAACACCTTCCGTAACCTGCCGCTGACCATTGTCCTGTTCTTCGCCGCCTTCGGCCTCCCCGCGCTCGGCTCCAACGCGGACTTCCTCCGTATCCCCGGGCTCGACATCGTGTTCAGCCGGCTCGGCACCGACCTGCCCTACTTCCGCTTCGGGCTGATCGCTCTGGTGCTCTACACCGCCGCGTTCGTCTGCGAGGCGCTGCGCTCCGGCGTGAACGCGGTGCCCGCCGGCCAAGCGGAGGCGGCCCGGTCACTCGGGCTGACCTTCATCCAGAATCTGCGGCACGTGGTGCTACCGCAGTCGTGGACGGCGTCGGCCGTTCCACTCGGGTCCGTGATCATCGCGATGATCAAGAATTCGGCCCTGGTCGGCTTCTTCGGTGTCGTCGGCGATCTGTCCCAGACCGCGGACCAACTCACCTCAGCTGGGGGCGAACCCTTCATCCCGGTCGCCATCGGCATCTCGATCGGATACCTGATCATGACTGTACCTCTGGGTGCGCTCCTCGACCGGGTCGAACGACGACAGGCGGTGGCTCGATGACCCAGCAGAGCAGCGTCCTCTACGACGTCCCCGGGCCCCGGCAGCGTCGAATCACCCTGGTGAGCAGCGTCGCCGCCCTCATCGGGCTGCTGGTCGGCGCGTACTTCCTGATCTACCGGCCGCTGGATGAGACCGGCCAGTTCTCGATGGAGCTGTGGGGTCCGTTGATCGACCCCGGGAACGAGAACTTCGCCGCGGTCTGGGAACGGCTCGGCGTCGGCATCAGGAACACCCTCATCGCGGCGGCGCTGGCCATCGTCACCTCGCTGGTGGTCGGCACCCTGCTGGCGGTGCTCCGGATCCAGCTCAAGGGCCTGGCCCAACGCCGCTACGCTGGGCTCGCCGCCCCCCTGGCCTACCTGCTGCGCGGGCTGAACCGCACGCTGTCGGCCGTGACCCGGGTCTGCGTCGAGGTCTTCCGAGGTCTCCCCGTCGTCATCACGATCTTCTTCGTGGCGCGTGGGTTTCCCGAGTTCGGCATCACCTTCGACGCTCTCTGGTACCTGGTCATCGGCCTCACCATCTACAACTCCGTGGTGATCGCCGAGATTCTCCGCTCCGGCATGCAGGGCCTCGCCGGCGGGCAGGCCGAGGCCGCCGCCGCGATCGGTCTCGCCCCGCTGCAGACCACCCGGATGATCCTGCTTCCGCAGGCATTCCGGATCATGCTTCCCGCGCTGATCAGCCAGCTCGTGGTGGTCCTGAAGGACACCTCACTCGGTTTCATCATCAGCTATGAGGAGACGCTCAACATCGGCAAGCAGATCATCGGTGTGTTGGGCAACCCGATCCAGGTCTACACCGTGCTCGCCGTGCTGTTCATCGCCGTGAACTACTCGCTGTCGAAGCTGGCCCAGGCCGTCCAGCACCGGCTCTCCCGCGGCCGGCGCACCACCGACCGGCCAGCCCCGCAGTTGCCGCCCGCCGCCCTCACCTCGCAAGCCGAGGGCGCTGGCGGTGGCGGTGGCGGTGGCGCTGGCGGTGGCGGTGGCGCTGGCGGTGGCGGTGGCGCTGGCGGCAACTGATCGAACCCCCGCGCGACGGCCGGCCCCGCCCCGGGCCGGCGTCGCGCTCCCCCGGCTCGGTGGACGCACAACAGCTTCCGCGAACCGGCCTCCGCAGTCATGCGGTGGCGCCCCCAGGCACAAACTGGCACGGGTGCACTCGAGTCAGCGGGCGATCTCGGTGACCCGGGACTCGCGGACCACGGTGACCCGGATCTGCCCCGGATAGGTCAGCTCCTCCTCGATCTGCTTGGCCACGTCCCGAGCCAGCACGGAGGCGCTGATGTCGTCAACGTCGTCCGGCCGGACCATCACCCGGACCTCCCGGCCCGCCTGCATCGCGAAGACCCGCTCCACGCCGAGCTTGTCCCCCGCGATCTCCTCGATCCGCTCCAGCCGCCGCACGTACGCCTCCAGGCTCTCCCGGCGGGCTCCCGGCCGCCCCCCGGAGCAGGCATCCGAGGCCTGGGTGAGCACCGCCTCGACGGTCTGCGGCGGCACCTCATTGTGATGTGCCTCGATGGCGTGCACGACGTCCTCGCTCTCGCCGTACTTGCGGGCGACATCAGCACCGACGATGGCGTGACTGCCCTCGACCTCGTGGGTGAGCGCCTTGCCAATGTCGTGCAGGAACGCGCACCGTTTGATTGTCGGCACGTCCAGCCGCAGCTCAGCGGCCATGATCCCGGCGATGTGGGCGCTCTCGACGAGGTGCTTGAGCACGTTCTGCCCGTACGAGGTGCGGTAGCGCAGCCGGCCCAGCAGGCCGACCAGCTCGGGGTGGATCTCGGTGATGCCGACCTCGACCAGGGCATCCTCGGCGGCACGCTGGCAGAGCTGCGCCACCTCCTGCCGGGCCAGGTCGTACACCTCCTCGATCCGGTGCGGGTGGATCCGCCCGTCCAGGACGAGCTTCTCCAGGGTGAGCCGGCCGACCTCCCGACGCACCGGGTCGAAGCAGGAGAGCAGCACCGCCTCCGGGGTGTCGTCGATGATCAGGTTGACTCCGGTGACCGATTCGAAGGTGCGGATGTTGCGCCCTTCCCGACCGATGATCCGACCCTTCATCTCGTCACCGGGCAGGTGCAGCACGCTGACCACGCTCTCCGCGGTCTGCTCGCTGGCCACCCGCTGGATCGCGTCAACCACGATGTGCCGGGCGCGGTCCTCGCCCGTGCTGCGCGCCTCGGCCTCGATGTCCCGTACGAGCAGCGCGGCTTCCCGCTTGGCCTGCGCCTCGATCGCCTCGACCAGTTCGCCGCGGGCCGCCTCCGCGGTGAGCCCCGCGACCCGCTCCAGCTCGCGGCGGCGCTGCTGCTCGGCCTGCTCCAGCTCCCGGTCCCGCTCGGCGAGCGCCGACTCCCGGGCCTCCAGAGCGGCGTTGGCGACGCCGAGCTGGCGATCCCGCTCGGCGAGCCGCTCGACCTCCTCGGCGTGCAGCCGCTCCCGGTCGTCCATCCGGGCGGCCCGCCGCTCCACCTCGGCCGCCTGTTCCCGGGTGGTCGCGGCGAGGACGGCGGCTTCCCGTTCTCCGCCGCGCCGGGCGGCAGTCCGTAGCTGTTCGGCTTCGGCCTCGGCCTGCTTGTGCACTCGTTCCAGGATGGTGTCGGCTTCGGCGCGGGCACCGTCGAGCACCCGGCGGGCTTCGGCGCGGGCGGCCTTGGCCTCGGCGCGGGCGGCGGCGGCTTCGGTGCGGGCCGCGGCGGCGGCGGACTTCGCCGCGTCGATGGTGCTGCTCGCCTCGTCGGCGGCCGACCGCAGCGCGGCGAGGGATTGCTCCTGGCGGTCTTTCTCCGCGATGAAGGTCGGGTCCTCGGGGCGTGCGGTGCCGGCGATGCCGCGGACGGCCCGGACGCCCACCAGCACCGCACCGACCACGACGGCGGTGAGCAGCAGGACGGCCACGAGGAGGACCGCGTCGAACCCGTTCATGGTGAACTTCCTGTCGACCCCTGCCGCCTTGCCATCGCGCGCCTCCCCTTGACCGTCGCGCCGCCGGCAACGTGCGGTGGGCGCGCTCCCGCGGCTCTGGACGCCCGACCGGAGCGGCTGACCGAAAGGGGAGCCCTCCCGTCGGCGGTGCCGTGGCGGCGCTGCCGACGGGAGTTGCAGTTGTCGCGTCGACTCCGGACCGGCCGGGTCCGGAGCGGACACAGGGCCAACGAATCGGCCAAAGTGATGCGGTTCTGTTACACGATCTATGTTGTGCGCTTTGCCTGCGCTGGTCGGGCAATGTGAGCCTTATGGCGAGGCTAGGTCCCCGGAGCCGGTCCGGTCAAGGAAACCATGATCAATACATCCGAACGGAGAGAATTTACAGCGTTACGCAGCGCTGATCACTGATCGGATAAAAGCATCTAAAAGGGATATGATTGCCTTTGTTGGCGTGACGGCGACCAATCGTTCACGTAAGCCCTTGGTCAGGGATCGACCTCGGTGTCGCTGAACACCTCCGCGTCGATCTGCTCCGCGAACTCGGCCGCCTCGGCGCTCTGCGCCGCGAGCGCCTCCTTCACCGCCCGAATCGCCACCCCCGGCGAGTAGCCCTTGCGGGCCAGCATGCCGACCAGTCGCCGAAACACCGCGTCCGGCTCGCCCCGGGTGGAACGCAGCTTCCGCTCCGCCAGGGCCCGGGCCGTCTCCGCCTCGGTCTCGTCGTCCAGCGCACCGAGCGCGGCCTTCGCCACGTCACCATCGACGCCACGTTGGCGCAGCTCGGTGGCGAGGGCACGGCGGGCGAGGCCACGGCCGGCGTGCCGGCTGGAGACCCAGGCCCGCGCGAAGGCCGCGTCATCGATCATGCCGACCTCGTCGTAGCGGTCGAGGACCGCGGTGGCGACCTCCGCCGAGATACCTCGCCGGGTCAGCGCCCGGGCCAGCTCGGCCCGGGTACGCGGACGCACGGCGAGCTGCCGCAGGCAGAACTCCCGCGCCAGCTCGGCCTCGTCCGTGGGCGAGGCCGAGCTGGTCGCGGCGTCGGCGTTACGTCCGCCGCGGCGGGGAGCCGCCGCGGCGGCATCACCCGTGCGCGGTGGGCTGGCGTCCCACCCCCGCCCCGCACGGGCTCGTCGTGACGTCACGTACTCAGAAGTCGACCGGCGGCAACTCCGGACCGCCAGCGGCGTCACCCGCGCCGGCACCGACGCCGAGCTTCTCCAGGATCTTCTTCTCGATCTCGGCAGCCACGTCCGGGTTCTCCCGAAGGAACTCGCGGGCCTTCTCCTTGCCCTGGCCGAGCTGGTCGCCCTCGTAGGTGTACCACGCGCCGGACTTCCGGATGATCGCCTGCTCGACGCCGACGTCGATCAGCGACCCCTCGCGGGAGATCCCCTTGCCGTACATGATGTCGAACTCGGCCTGCTTGAACGGCGCGGCCACCTTGTTCTTCACGACCTTGACCCGGGTGCGGTTACCGACCACGTCGGTGCCGTCCTTGAGGCTCTCGATGCGGCGCACGTCGAGCCGGACCGAGGCGTAGAACTTCAACGCCCGCCCACCGGTGGTGGTCTCGGGGCTGCCGAACATGACGCCGATCTTCTCGCGGAGCTGGTTGATGAAGACCGCCGTCGTGCCGGTGTGACTGAGCACACCAGTCATCTTGCGCAGGGCCTGACTCATCAGCCGAGCCTGGAGACCCACGTGGCTGTCGCCCATCTCACCCTCGATCTCGGCGCGCGGCACCAGCGCGGCCACCGAGTCGATGACGATGATGTCGAGCGCACCGGAACGGACCAGCATGTCCGCGATCTCCAGGGCCTGCTCGCCGGTGTCCGGCTGGGAGACCAGCAGGGCGTCGGTGTCGACGCCGAGGGCCCGGGCGTATTCCGGGTCGAGGGCGTGCTCGGCGTCAACGAAGGCCGCGATGCCGCCGGAGCGCTGGGCGTTGGCCACCGCGTGCAGCGCCACCGTCGTCTTACCGCTGCTCTCCGGGCCGTAGACCTCGATGACCCGCCCCCGGGGCAGGCCGCCCACGCCGAGGGCCACATCCAACGCGATGGACCCGGTCGGAACCACCGCGGTCTGCACAACTGGGCGCTCCCCCAGTCGCATCACCGAACCCTTGCCGAACTGTTTGTCGATCTGAGCGAGAGCAAGGTCGAGTGCCCTCTCCCGATCAGGCACTGCCGCCATCGTCGCTACCCCTGCCTTCGCCGACTTCGCTGAGCTTCGCGTCACGCGGACACGCTAGGCGCATGGTCCGACAGAACACCAGCGACCATGCCGTGAGCTGTGGACGAGCGCCTCGCTGTGGACAATAGCCGAACAAGTGTACGAGCGACGGCATGACCCGCGAACGTCACGAAATGACTGTTCAACGGAGCCGCGCGGGCACCCGGTCCGGGTACGCGGCGACCACCGCACGCCACACGACGTGGGTCTCCTCCCCCGCCGCGAGCGCCTGCTCGATCGTCCGCTCGCCGAGGGGCGCCAGGACCTGGTCGCTGGCGATGCTGGCAGCGTAGCCCGGCCCGAACGCCTCCTCCAGCCGCGCCCAAAAGTCGGTCAGCCGCACGTGTCATCCTCCCGGTCCGGCACCCTCGGTGGGCCCCCGACGTAACGCTAACGCCACCAACGGCACCGCCACGATCGCCGCCAGCAGGGTGAGTACCGGATAGCCGGCCGCCCGCATGACGAACCCGCTGACCGCGGCGGCGCTGGCGCCGGCCAGCCCCATGGTCAGGTCAGCGAAGCCCTGCACACTCGGCCGTACCGCCGCCGGCACCGACTCCGACAGCAGGGTGGAGCCGCCCACCATGGTGCCGGACCAGCCCAGCCCGAGCAGGACCAGACCCACCGAGAGCTGCGGCGTGTGGTGGCCGGCGGTGCCGGCGACGGCGCAGGCGGCGAGCAGCAGCCCCACCCCGCCGAGGATGACCGCCGGCCGGCCGAGCCGGTCGGCGAGCCAGCCCACCAGCGGGGCCAGCGCGTACATGCCGGCGATGTGCAGGCTCAGCACGATCCCGACCACCCGTAGGACGTCCGCGTCGCCGTGCGACTCGCCGAGCCGCACCGGGGTCATCGACATCACCGCCACCATCACCGCGTGCCCGACCGCCACCGCCGCGACACCGAGCCGGGCCGCCGGGCGGTCGCGTACCACCTGCCAGGCCGCCCGCATCCCCCCGCCCCGCCGAGCCACCGGGCTCGGGGGTGGCGAGGGCTCGGCCACCGGGAGCCCAGCGGCCGAGGGGGCGGCGGTGACCGGAGCGGCCGAGGGGGCGGCGGTGACCGGAGCGGCCACGGGCGGCGGGGCGACCGCCACCTCGGCCGCCGCCAGCCGGCGCGCGGTGCGCAGCGGGTCAGGCCGCAGCAGGGCGAAGAGTACGCCGGCGGCCAGCACGAAGGCGACGGCGCTGAAGGCGAACGGGCCGGCCAGTGGCGGCAGCCCCCACCCGCCGGTGACCGTGTCGGCGAGCGCCGCGAAGTTCGGCGCGGCCACCGCCCCGATGGTGGTGGCCCAGACGATCAGGGCGAGCTGCCGGCCCCGACGCGCCGGTTCGGCGAGGTCCACCGCGGCGTAGCGGGCTTGGAGGTTCGCGGCGGTGCCGCCGCCGAACAGCAGACTGCCGAGGAAGAGCAGCGGCACGATCCGGGTGACCGCGGCGAGCACCACCAGTACCGCGCCGACCGCGCCGACCAGATAGGCGACGACCAGTCCCGGACGACGCCCGTGCCCGTTCATGATCTGGGTGATCGGGATGGCGAGCAGCGCGGCGCCCACCACGGCGGCGCTCTGGGTCAGACCGGCGACCGCGGTGCCAGCGATCCGGGCGGCGAGCAGCGCCCCGACCGCGACCCCGATGGTGACGCCGATGCCACCGATGATCTGGGTGCCGAACAGCAGACCCAGGGTGCGCCGTTGGATCGGCGCCACATCCGACCGGACCCGGGCCGGCGCGGTCAGGTCGGTAGTCACAGACGACTCCCACAGGTAAGGGGTGAGCGGCACACCCATCCTTGCGCATCCCGCCCAACCGGGGCACCGCCGGGATGCCGGCGGCGGCGCCGCCGGCACCCCAACCCGATAGCCAATTCAGAGTGTGTCGTAGATATCGCTACGGTGGCCGAGGGGTGGTCACAGGCCGAACTCGTCGCGCAGCTGGGTCAGCGGAATCGGAGCGTCGCCAGCATCGATGCGGGCCAGGGCTTCTCGGGCAACGGCGACGTCCGCGGCATCCTCTGCTCGTTCGATCGCTTCGGCTACCTCGGCGGGGACCACGGCAGCGAGGCGCTGCCCCGGCGGGTGACGTAGGTGATTCGGCCGGTGTAGTGGGCGCGGGAAACCACCTCCGCAAGGGTGTCGCGAGCGTCGGAGATCGGGAGTTCGGCGGCGGGCTCACTCATGGACCAAACGTACAACTCGTACGAGTCGTACGGGCCAATCGATGAGCCCGCCGCACCGCCGGCACCCTCAACCTCACTACCGCACGCCGCCCCGGACAGTTACCTGGCCTCGAGAGCGACCTGGGCGTCGGCCGGCGGAAGCCCGTCGGTCGTCTCGTCAGTCACGGGGGACGCCTCCAGCTCGACCCGGGGCATCAGCCGGTCCAACCAGCGGGGGAACCACCAGTTGGCGCGGCCGAGCAGCACCATGATCCCCGGCACCAGGAAGCCGCGGACGACCACCGCGTCGAGCAGCACCGCCACGCCGAGCCCGACCCCGAACATCTTGATCAACGGGTTGTCCTGGCCGGCGAAGCTGATGAAGACGCTGAACATGATCAACGCTGCCGCGGTGACGACCCGTCCCGCCGAGCCAAGCCCGGTCACCACCGCACGCCGGTTGTCCCGGACCGCGTGCCACCGCTCGGCGATCGACGAGACCAGGAAGACCTCGTAGTCCATCGACAGCCCGAACAGGATCGCGAAGAGGATCAGCGGGATGTAGCTCTCGATCGGCACCGGCCCGTCCAACCCGAGCAGCCCCGTGAGGTGCCCCTCGGCGAAGGCGAAGGTGAGGATGCCGTACGCGGCGCCGACGGAGAGCAGGTTCATCAACGCGGCGGTCAGCGGGATCACGAAGGAGCGGAACAGGACGACCAGCAGCAGGAAGCTCAGCGCGATCACCACCGCCAGCACCAGCGGCAGCCGCTGGGCCACCTGGTCGGTGAAGTCAATCTTCGCGGCGGTCTGGCCGCCGACGTGCAGCTGCGTACCGTCGGTGGCCAGCGGTGGCAGGATCTCCTCGCGCAGCTCGGCGACGAGGTCACCGGTGGCCGGGTCGCTGGGCGCGGTTGTCGGCACCACCTGCCAGAGCGCGCCACTGCCGTCGGTGGAGACCCGCGGCCCCTGCACGGACTGCACGCCGGGCACGTCCGCCAGGGCGGAGCTGAGGGCGACGGCCTGCCGCTGCACCGTGGCCGGGTCGCTCTGAGCGGTGTCACCCAGGTCGGCGACGACCAGCAGCGGCCCGTTCACGCCCGGGCCGAACGCCGACTCCAGCAGGTCGTAACTCTGTCGGGTGGGCGTACCGACCGGGTCGTGGCCGCCGTCCTGCTGGCCGAGCTCCAGGTCCGCCACCGGCGCGATGAAGACCGCCAGCACCAGCAGCGAGCCGACCACCGCCAGCCACGGCCGCCGGGCCGTCCGCTCGCCGATCCGGTGCCACCAGCCCACCTTCGGTGCCTTCTTCGAGCGACGCCGGGGCAGTGCCCCAACGTCCAGCCGCGAGCCGACGACCCCGAGGACGGCCGGCAGCACACCGACCGCGGCCACCACCGACAGCCCGACCGCTACGGCGGCGGTCCACCCCAGCGAGGTCAACAACGGCAGCCCGGCCAGCAACAGCCCGCCCAGGCCGACGGCGACGGTGGCACCGGCGAAGAGCACCGCCGCGCCCGCGGTGGCCACCGCGACCCCCAACGCCCGCTCGTGTGGTTGCCCCTCCTGCCGGGCCGTGCGGTACCGCACGACGATGAAGAGCGCGTAGTCGATGCCGACGCCGAGCGAGATCATGCTCGCCACCGTCGTCGCGATGTCCGGGATCGCTCCTACCTGGCTGAGCAGCCCGATGGCGGCGAGCCCGAGCACCAGCCCGACCAGCGCGGAGAGCAGGGGTAGGGCCATCGCCGCGGCCGCGCCGAGGGCCACCAGCAGGACGACGGCGGCCACGGCCAGGCCGATCAACTCGCTGCGGTGCCCCGGATCGCCGGCCGCCGCCTGGGCGAGCTGACCCCCGGGGAGCACCTCCAGCCCGGCGTCCATCGCCGGGGTGGCCGCGGCCAACACCCGGTCGGCATCCTGCTCGCCGAGGGCGGCGGGTGGCACGTCGAAGTAGACCTGCGCGTACGCGGTGTGCCCGTCGGCGCTGATCCGCGGCGCGGGCTGGCCGGGCTCCTGCGGGAACGGGGGCACCACCTGCGTCACCCCTTCCACATCCCGCACCGCCAGCAGCGAAGCCTCGATCGCCGCCCGTCCCTCGGGCGCGGTGACCGCGGAGTCCGGGTCGTGAAACACCAGGGTGCCGTTGCCGAGCGCGGAGGCGGGGAACACCGCATTCTGGATCTCCTGCGCGCGGCTGCTGTCGCTACCCGGGATGGTGATGCCGTCGTCGATACTGGTGCCCACCGTCACCCACGCGCCCACGACGGCCGCGGCCACCAGGAGCCAGGCGGTGAGCAGCTGCCAGGGCCGGCGGGCCGCCAGCCGGCCGTACGAGTACAGGGCGTTACGCAAGGAAACCTCCGAAGGGAGTGGGGTGGGCCTGGGGCACCGGATCGAGGGGCGTCACGCGCGGCAGTCGCCCGCGGCGGTGAGCTCGTTGGTGTCGAGGCTGGCCTGCAGGGTCAGGCCGTCGGGACCAACGGCGACGTGGTCGGGCGTCAGACCGTTCGGGAGGCCCGGCAGGGCGACGCGGCGCGGCTCCAGCTGCCCGGCGAGCTCCGGGTCGCGTCCGGCGAGCAGCGGGGCGACCAGGTCCACGGGCAGCTGCTGCCCGGCCACCTCGACCGTGGCCGGGGTGAGCACCAGTTCCTCGCCGGCCAACGCGAGATCCATGAGTACGCGGATGTCGCCGCCCAGGACCACGCCCGGCCGGACCACGACGAGTTGGTCACCGGCGTTCTCGAACCGCTGCTGGCCCGCTTCGGTGCCGGGCAGTTGGTCGTACGGCAGGGTCACTGTCGCCTCGGCGCCGGCGACGTCAACCGGTTCGTCCGTGAACGGCCGGGCGTGCACGTCATGCAGGGAGAGCTGGAGGTGGGTCGACCCGGCCTCGGTGTCGAGGATGCCCTGCACGGTCACGTCGCCCAGGTCGCCGGTGAGTAGTCGCGGCGTGATGAGCGGGCCGGGCAGCGAGGTGGTCAGCTCGGCGCCGTCGAGGCGACAACCGACCGCCGCGGACACCCGCCGTTCGACTGCGGCGGCGAGGAACCGATCGGCGCCGTAGGAGAGCACCAGCGCTACGACGACCAGCACCAGCGGCAACCGCAACCGGCGGGCCAGCGAGCGGTCGGTACGGCGGGACCTGGTCCGGCTCCGGGCGGAGGTCCGGCTCGGTCGGCGGGCCTTGGTCGGCAGATCAGTCCGGCTCATGCCCCAAGGCAACCGCACCGACCTGCCGGTCCCCTCCGGCGTACCTTCCGGTTTGCTGACGATCCGGATCAGGCGACTCGGACCTGGTCCGCACCCGGGGCCGTTCGGCCGACGGTCCGTCGGACCTTCAGCAAACCGTCAGCCGTTCGGCAGCCGATTGGCAGGTTCCCCGGTCCCACGCCGGAGATACTGACGCCATGGCCGGACCGACAGGACGTTCCGCCCGGCAACCGCGGCCGGGCTCAACCGCCGAGCTGAGCTCGGTCTGGCGGGCCCGCGTGCTGGTGGTGGACGACGAGCCGGCGCTGGCCGAGCTGCTGCTACGCACGTTACGGGTCGCCGGGTTCGACGCCCGGTCCGCCGGCTCCCGGTCCGAGGCGCTGACCGTCGCCGGTGAACTGGCTCCGGAGTTGGCGATCGTGGACGTGATGCTTCCCGACGGCTCCGGCTTCGACCTGGTCCACGACCTGCGCCGCGGGCTCCCGGAGCTCGCGGTGGTCTTCCTGACCGCGAAGGACTCGCTGGAGGACCGACTCACCGGGCTGAACCTCGGTGGCGACGACTACATCACCAAGCCGTTCAGCGTGGCGGAGGTGGTCGCCCGGGTGAACGCGGTGCTGCGCCGCCTCGGTGGGCGGCCCGGTGCGGCCAACCGGCTCGCCGTCGCCGATCTGGAACTCGACGAGGACGCGCACACGGTCACCCGGGCGGGTACGCCGGTCGAGCTGTCGCCGACCGAGTTCCGGCTGCTGCGGCACCTGCTGGAGAACGCCGGCCGGGTCCTGTCCAAGCAGCAGATCTTGGTCCAGGTCTGGCAGTACGACTTCCCCGGCGATCCGGGGGTGGTGGAGAAGTTCGTCAGCCAGCTCCGGCGCAAGATCGACATCTCGGACCCGCCGTTGCTGCACACGGTGCGCGGCTTCGGCTACGTCCTGCGGGAACCGCCCGAATGAGGCGGCCGGCCGTACGGAGCCTCCGCGGCCGGCTGCTGGTGGGCACGGTCGCGCTGCTGGTGGTCGGGCTGCTCGCCGCCGATGTCACCGCCTACCTGGCGTTGCGTCGATTCCTCGACGAACGGGTCGACAACACCATCGAGCTGGTCCTCGACCGGGGGTTAGCGCGGGCCCGCCTGGCCGGGCCGGCCATGCCCACCGCCGGCATGGAACAGCTCCTACCCGCCAACGCCTACCTGGCCCTCTACGACGCCGAGGGCGACCTGGTGCTGGCCCGGCACCCACTACAGCACGGTGACTCACGGCCGCCCGTAGTGCCGCCAGTCAACGAACTGCCGGCGCACCCGGTGACCATCGGCGCCGATCCGGACACGGCGCTGCGGGTGCGCCGCGAGCTGCTTCCTCCCGAGCAGGCCCTCCCAGTGGAGTTCAACGGGCAGGTCCGTCCGGTGGCCGGGCTGGTGGTCGGGGTGTCCCTGGCGGACAACGCGGCGACGCTGCGCCGGCTGG
Source organism: Salinispora goodfellowii (assembly GCF_059570675.1). Taxonomy (NCBI): domain Bacteria; kingdom Bacillati; phylum Actinomycetota; class Actinomycetes; order Micromonosporales; family Micromonosporaceae; genus Salinispora; species Salinispora goodfellowii. Next base: position 84,852 of record NZ_JCANTD010000012.1, on the reverse strand, counting down.
TCCTGGTCCAGGGGATCGCCGGGCTACTCATCGTCGTCCTGGGGGTGGCGCTGGCCCGGCTGGTGCTCACCACCGGGCTACGACCGCTGCGCGCCGTGGCCGACACCGCCCGGGACATCGGCCGCGGCGACCTTCGCCAACGCGTACCCGTGGGCGACCCACGCACCGAGATCGGCACCGTCGCCACCGCCCTCAACGAGGCATTCGACCAGCGTGAGCGCAGCGAGGCGCTGACCCGGACGTTCGTCGCCGACGCCTCACACGAGCTCCGTACCCCGCTGAGCGCGGTACACGGCTGGGCCGACCTCTACCTCAACGACGGAATCACCGACTGGGACGGCGTGGATGAGGCGATGCGCCGAATCCGCACCGAGAGCACGCGGATGGGTGCGCTCGTCGAGCAGCTCCTCACCCTGGCCCGGCTGGACGCGCACCAACCGCTGGCACACGACGAGGTCGACCTGGGCCGCCTCTGCACGGACGTGCTGGACAGCCTCCGGGTCACCGCCGCCCACCATCGACTCACCCTCACCGTGGACGAGCCGGTGACCGTCACCGGCGACACGACCGCGCTCCGCCAGGTGGTGCAGAACCTGGTCAGCAACGCGATCCGGCACACCCCACCCGGCACAGCGGTCGAGGTTCGCGTCCACCGCGACGACGAGGACGCCGTTCTCGTCGTTCGCGACGATGGGCCCGGACTAGACACCCCGGGGCTCACACACGCCTTCGACCGGTTCTGGCGGGCCGACCCCGGCCGGGCCGCACCCGGCGGCACCGGACTGGGCCTGGCCATCGTCCGGGACATCGCCGAGGCACACGGCGGCACCGCGGCACTGGACTCGACACCCGGGCAGGGACTGACGGTCACCGTACGGCTGCCAGCGGCCACCACGTGATCGGCGCGGACCGGCCCGGTCGGGGTCGCCCCCAGCTCTGCCCTGGCTACGCGGCCTCCTAGCGGACCACCGCCGTAGCCGTCGGCGTCACCGTCGGTACGTAGCAGGCCACGTCCTTGCCGTCATCGGTGGTCACCACCCACGGATGAGTGGTAGGGCTCTTTAAAGAATTTGAATGGCCGGGTGGGACATGCAAATAGTGTTTACGCTCCCCGTCGTAGCTGACCCAGTACACCTGGATCGTCTCCTGTCGTTCGTTATGGAATTCGATGCTTGTCGAAGTAGGGTCGCTCCCCGACTTCTCGCAGGCCGGGTCGGACGGGGAAAGGGCCGGTAGCCCACTCGGTGTCGGCGATGCCGATGCCGGCGCCTTGGTGGTCGGCGGCGGAGTCGTGGGCGCTGACGGGCGGGCGGCCACAGCGGCCTTGGCCGCAGGTGTGGGTGTCGAGGACTGGGACGGGGTCGGCGACTGCTCGGATGACGGGGCGAGCGGCCTGACTTCGTCGCTGGCGGACGGGGCGGCGGCGATGGGAGGCGACGACTCCTTTGATAGCTGTTGGAGCGCCTTGACGGCAAACGCGGTCAGGACGATCCCGAAGAAAGTCGCAGCAACGAGGTGACCGCGCCGCAGCCGCCGCGGGGCCGAACGGCGAGCACTCGCAAACCCCCCGCCGGGGCGTAGGGTCCGGCGACCGGGGCTGTCCGACCCGGACGGGCTGTTCGACCGGGCGGCGTTGTCTGGCTGGGGTGCGCTATCCGGTGGGCCGGCAGAATGGGGTGGCCCACCCAGTCGGTGGCTGATGCCGGGTGATGGGCGCACGGAAGGCTCGTCGGCAGGGATGTTGCCGGATTTGGGTGTCTCGGTCATGGGCTCCGCTCCCGGGTACGGGGGTGATCATCGGTAACGACGCGGGACCGATTGTGGGTTAAATGTGATTTTCGGTCAATTTGGCGCAGCGGAGGTTGGTTGGGGGTCGAGATACCCTCGGGTCGTCGGGGCGGCGCAGCGGGGCGCATAGTCGCTGGCTTGGCGTTTCACGCGGCCAGGGTCAGTCCGCCGACCCGTGCCGGCAGCACGGACAGTGCTGCCGCTGGCGCACCAGCCGAAGCAGATCGGCGACGCGGTGGCGGCCGACGTGGATCTGCAACTGTCCGGGCACACCCACGGCGGCCCAGCTGTGGCCGTTCCACCAGACCGACCGGACTCAGCCGGCTGGCCTCGTCTCGGTCGTCGCGGGCCCTTCTCCCGACCGACGGGCGTCAGCCGGCGGGCGGGCCGTCCTTGGGGCGGGCGGCAGTACCGATTGCCAGCGGGACTACCTGCTCGACGATGGTCAGCAGCGTGGTGGTGAGTAGCAGGTGCACCTGGGCACGGGTGAGTGCTCCGCGTTGCATCCACTCCCGGGCGGTCGAGGTGGCCAGCCCGCCGTAGGCCCGGACCATCCCCCGCAGTTCCTCCCGGTGCGGACCCTCGCCGGCTAGGCCGACCGCGACCAGCATCCGGTCGGCGGCGACCTCCTCGGCCTCGGCGAGCACCCGCTCCACGTCGGCGTCGCCGCCCATACCCCGCGCCGTGACCGCCGCCAGCCACGACGTGCTGTGTCGGGACACCACGTCCAGGAACCAGGAGACGCTGGCGTCGATTCGGGTACGCAGGTCACCCTTGGGTAGCCGCTCCACGGCCACCTCGGGGATCGTCACCATGACCCGGACGACCTCCAGGTAGAGGTCCTTCTTGGTGCCGAAGTAGTGGTTGACCAGACCCCGTGCCACCCCCGCCTCACGGGCCACGTCGGTGGTCGACACGTCCGGGTAAGGGCGCTCGCCGAACAGCTGCACCGCGCACGCCAAGATCTGCCCACGCCGGGCGTCCGGCTCCAGGCGCCGGCGGCGCGGCGCGGTCTCGACACTCATCTGCCCGATCCTATCGGCGGCGCACGCCCGCAACCGAGATCGGTCTTCGTCCACCGGCGACCTGCGCGCGGCTCCCTCTCGGACTTATTGACACGCCGCCAACAGTGCCTCAGGGTGGTGGATATGCCGACGACCGATGGCTCCCGCTCGCCCTGGCGTAAGCCGGAGCACGACGACCTGGCCGAGTTGGCCCGCACCTTCTTCACCAAGGAGGTACTGCCGCACGCCGACCGCCTGCTGGCGCAGGGTCACCCGGACCGCGAGCAGTACCGGCGCGCCGGTGAGCTGGGGCTGCTCGGCCTGTCCGTGCCCGAGGAGTACGGCGGCGGGGGCGGCGGCTTCACCCACGAGGCGGCGCTGCTGCACGAGCAGGCGTACGTCGGGGAGAGCAGCCTCGGGCTTGCCGTCCACAGTGGCATCGTCACTGGCTACCTCGTGGCGTACGGCAGCGAGGAGCAGAAGCGACGCTGGCTGCCCGGCCTGTGCAGCGGAGAGTTGGTCGGCGCCATCGCGATGACCGAGCCGGACGGCGGCTCGGATCTTCAGGCGATGCGCACGCGGGCCGTCCATGACGGCGACGACTACCTGGTCAGCGGCGCGAAGACGTTCATCACCAACGGCGGCCTGGCCGATCTGATCATCGTGGCGGTGAAGACCGACCCCGAGCAGCGGGCGGCCGGCGTCTCCCTGCTGGTCTGCGAGGTGGGCGACGACCCGGAGGGCTTCCGCCGGGGCCGGCTGCTGTCCAAGATCGGGCTGCACGCCAACGACACCGCCGAGCTGTTCTTTGACGAGCTGCGGGTGCCGGCGGCCAACCTGCTCGGCGGCGCCGAGGGGCTGGGCTTCGTCCAGCTCATGCAGCAGCTCCCGCAGGAACGGCTGGTGATCGGCGTCGGCGCCGTCGCCGCCATGGAACTCGCCGTCGAGCTGACCGTCGCGTACGCCAAGGAGCGCAGCGCCTTCGGCAAGACGCTGATGGGGCACCAGAACACCCGGATGGTGCTCGCCGAGTGCGCCACCCGCGCCCGGGTCAGCCGGGTCTTCCTGGACGACTGCATCGTCCGGCACAGCCGAGGCGACCTGGACGTGGCGACCGCCGCGATGGCGAAGTCGTGGCTCACCGACGGGCAGTGCGAGGTCGTCGACCGGTGCCTGCAGATCTTCGGCGGCTACGGCTACACGACGGAGTACCCGATCGCCCGCATGTACGCCGATGCGCGCGTCCAGAAGATCTACGGCGGCACCAACGAGATCATGAAGGAGTTGATCGCCCGTGCGCTCTGAGGCGTATATCTATGACGCGGCCCGCACACCCCGTGGACGCGGCCGGGACACCGGCGCGTTGCACGGGGTCAAGCCGATCTCGCTGGTCGTCAACCTGATCGATGCGTTGCGCGAGCGCAATCCCGGCCTGGATGTCGGCCGGTTGGAGGACATGCTGCTCGGCATCGTCACTCCGGTCGGCGAACAGGGCGGTGACCTGGCGCGGGCAGCGGCACTGCTGGCCGGGCTGCCAGACGAGGTGGGCGGGGTGCAGCTCAACCGGTTCTGCGCCTCCGGGCTGGAGGCGGTCAACTCGGCCGCCGCTCGGATCCGCTCCGGCTGGGAACACCTGCTGTTGGCCGGCGGGGTGGAGTCGATGTCCCGGGTTCCGATGGGCTCCGACGGCGCGGCCTGGGCCACCGACCCACAGACGGCGCTGGCCACGTCGTTCGTGCCGCAGGGTGTGAGCGCCGACCTGATCGCCACCATGGAGGGCTTCACCCGCGACGACGTGGACGGCTATGCGGTGCGGTCGCAGGAACGGGCCGCCAAGGCATGGGCCAGCGGGCACTTCACGCGCTCGGTGGTGCCGATCCGGGACGGCAACGGGTTGGACATCCTCACCGTGGACGAGCATCTCCGCCCGGAGACCACCCGGGAAGCGTTGGCCAAGCTCACACCGTCCTTCGCCGTGATGGGCGAGGCGGCCGGCTTCGACGCGGTGGCGTTGCAGAAGTTCCACTGGCTGGAGGCCATTGAGCACGTCCACCACGCCGGCAACTCGTCCGGCATCGTGGACGGCGCGGCGCTGGTGCTGATCGGCTCGGAGCAGGTCGGCCGGGACCTCGGCCTCACCCCGCGTGCCCGGATCGTCGGCGCGGCGGTCACCGGCTCCGACCCGACGCTGATGCTGACCGGCCCGATCCCGGCCACCCGCAAGGCGCTCGCCGCCGCCGGGCTGGCCCTCGACGACATCGACCTGTTCGAGATCAACGAGGCGTTCGCGGCGGTGGTCCTCAAGTACGTCCGCGACCTGGACCTCGATCCCGACCGGGTGAACGTCAACGGTGGTGCGATCGCTCTCGGCCATCCGCTCGGCGCGACCGGGGCGATGCTGCTCGGTACGGCGTTGGACGAGTTGGAGCGCCGCGACCTGCGTCGCGCCGTCGTGACCCTGTGCATCGGCGGCGGCATGGGCGTCGCCACCGTTCTTGAGCGCTGCTGACCCGGAGGACGACCATGACCGACACTATCCGGTACGACCGTGGTGCCGACGGCATCGTCACGCTCACCCTGGACGACCCAACCCAGTCCGCCAACACCATGAGCCGGGCGTACGCCGCGTCGATGAGCGCAGTGCTCGACCGGCTGGAGGCCGAACCCGATCTCGCCGGAGTCATCGTGACAAGCGCGAAGTCGACGTTCTTCGCCGGCGGTGACCTGCCGGAGATGATCCGGACCACCCGCGAGGACGCGCCCGCGCTCGCCGACCTGCTCAGCACCATCAAACGGGACCTGCGCCGCCTGGAGACGCTGGGCCGGCCGGTGGTCGCCGCGGTCAATGGCTCCGCACTCGGCGGCGGCCTGGAGATCGCGCTCGCCTGCCACCGCCGGATCGCGCTGGACGCCCCCGACTCGCGGCTCGGGCTGCCCGAGGTGACGCTGGGTCTGCTGCCCGGTGCCGGCGGCGTCACCCGGACCGTCCGGATGCTCGGCCTGGCCGGCGCGCTAACCACCGTGCTGCTCACCGGCCGCCGGATGCGCCCGGCCGACGCCCTCTCCGCCGGCCTGGTCGACGAGGTGGTGGCCACCGAGGCGGAGATGCTGGAGCACGCCCGAGGCTGGATCGCGGCCAACCCGCAGCCGAAGCAGCCGTGGGACCGGCCGGACTACCGGATGCCCGGCGGCAGCCCGGCCAGCCGTTCGCTGGCCGCACAACTGCCCGCCTTCCCGGCCTCCCTGCGCAAGCAGCTCAAGGGCGCCCGGCTGCCCGCGCCCGAGGCGATCCTGGCCACCGCCGTCGAGGGCGCGCAGGTCGATGTGGACACCGCGTTCACCGTGGAGACCCGGCACCTGATCGGCCTGCTCATCGGGCAGGTCGCCAAGAACATGATCGGGGCGTTCTTCTTCGACCTGAAGGCCGTGAACGGCGGTGCCGCCCGACCGTCCATCGACGTCCCGCCGGTGCGGAAGGTGGCGGTGCTCGGCGCGGGCATGATGGGCGCGGGCATCGCGTACGCATGCGCCAGTGGCGGTATCGACGTGGTGGTCAAGGACGTCACGGCGGAGGCCGCCGGCCGGGCCCGGCAGCACGCTGAGCGGCTGCTGGCCCGCAAGGTGCGCAAGGGCCGCGCCACCGAGGCCGACGCGCAGGCGGTGCTGGACCGGATCACCACCACCGACCAGTTGGACGCCCTCGCCGGCTGCGACGCGGTCATCGAGGCGGTCTTCGAGGACCCGGCGCTGAAGAAGGCCGTGTTCGCCGAGGTCCTGCCGGCGCTGGCACCGGACGCGCTGGCCGCCTCCAACACCTCCACCCTGCCGATCACCGGGCTCGCCGAGGGCGTGGACCGGCCGGCCGACTTCATCGGCATGCACTTCTTCTCCCCCGTCGACCGGATGCCGTTGCTGGAGATCGTGGTCGGCGAACGGACCGGCGACCGCGCGCTGGCCCGCGCGTTCGACCTGGGCCGACGGATCGGCAAGACCCCGATCGTCGTCAACGACGGCCGAGGCTTCTTCACCAGCCGGGTCATCGGCCGGTTCATCGACGAGGCGGTCGGCATGGTCGCCGACGGCGTACCGGCCGCGTCGGTCGAACAGGCCGCGTTGCAGGCCGGCTACCCGACCGGGCCCCTCGCGCTGGCCGACGAGGTGAGCCTCACCCTGATCCAGCGGATCCGCCGCCACTTCGAAGCCACCAGCGCCGAGTTCCTGCCGCTGTCCGCGCACCGGCTGGTCGATGACCTGGTGGACGTGCACGAGCGGTCGGGACGCGCCGCCGGGCTCGGCTTCTACTCGTACGACGACGGCACCCGAGGACGGTTGTGGCCCGGTCTCGCCGACCTGATCACCGACGCTGGCCGGGCGGTGCCGTTGACCGACCTCCAGGAACGGATGCTCTTCATCGAGGCGCTGGACGCGCTGCGCTGCCTCGACGAGGGGGTGTTGCGCACCGAGACCGACGCCAACATCGGCTCGATCTTCGGCATTGGCTTCCCGGCCTGGACCGGCGGGGTGATCCGCTACGTCCGGCAGTACGCGGGCGGCCCGGCGGGCTTCGCGGCCCGCGCCACCGAATTGGCCGACCGCTACGGGGACCGGTTCACGCCTCCCGCCGACCTGGTCGAGCGGCTCGCCGTTCGACCCGCCGAACCGGCGGACGTCGCGTGACGGCGGCGCGGGGTGGGCCGCTCGCCGGGGTTCGGGTGGTCGAGTTGGCCAGCCTCGCCCCGGCGCCGTTCGGCTGCATGGTGCTCGCCGACCTCGGCGCGGACGTGGTGCGGGTGGACCGGCCCGGCGCACCGGGAGCGGGGCGGCTGGCCGCGCCGACTGGCGGGCCGTTGCAGCGCGGACGGCGGGTCACCACACTGGACCTGAAGTCCCCCGAGGGGGTGGCGGACCTGCTGAGCCTCATCGAACGGGCCGACGTGCTGGTCGAGGCGTACCGGCCGGGGGTGGCCGAGCGGCTCGGCCTCGGCCCGCAGGTGTGCCAGGAGCGCAACCCACGGCTGGTGTACGCGCGGATGACCGGCTGGGGTCAGGATGGACCGCTGGCGGCCCGAGCCGGGCACGACATCGACTACATCGCGGTCGCCGGCGCACTGGAACCGCTGGGCCGGGCCGGTGAGCGCCCCCACGCACCGCTGAACCTGCTCGGCGACTTCGCCGGCGGCGGCATGCTGCTCGCCGTCGGCGTGCTGGCCGCACTGCTGGAACGGGAACGCTCGGGCGTCGGCCAGGTCGTCGACGCGGCCATGGTGGACGGGTCGGCGCTGCTCACCGCGTTCCTGCACGGGCTCATCGACAACGGCCGGTGGGCGGCACCGCGCGGGCACAACCTACTGGACGGCGGGGCGCCGTTCTACGACACGTACGCCACCGCCGACGGCGGATTCATGGCCGTCGGCGCACTGGAACCGGCCTTCTACGCCGTACTCCTGACGGGCCTCGGCCTCGCCGACGAGGAGGACCTGCCCGCCCAGTACGACCTGGGTGGATGGGACGAGCTGCGGAGGCGGCTCACCGAACGGTTCGCCGAACGGACCCGGGACGAGTGGACGGCGGTCTTCGCCGGCCTGGATGCCTGCGTTGCCCCGGTGCTCACCCCCGGCGAGGCCCACCAGCATCCGCACAACGCCGCCCGGGGCGCGTTCGTCGATGTGGGCGGTGAACTCCAGCCCGCCCCAGCGCCCCGCTTCGACCGCACGCCCACCGACGCACCGACGCAGGCCCCCGATCCGGAGCGTGACGTGCTCCCGGTGGAAGCCGTCCTGGACGCCTGGCCGCCGCACGCCTGACCGGGCACGGCTCGGCGGCCCGCACCACCGGTGGCTCGGGTTGGGGGTTCAGTGTCTACGGGGCTGGTCGGGTCCTTGGATTCCGGACACCCACGACGCCGGGAAGGCTCCCGGCATCCATGCTCTTGCGCGCTTCGCGAGCGAGTATCGGGGCGCCTTTCGCCAACCCAGCATGAGTTCGCTCATCACGGGTAGGCCCCGGCTGGTGGGAGGAAACACGTGGAGTGCGCCTGCGGGAGAAGGGCACCGATGGATACGACAGAGTCGACCTCGAACTGCGCGGCACAACGCGTCGTCGAGGTGTTGCAGGCGTACGGCGTGCAGTACATCTTCGGGGTCCCCGGAGCCAAGATCGACGCGATGTACGACGCGCTGGCGGATGGTGGGCCCCAGCTGATCGTGTGCCGACACGAGCAGAACGCGGCGTTCATGGCCGCGGCGGTCGGCCGACTCACCGGCACCCCCGGTGCCGTGCTGGTGACGTCCGGGCCCGGCACCGCCAACCTCGCCACCGGCCTACTGACGGCGTCGACGGAGCAGGATCCGGTCATCGCCCTCTGTGGTGCGGTGTCCCGCGTTGATCGGCTCAAACGCGCGCAGCAGTCATTCCACTCCGCCACCCTGCTCGCCGCGGTGACGAAATACACCGGCGAGGTCTCTGACCCGGACAACGTGTGCGAGGCGCTGAGCAAGGCCATCCGGACGGCGACCACCGAGCCCCGAGGAGCCGCCGCGGTGGTGCTTCCCCAAGACGTACTCGCCGCGTCGACCGCGCAGACCCTGCACCGGCCGGCGCCGGTGCCCCGGCTGAACGCGGCGCCGCCCGAGGCGATCGCCGAGGCGGTACGGCTCATCCGCTCGGCGCGGCGGCCGGTGGTGCTCGCGGGCATGCGCTCCGGTGAACCGGAGGCCAGCCACGCCCTGCGTGCCCTGATCGGCGAGACCGAGCTTCCGGTCGTGGAGACCTTTCAGGCCGCCGGGGTGCTGTCCCGCGAACTCGACCACCACTGGGCCGGGCGAGTCGGGGTGTTCCGCAACCTGCCCGGCGACGTCGTGATGGCACACGCGGATCTGCTGCTGACCGTCGGCTACGACGAGGTGGAGTACGCCTCCGCCGCCTGGAACACCGATTCGACGCGCACCATCGTGCACCTCGACTCCATCCCCGCGGAAATCGGCAACCACTACCAACCGACGCTCGAGCTACGGGGCGACCTGGCCGCCACGCTCCGGCAGCTGGCCGGACCGCTCGCCGGGCTCCGCCTCGAGCCCGAGTTCCGGGAGCTGATGGACGCCCAACGGCGGGCGCTCGCCGAGATCGACCTGGAGGCGCGCTCCGCCTCGGACGACTCCCGCGGCCTCGAACCGCCGGCAGTCGTCCTCAAGCTGCGTGAGCTGCTGGCCGACGACGCCACGGTGGCCTGCGACATTGGCTCGTTCTACCTGCACATGGCGCAGCACTTCCGCGTGCACGAGCCAAGGCACCTGCTGTTCTCCAACGGCCAACAGACCCTCGGCGTCGGCCTGCCCTGGGCCATGGCTGCCTGCCTCGTACGGCCAGGACGACAGGTGGTGTCGGTCTCCGGCGACGGCGGATTTCTGTATTCCAGCGCGGAACTCGAGACCGCGGTACGCCTCGGCCTCACCTTCACGCATGTCATCTTCCGGGACGACGCCTACGACATGACGCGCTTCGAGGAGCGGCTCAAATACGGCCGCGCCCACGGTGTTGACCTGGGGTTCCTCGACTCCGCCGCCTATGCCCGGTCATTCGGGGCGAACGGCTACCGGGTTTCCAGCGAGGAGGAACTGGTCGACGTACTGCCCCGTGCGCTTGCCGAACCCGGCCCGTCGGTCGTCGATGTGGCCATCAATTCGGTGCGCAACATCCATCTGGGCCAGAGCCTGCTTCCGGACAGCTTCGACTAGCCGCCGCCCGAGCGAAAGGGCCCACGGTGGGAACGGCGGAGGGTCCCGCCTCGCCGGCACGTGGCGAAACGGGACCCTCGTGAATCGGATTGTGCGCGATTCGCTACCCGGCGCAGTCGGGCACGATGCCGGAGCAGTTGTTCGGCCGGTTCTTGATCACCACAGTGCCGGTGGCGGGGTTCAGCAGGACCGTGCCACCCGCCTCGTTGTAGATGCCGCCGCCGTCGGTGACCGCGATGTTCTTTATGACCTTGGTGTTGTACAGCGTGGCCGTCCCCGTGGCGGCGTTGTAGATGCCGCCACCCAGGTCGGCCTGATTCCCGACGATCTTCGTGTTAAATAGCGTCAGCTCGTCGGCGTTGTAGATTCCACCACCATTGGTGCTCGCCCGATTATCCTCGATAGCGCTGTCCACCACAGACATTGTGCCGCCCGTCTCAATGGCCAGAGCGCCAGCCAGCTCGCCCGCGACGTTCTTGGCGAGGGTGACCGAGGAGAGGTACACCTGCGTGCCAACGTTGGCAAGGATTCCACCGACCGCCCCGACAGCCGTGTTGCTCGAAACGCTACTGTCCTCGACAACAGCCGTACCGCCATTCACGATAATGCCACCGACAACATCTTCGGCCGAATTGTCGGAAATGACACTGCGCTGAACCAGCACACTACCCGAGCTTGCCACCCCAGCACCGGCGGCGGCAACATTTGCGCGTACCTTGGAATCGGTTACTTCTAGCACGCCGGAGCTGGTGACACCGCCGCCGAGAACGCCAGCGGTATTGCGACTGAGCGTGGAGTGTTTGACCCGGGCGGTGCCGTCGTTGGCGATGCCACCGCCGTTATCTGCGGCGATGTTGCGGGTGATGGTGCTGTGGTTGGTGGTGAGCGCCCCGCCGGTGTTGACGAGGATTCCGCCGCCGTCGTTGTCGGTTTGTCCGCCGGTGATGGTGAGGTGGTTGAGGGTGAGGTCGCCGCCGGTGTCGACGGTGAGGATTCGGAATTGTTCGACGGCGGCGGCGCGTTCGATGGTGGTGTGTTTGCCGCCGTTGAGGGTGATGGGGGTGGTGATGGCGGGGAGGCCGGCGTCGTCGATGATGGCGGTGAGCAGGTAGGTGCACTTGCTGGCGAGGTCGAGGGTGGCGCCGCCGCGGGCGTTGGCGAGGGTGATCGCGGCGATCAGCTTGTCGGCGTCACAGGGCACCGGAACGCCCTTCGACTTCTCCCGCTTCTTCCCCTGCACCTCGCCGTCGGCCTTGCCTTCGGTGCGGTGGCTCTCAGCGGTACGCCGATCAGGCTTTCCGGGCTGATCGTCGGCGCTAGCCCTAGCGACAGCCCCTCCGACGGCGCCGGCGGCCGGCCCGCCGAAGGCACCGACCGTGGTGGCGGTGAGGGCCAGGCCGGCGACGCCGGCCAGTCCAACAGCCCACCACCGTGAACCCGCCCCACGTGAGCCAGAGCGGCACAGTTCGCGCTCCTGACGCTGATGGTTCATGGCGATCTCTACGTCCTTCCCCGTGAACGGCGAGGAACCGACCGCCCCAGAGGCGGATCGGCTGCTCCTCGGCTACCCGGCAGGCGGCAGCAACCTCCTTGAGCTAAGCCAGTAAAATTCACATTGGCCTGCAAACCCGAAAAGTACCCCAAAAAGGTACATACAGGATGAGCCTTGCCGGGTGATCACTTCGGCCCACCTCGATGAGGGCCGAGCACTGAAGATCGGCTGGCCAACCCCCGGCAGGTCCCGACACCGGATCGCCTTCCGCTTGATCCGCACGTCGCCCCACCCAGATCGACTGAACCCCCAACCTGGCAGACGGGCCGGGTTGGGGGTTCGGTGTTGACGGAGTGGTCGGGGCTGCCCCGGTGGGTGAGTCGGGGCTGCCCCGGTGGGTGGGGTCAGGGCTGGCCGGGGAGTTGGGCGACGAACGCCCGCCACGCCGCCGGGCCGAAGACCAACGCCGGCCCGGCCGGGTCCTTGGAGTCCCGGACCCCCACGACGCCGGGAAGGTTACCGGCGACCTCGACACAGTTACCGCCGTTGTTGCCACTCTTGCTGCTCTTGCGCCACTGCGCGCCGATCAGGTCCATGAACTCGCCGCTTCCCTGAGCAGGTCTCGGGACTGCGCCCGGGAGAGAGCCTCCCCCCGGATGCGTTCCCACCGTCGACTCAGCGTAGCAATATCCGTGACACCATCGACCAGTTGCGCCTTTGCCTGACTGTCCACATGGGCCACGACGGTGCCCTTCTCCAACTCGGCGAGGGTGAACGGACCGCCGAGCCCGGGGTGCATACCGACCGAGGGCGGCACGACGTGGATCGACACGTTCGGTAACTCCGCGGCGGTCGCCAACTGCTCGCACTGCTCCCGCATCAACGCGCGGTCGCCGTAGGCGGAGCGGCGGAGGACAAACTCGTCGAACACCGCGATGAACATCGGTGCCCGGTCTCGGCGCAGGATCGCCTGCCGCTTGATCCGCACGTCGACCAACTCCTCGACCGCCTCGGGGCTCAGCGCCTCGCCGGCGAGGGTCGCCCGCGCGTACGCCGCGGTCTGCAGCAGGCCCGGCACCCACGCGAGCTCAAAAGTGCGGATCGACACCGCCTCCCGTTCGATGTCTACCCACGGGCGGAACCAGGCCGGCTCGCGGCGCCGCACCGCATCCGGCCACAGGTCCTCCACCTCCCGCTTGAGGATCGCGGCCACCTTCGCGCGATGCCGGGTCTGGGGAATCCGGCCACGGCTCGCCCACTTCGCGGCCGTCTTCGGATCCACCCCGATCTGAGCTGCGAGGCTTTCGGCGGTCTCACCCGCCTCCGCCATCGCCGCGATGACTGCGTGGTTCATGCTCCAACCTCCCTCAAACGTTCCAGACGTCCCAAAAACCTAGTACTACGCGGTGTGTTCGCCCCACAACTGTCGGAAAACTGCCCGTAGACGGCGTGAGCCGGTGGAGGGCCCGACCCGCCGGAGGCGCTGCCGGACCGCCCCACCACCAGGAGAAAGGCGGTGGGCGGTCCAGTCCACACCACACCAGCCGCGGGAGAGATGCCATGCCAACAGCCACCACCGCGCCACCACCGCCCCTACCGCGACGAACGCGCCGCACCGCGCTCGCTGACGCGATCAACCCCGACCACGCGGCGACCGTGTCCGACGTGGAGTTGCAGCGACTGCTCTCCGGTGGGCGGGCGGTCGGTCGGGCCCGCGTCGTCCACACCGTTCCCGGTGCCGACATCCTCACCGTGGTACTCGCGGGGCTGCGGAGACTGTGATGGCCGACGACAACCCGACCGCCGACCGACCGGCACACCTTGACCAGCCGGCGAGCCCCGACCGGCCCGCACGCCCCGACCAGCCGGCGTCCCCCGAACGGCGCGCGTACCGCGACCCGCACGGGGCGCCGCCGCTGCCTGACGGCGACCGGGTGCGGCCGAGCACGCCGCCCGCTCCCACACCGCCCGCCACCACCCGGCACCAGCTGATCGCGGCGCTGGTCCTGGTGATCGTCGTGGCCGCCATCGGACTCCGGGTGCTGCGATGACGACCAGCCCCAGGCCCCCGGGTCCGGGCGACCCGGCCGCCGACCGGCCGCACCTACCGATGCGCCCGCTTTGGGGGTGCGGCACCTGCCAGGCGGAGTGGCCCTGCCCGGCAGCCCGGCACGCCCTCCTGACCGAATACCGCACCGACCGCACCGCGCTGCGGATCTACCTGGGTGCCCTCATGTCCGAAGCGTCCGAACAACTCGCCCAGGTCCAGACCCACACGGCATCCGACCTGTACCGCCGATTCCTGCTGTGGGTATAGCGACGGCGGCTGTTACGCCGAAGGCGAGTGGCCACCCCGGGGGCGGACCGGGGTGGCCACTCGCCTTCGGAAGCTGATCCGCGCCAGTCAGCGGATCAGCGGATTCAGTGCTTGACGCGGTCGAACTGGAAGTAGTCGATGTTGAAGTTCTGGTAGGCGTCCTCGTCCATCCGCACCTCGAACTCGTGCGTACCCCGACGCAGGTACTGGGTCCCCTCGATCTCCTGCAGCTCGAAGGCATCGGGTGAGGTCGTGCCCACCACGTCCACCGGGCCAGTCGTCGACTGACCGTCGAAGGTCATCGAGAATCGCCCCGCCGGGAAGTACGGCGACGACATCCGGGCGCTCACCCGATAGCTGCCGGACTTCGGCACCTCGACCGTGTACTTGACCCACTCACCACCGCGGATCCAACACATCACGATCGCGGCATTGTTGTCGCAGATGTCCACGCCCTCGTACTGGCGAGCCACCGTGCCACCCCGGTTCTCGTCATCCAGGTCGTGGTAGCCGATCCCCTTACCCGCCAGCGAGTAATCCTCGGCCTGCACCCGTACCGAACCCTTCGGCAACGACGGCCACTCCCCCGGACCACCGCGCTCCTGGTCCCGACTGGCCAACCAGCTGACCAACTGCTCCGGGTTGTCAGTCTGGATCATGTCCGCCTGGTGCCGATCCACCACCGCACCCCACCCCTGCGCCGGATCCCGCAACGACGACTCGTCGGTGTAACCGGCGGCGAGGCCGTACCACAGGGTGTTGACCCAGACCCGGGCCCGCTCGCGGAGCTCCGCCACCACCGCCGGCTGGATCTGCGGCTCGGTGAGCCGGTCGAAGACCAGCTCGTACGCCTCCGGCTGGTGGTCGGTGAACCCGTCGAGGTCGGCGGCGTTCTCCTCCTTCACGACATGGACGTAGAGGATTTCCGGGTCGGTGGCGAGGAACTGCTCAACCTCCGCGACCGGCGCCGAACTCTTGAACAGGGCATGGTCCAGAGTGCCGGTGTCGACCAGGGCGTCGTACGCCTCGTCCCGGATGTCCCACACCTTGTCCAGGTTGACCAGGGCACGGCCCTTCACCACCGCCATCGCCTCGGCCAGGGTCGGCACCCGCTGACCGGTCAACGGCGCCTGGTCACCGCCCAGGCCCACCTTCAGCCGCAGCTGCTTCACCTCGGCCAGCGTCAACTCCGACACCGCACCGGTACCGTTCGTCGTCCGATCCACCGTGCTGTCATGCATCAACACCAGGTGACCGTCAGCCGTACGGCGGACATCGATCTCCACCACGTGCGAGCCCGCCTTCACCGCGGACCTGATCGCCTTCAGTGAGTTCTCCGGTGCGGCGCGCCAGTGCCCACGGTGCGCCACCACCAGCACCTCCGCATCCGGACCGTGCTGCAGGAACTGCTTGCGGACCTGCTCAACGGTGTGCGCGGGCGCCGGCTCGACGGTGTGCGCGGGCGCCGGCTCGACGGTCTGGGCGAGCGCCGACCCCGCAATCGGCGTGGTCCCGGCCGTGGCCTTGGCCCCCGCCACCGTCGGAGCCACACCGACCACCACACCCGCCGTCACCACGGCCAGCGCCCCACTCCACCATTTCCTACGCACGAGCAACTCCCGGGTAGACAACACATTGATCAACGGCCTGCGCCAGTGCCAGCGCAACCACCGTCATCCTGCCGGTCTCCCACCACGAAACGCGGGCCCCAGCGGTAACAACGCGGCAAACAGGTCCTGACATGCTGATGCCGGACGTTCAAGATCTTTAGTTACACCTCCGGCTCCGTCTCGGGCTACGCGCTGATGTTCGCGCTCGCGCTCGGTCTCGGCCGCCTGACCGTTCGCACCGCCCGTGCCTGGCCCTCGGTGGCCAACGACACAGGCCAGCGCCCGGGAACGGACTCGCCCCGGTGGTGTCGGCACCGGCATGATGTCCGGCGTGCTGGGGATCACCGACATCTGGACGTACGTGCTGGGCACCGTGGCGATCATCATGCTGCCCGGACCCAACTCGCTCTTCGTGCTCTCCACGGCCGCCCGCCGTGGCGTGGCCGTCGGCTACCGCGCGGCCAGCGCGGTGTTCGTGGGTGACGGAGTCCTGATGATCCTCTCGGCCGCCGGGGTGGCGTCCCTGCTCCAGGCGTACCCGCCGCTCTTCCTGGTGATCAAGTATGTCGGTGCCGCCTACCTGGGCTACCTGGGCCTGGGGATGCTGCGCGGGGCCTGGCAGCGATGGCGGACCCGCCACGACCCGGCCGCACCGCGACTCCTCGACGCCGACGACCCCACCCCACCACCCAGCCCGTTCCGCCGAGCTCTGGTGATCAGCCTGCTCAACCCGAAGGCGATCCTCTTCTTCGTCTCATTCTTCATCCAGTTCGTTGACCCGCACTACCCCTGGCCGGCACTGTCGTTCCTGCTGCTCGGGTCGATCGCGCAGCTCATCAGCGCGCTCTTCCTGAGCGTACTGATCTTCGCGGGTACCTTCCTGGCCGCCCAGTTCCACCAACGCCGCCGCCTGGCCGCGGGCGGGACGACCACGGTTGGTGCGCTCTTCCTCGGCTTCAGCCTGAAGCTCGCCATCGGCTGACCCACCGGGTCACCCGCCATCGCCGCCACCAGCGGCTGACCCGCCCCGGGGTCACGTGCCATCGCCACCGCCGCCGCCGACGCCCGGGCCCCCGGCCGTGCCGCCCAGCCCGATTCCCGGCGGCAGTGGCGCATCCGGAGGTCGACTCACATGGGCGGACTCGTTGATCGGGGCCGACCAGTCGGCGTGCGCCGCCATCGCCGCGTGCCGGTTGATCGCGCTCCGCAGCCACCCATCCACTGTCGCCACCCAGTCCTGCCGCTCGGCACCGTCCTGCCAGATCCGAAACCGGCTGATGCTCTGGTGGGTGATCCCGGCCAGCGCCAGTCGACGATCACACCAGAGGAGCACTTCGAGACCGGCGGAGTTGGCAATGAAGGTCACCTCCAGCTCGGTGATCGGCCCGGAATACAACGGCGCGACCCAGTAGCCCAGCCGTTGGTGCAGCGCTAGCTGCTGCTCGACCCCGGGCAACCGGGCGGCGACCGAGCCGGCCTGCCGCAGCCGGAACCCCAGCATCTCCAGGGTGGTGAGAATGTGCGCCTGGGCGATCAGCGGGTGCACGAAGAGCGGCACCATCGCACCCTGATCCAGCCCGGGCTCGATCGCCACCTCGGTACGCAGCCCCATCCGCAAGCTGAGCAGCGGCGCTCCGCCGACCACCGTAACCGGGGTCTCCCACGGCATCGGAAACGAGAACGGAATGCTGCGGGCCCGCCCGGCGCGCAGGACGAACCCGGTGGCGATCTCCGCCTGATGGAACTGCACCAGCCGCCGGGGGGCCTCCGGGTCGTCCGGCTCGGCCGATGTGACCAGACCGAGCCGGACATGCAGCACCGGAACGTCGACCGGGCCGGCGCTGACGGTCACCCGCCCCGGCAGCAGCAGGCCCGGACGGGTGCTCGGGTTGGCCAACGCGGTCCGGACGGTCAGCCCCGTCCGGCCGGACTCCGGCGACACCCCCGTCAACCGCACCGGCCCCGGTTACCCAGACCAGATCAGCGCAACCGCCGTCCCCGCGGAACCTGGTCCGTCTCGTCGTCGAACTCGCCGATGACCTCCTCCAGCAGGTCCTCGAGCGCGACAAAACCGACCGGACGGGTCGGCCCCCCACCGTTGCGGACCAACGCCAACTGGGAACGCCGGGCCCGCATCGCCGCCACCGCCTCGGTGACCGTGGCGGACGAGGGCAGGGTGAACGCGGTCGTCATCAGCTTCTCGGCGGTCGCCGTCGGACGGCTGGCCGCGGCCCGAACCGCCTCCCGTACGTGCACCAGCCCGCACACGTCACCGGCCTCGTCGAGCACCGCCAGGCGGGACCGCCCGCTGTCGCGGCTGACCTGCTCGATCTGGCCCGCATCCGCATCCCGTCGCACGGTGACGATCCGGTCGAACGGCTCCATCACCTGGGCCACGGTGGTGCCCTGCAACTGCAGCATGCTGGTCAGCAACTCGTGCTGCTCGGCACCGAGGAGCCCGTGCTCGCGGGACTGCTCCAGCAGCAGCCGCAGTTCCTCCGGGCCGTGCACCTGGGCGAGCTGATCCTGTGGTTGGACCTTGACCAGCCGCAGGATGCCGTTCGCCAGGGAGTTCAGCGCCGACAGCACCGGCCGGGCGACCCGGGCGAAAGCGCGGAACGGCAGCGCCAACAACGTCGCCGACCGCTCCGCGTCGGTGATCGCCCACGACTTCGGCGCCATCTCCCCCACCACCAGGTGCAGGAAGGTCACCAGGCTCAGCGCGAAGATCAACGCGATCACGTGGCTCGCCGCGCTGGGCAGGCCCACCGCGTACAGCAGCGGGCTGAGCAGCTGCTCGATCGCCGGTTCGGCCAGCGCACCCAGCCCCAGCGTGCACAGGGTGATGCCGAGCTGCGCACCGGCCAACATCAGCGAGAGCTCGCGTACGCCGTCCAACGCGGCCCGGGCACCCCGGCCACCACCGGCGGCGGCCTGCTCCAGCCGGTAACTCTTACTCGCTACGAGGGCGAACTCGGCGGCGACGAAGAACCCGTTCAACGCCAGCAGGACCACCGAGGCCGTGAGGGCAACACCGACGCTCATGCCTGCACCTCCGGCTGGCCTTCCGACTCCTGCAGGCGCAGCCGGACCGAGTCGGCCACGTGCCGGTCAACCACGAGCACCTCAACCAGCGCCCGGGGGCTGGCCGCCGCCTCATCCCCGTCTGCCGGCAGGGCGACCTCCAGTCGGTCGCCGACCTCGGGTACCCGGCCCAGCTCCCGCATGACCAGCCCGGAGAGCGTGTCGTACTCCGGGGCCACGGGCAGCGAGATACCGGTGCTGTCGGCGACCTCGTCGATCCGCCAGCGGGCCGGCACCACCCAGGAGCCATCGCGCTGCCGGGTCGGTATCCGCTCGGGCGGATCATCCTCGTCGCGGATCGGCCCCACCAGTTCCTCGGCGATGTCCTCCAAGGTGATCACGCCGGCGAAGCCGCCGTACTCGTCCACCACACAGGCGAGCTGCCGATGGCTGGAGCGCAGCCGGTCCAGCACCGTCGGCAACGGCAGGGTCTCCGGCACCAGCAGCGGGGGAACGGCCACCGTACCGACCGGGGTGGTGGCCCGGCGCTCCAACGGCACGCCGAGCACGTCGGCGATGCCGGTCACACCAATCACGTCGTCAACGCCCTCGGCCCCCTGGACGGGGAACCGGGAACGGCCGGTCTCCAGTAGCTCGACGACGCGGCTGACCGGTTCGTGAGCGCGGACGGTGTGCACGTCGACCCGGGGCACCATGGCTTCCCCGGCGGTGAGCTGCCGGAAGTCCAAGCCGCGGTCCAGCAGGGTGGACATCTCCGCGGTCAGGTGCCCGCCCTCGCGGGACTCGGCGATGATCTGCTCCAGATCCTCCAGGGTCGCCCCGCTGGGCAGCTCCTCGACAGGCTCGACACCCGCCCGGCGGAGCAGCCGGACGGCGGCCCGGTCGAAGAGTTTGATCACTGGACCGGCGACCTTGAGGTAGATCAGGGTGGAGCCGGCGAGCGCCCGAGCGAGCGCCTCGGGGCGGGCGATTGCGAGGTTCTTGGGCGCCAACTCACCCAGCACCATCTGCACGATGGTGGCGATGAGCAGCGCGAACGCGACGGATAGCGGCCCGCTGACCTGATCAGACATTCCGGACAAACCGAGCAGATCAGCGAGGCCGGCACCGAGATACGGCTCGGCGACGTAGCCGACCAGCAGTGCGGTGACCGTAATGCCGAGTTGGGCGCCGGAGAGCATGAACGACAGCCGCCCGGTCACCTCCAGGGCCCGGGCCGAGGCAGTGTCGCCTTCGGCGGCACGCTGCTTGAGCTTGCCCCGATCTACGGCGACGTAGCCGAACTCCTGGGCCACGAAGTAACCGGTGGCTGCGGTGAGGACAACGATGAAGAGGAGCCCAACGACGATCAACACGGGAGCTTCAGGGCTCCTGTCGATTTCGGGGCCAGGGATAGCCGGGCATTACCCGGCTCGCTACTGCTGCCCTCCTGGGCAGACGAGTCGATCATGCCACCCATTTTATCGGGAGTACCTGAAAGTACGCTGGCGGTGCCGGAAGGGTCTCGGCGACCCGGACCCTTCCGGCGCACGGTCAGCCCTGGGTGATCCGCACGTCGTCGACGGCGGCCTCCACCAGGCTCGGGTTGCTGGCATCCGCCACGTCGATCAGTATTTGTACTGTTTGGCCGCTTAGAGATGATATATCCGCGCTGGCTAGCTGCCAGGACCCAGCCCGGTTGCTCGCCGTGCCGGTGACGCTCAACGCCGTCACGGTGCTGCCGCCCACCACCCGGACTCGCAGGTAGTCGGCGCTGGTGGCGTTGCTGAGATGGGCGAGGTACCAGGAGAAGCTGAGGGTCAGCGCGCCGGTCGACGGCAGGCTGACCGCCGGGGACTGGATCGTGGTGACCCCACCGTCGACGTCGTGACTGCCCGCACCGCTGCCCGCAGCCGCGCCGGTGACCAGGTCGAAGCTGCCGCTGACGGTGGTGCCGAGTTGGAGGGTGGTCCCGGAACTGCTGGTGGTGGCGGGGTCGCCGCGTTCCCAGGCCCCGGTGGTGGCGGTGTCGGTACCGGCCGGGTCCACGACCCAGCCAGTGGCGGTCTCGAAGGTGTCGCTCCAGACCGGGTCACCCGGCGGGGACGTCTGGGCCAACTCCCACACCGTGTACGCGATCGCGTCGGCGTTGCGGTCCAGCGCCGTGTCGTTGACGTTGGCGATGGTGTCACACGAACGGTGGTAGCAGGAATCGAAAGCCTGTCCCGCCGTCCCGCCCCAGAGCGCCGCCTGGGCGCTGGACTTGATGCCCTCCGCGCCGGTGAACGTGCCCCCGGCCGGGATGCCGACCGCGATGAACGGCCCGTAGTCGCTGCGGCCGTTGAAGTCGGTGCCCTGGGTCGTCACGCCGATCGAGGTGTAGTACGCCTGGATGGTCTGCTCGATCTCGGCGGAGCCCTCGGGCCCGGGGCCGGCACCCACCCCGTCGGAGTCGTCGCCGTCATAGACGAAGTAGCCGGCGTTCGGCGAAGCCACCATGTCAAAGTTGAGATACTGCTTGATCCGGTCGCGCTCCGCGCCCGAGAGGCTGTTCACGTAGTGACGGGAACCGCGCAGACCCAGCTCCTCCGCGCCCCACCAGGCGAACCGTAGCCGCTTGTCCGGGGTAAAGCCGCTGCTCGGTACGGCCAGTGCCACCTCGAGGATGGCCGCCGAGCCGGACCCATTGTCGTTGATGCCCGGTCCACTGGTGACGCCGTCCAGGTGCGCTCCGGTCAGGACCACGGCATCCGGGTCACCCGCCGGCCACTCGGCGAGCAGGTTGTAGCCGGTCGCACCGGCGTAGGTGAACGACTGCACGGTGGTGGTGTAGCCGACCGCGTCGAGCTGCGACCGCAGGTAGTTCACCGAGGCCAGGTAGCCGGGGCGACCGTGCGCCCGGTTTCCGCCGTTGGCGTTGGCGATCGACTGCAGCTGGGTCAGCTGGGCCTTCACGTTGGCCAGCGGGATGTCCGGGGCGTCGACGGCAGTCGAGGACGGCGTGAGGTGGGGGTGCACCGGCGCAGCGGCGGCCGCGGTGGCGGTCAACGCCGTCGCGGCCACGACGGCCAGCACCGCCGGCCAGACGGGTCGAGGGGTACGGGTTCTCATGGGTCCTCCGGGTCGGGGCGGGCCGTACCGGTGGGCACGACCGCGCATCCGGGACTACATTGACAGCTTTCGCTATCTCAGCGTGCCCCGACACTCCCCGTACGGCAAGACGTGAACCGACCCTGAAGGCAACCCGCACGGTAGCGGCCCCGGGGGCAGTCAGCGCGGCGCGCTCCCGGGAGGCCAATCCCAACGCGCCTCGACCAGCAGGTCAGGACGCCCGAGGTCGAGCACCACGCGGTTGACGACCCGCTGGGCTGCGGTCAGCGAGCGCACGGAGAGCAACCGACCCTGGCTCTCCCGCCGCAGGACGAAGTAGTGCACGGCCGCGCGCACCCGGCCCCGGTCCGCGGCACTGGCCCGCGCGGTGGAGGCAACCAACTCCCGCAACACGGTGGCGAGTCGCTCCGCGAGCTCCAGCTCCGGGCCGGTCAGGCCGGTGCGGACAGCGGCGAGGTGGCTGTCGACCTTTCGGATGAGCACATCGGTGCCGGCCCGGACCGCCCGCCTGCCTACCGTCGGCGCCGCGGGCGTCTTCTCGACCGTCATCCGCCCCTCCACCTCGCACCGCATTGCGAGTGAAGTTACTTTATGTTGTGGGTCACAATCAAGCAGTTAAGTAAGACTTAAGCTATCCATCGTTACATCCAACGCTTTTACCCGTCAGCCGGACAGAATGCAGCGGCACCGGTACCTGTCGGACGGTGCGGGCACGATGGAGGGCGTGGCGAAGGAAACGGGCGGCGGCCCAGCGAGGAGCGCGGCCAGCGGCGCCGCCAGCGGCACGGCGGCCGAGGCGGCCGACGGCGGGGCGCTCGACGCGTTCGGCCCCGCCACCCGGAGCTGGTTCGCCGCGGCGTTCGCCGCGCCGACCACAGCCCAGGCGGGAGCCTGGCGCTCCATCGGTGCCGGCCGAAACGCACTGGTCGTGGCCCCTACCGGCTCCGGCAAGACCCTGGCCGCGTTCCTCTGGTCGCTGGACCGGCTGGCCCGCGAGCCCGCCCCGGCGCAGCCTCGGCAGCGCTGCCGGGTGCTCTACGTCAGCCCGCTCAAGGCGCTCGCGGTCGATGTCGAGCGGAACCTGCGTACCCCGCTCACCGGTATCCGGCAGGCCGCCGCCCGGCTGGGCCTGACCCCGCCCGAGATCACCGTCGGCATGCGCACCGGCGACACCCCCGCCGACGAGCGCCGCGCCTTCGCCCGGACCCCGCCGGATGTCCTCATCACCACCCCGGAATCGCTGTTTCTCCTGCTCACCTCCGCCGCCCGCGACTCGCTCCGGGGCGTGCAGACGGTCATCGTCGACGAGGTGCACGCGGTGGCCGGCACCAAGCGCGGTGCCCACCTCGCACTGTCGCTGGAACGGCTCGACGAGCTGCTACCCACCGCCGCCCAGCGCATCGGCCTCTCCGCCACCGTCCGGCCGGTTGCCGCCTGCGCCCGATTCCTCGGCGGAGCCCGACCGGTTGACGTGGTCGCCCCGCCCACCGCCAAGACCATCGACATCGGCGTCCAGGTCCCGGTCGCCGACATGACCCTCCTGGACGAGCCGGAGCAGCCCGGGCCCGACCTCGACCGCCCCCGCCGCGCGTCGATCTGGCCGGCGGTGGAGGAGCGGGTCTACGCCCTCGTCCGAGCGCACCGCTCCACCATCGTCTTCACCAACTCCCGCCGCTCCGCCGAGCGACTCTGCGCCCGGCTCAACGAACTGGCCGCCGCGGAGCTCACCGGCGTGGCCGGCGCCACAGCGGGCACCGAGGCACCGGGAGGACCGGTCAGCGCCGCCCGACCGCCGGCCCAGCTGATGGCACAGGCCGGGTCGGGGACCGGAGCACCGCCGGTGATCGCCCGCGCCCACCACGGCAGCGTCTCCCGATCCGAACGCGAACACATCGAAGAATCCCTCAAGTCCGGGCAACTCCCGGCGGTGGTCGCCACCTCCAGCCTGGAACTGGGCATCGACATGGGCGCGGTCGATCTGGTCGTGCAGATCGAGGCGCCGCCGAGCGTCGCCGCCGGGCTCCAGCGGGTCGGCCGCGCCGGGCACCAGGTCGGTGCCGTCTCCCGGGGGGTGGTGTTCCCCAAGCACCGAGGAGACCTGCTCGCCTGCGCGGTGGTCGCCGAACGGATGACCGAAGGCGCGATCGAGGAGCTGCACCACCCCCGTAACCCCCTCGACGTGCTGGCCCAGCAGATCGTGGCGATGGTGTCACTCGAGCCGTGGCAGGTCAGCGACCTGGCCGACCTGGTCCGCCGTTCCGCGCCCTTCGCGGAACTGCCCGACTCGGCGCTGCACGCGGTGCTCGACATGCTCTCCGGCCGCTACCCTTCGACCGCCTTCGCCGAGCTGCGGCCCCGCCTGGTCTGGGACCGCGCCACCGACCTGCTGACCGGCCGGCCCGGTGCCCAGCGGCTCGCGGTGACCAGCGGCGGCACCATCCCCGACCGGGGTCTGTTCGGCGTCTTCCTGGCCGGGGCGGAGCGGGCCGCGCGCGTCGGCGAACTGGACGAGGAGATGGTCTACGAATCGCGGGTCGGCGACGTCTTCCTCCTCGGCTCCTCGTCCTGGCGGATCGAGGACATCACCCCGGACCGGGTGCTGGTAACCCCCGCCCCGGGCCAGGCGGCCAAGATGCCCTTCTGGAAGGGCGACCAGCCGGGCCGCCCGGTCGAGCTGGGCCGGGCCATCGGCGCCCGCCTCCGCACCCTGCTGCGGACCGACGACGACACCGCCGTAGCCGCGCTGCGCGCCGGGGGCCTCGACGAGTGGGCAGCCGGAAACCTGCTGGCGTACCTGCGGGAGCAGCAGGCGGCCACCCGTAGCCTGCCGGACGACCGGACCGTGGTGGTCGAGCGCTTCCGGGACGAGCTGGGTGACTGGCGGCTCGCCGTACACAGTGTCCTTGGTGCCCAGGTCAACGCCGCGTGGGCGCTGGCCATCGGCCGCCGGCTCAGCGAGCGGTACGGGGTGGACGCCCAGGTGCTCCCCGCCGACGACGGGATCGTCGTCCGCCTGCCCGACACCGCCGCGGAGCCGCCGGGCGCGGAGGCGGTCGTCTTCGAGCCCGACGAGATCACCCAGCTGGTCGAGGAGTCGGTGGGCACGTCGGCGTTGTTCGCCGCCCGGTTCCGCGAGTGCGCCGCCCGGTCGCTGCTGCTGCCCCGTCGCGACCCGCGCCGCCGACAGCCGCTCTGGCAGCAACGGCAGCGCGCCGCCCAACTCCTCGACGTCGCCCGGGAGTACGCGGACTTCCCGGTCACCCTGGAAGCGGCTCGGGAATGTCTCCAGGACGTCTTCGACCAGCCCGCGCTCGCCGCGCTGATGCGCGACCTGGCCGCCCGCACCGTACGCCTGGTCGAGGTGGAGACGGCGCAGCCGTCGCCGTTCGCGCGGTCGCTGCTCTTCGGCTACGTCGGGACGTTCCTCTACGAGGGGGACGCACCCCTAGCCGAGCGGCGGGCCGCCGCCCTCACCCTGGACTCGGCCCTGCTCGGCGAGCTACTCGGCCGGGTCGACCTGCGGGAGCTACTCGACCCGGCGGTACTCGCCGAAACCGAACGCCAGCTGCGCTGGCGCACCGAGCAGCGCCGCCCCCGCGACGCCGAGGATCTGGTCGAGCTGCTGCGGATGGTCGGCGACCTGAGCAGCGCCGAGCTGGCCGAGCGGGGGGCGCCGGCGCAGTGGCTGACCGAGCTGGTCGCGGCCCGCCGGGTGCTGCAGGTCCGCATCGCCGGTGAGGAGCGCTGGGTGGGAATCGAGGACGCCGGCCGGCTGCGGGACGCGCTGGGTGTCGCGCTTCCGGTCGGCGTGGCCGAGGCGTACCTGGCCCCGGTGGCCGATCCGCTCGGTGACCTCATCGCCCGCTACGCACGTACGCACGGGCCGTTCACCGCCGCCACCTGCGCCGCCCGGTTCGGGCTCGGAGTAGCCGTGGTCGAGGGGGCGCTGCGCCGCCTCGCCGCCGCCGGTCGGGTACTCGCCGGTGAGTTCGCCCCCGACGCGGTCGGCACCCAGTGGTGCGACGCCGAGGTACTGCGCATGCTGCGCCGCCGCTCCCTCGCGGCGCTACGCCGGGAGATCGAGCCGGTGCCGCCCCGGGCACTGGCCACCTTCCTGCCCCGCTGGCAGCAGGTCGGTGCGGCCGGGCGAGGGGTGCCGGCCGTGGCCGCGGCCCTGGAGCAGGTGCAGGGGCTGGCCCTGCCCGGGTCCGCCCTGGAGCGACTGGTGCTGCCGGCCCGGATCGCCGACTACTCCCCCGCCCAGCTCGACGAGCTGTGTACCAGCGGCGAGGTGGTGTGGGCCGGTTCCGGGGCGATCTCCGGCGGGGACGGCTGGGTCGTGCTCGCGTACGCGGACACCGCCCCGCTGCTGCTTCCCCCGCCGGCTGCGGCACTGACCCGTACCCCGCTGCACGACGCGGTGCTCGACGCCCTCGACGATGGACAGGCGCTGTTCTTCCGTGCCCTGTCCGACCGGCTGGGCGCCACCGACGACACCGCCCTCGCCGCCGTCGTCTGGGACCTGGTGTGGGCCGGTCACCTGACCAACGACACCCTCGCCCCGCTGCGGGCCCTGCTGGCCGGTCGCGGGGCGCACCGGTCCCGCCCGGCCACACCCCGTACCCGCTACCGGCGACCCGGCCGCGTCGCCCTGCCGGCGCGCGGCGGCCCACCCACCGTCGCCGGCCGCTGGTCGCGCCTGCCCGAACGGGACACCGACCCGACCCGCCGCGCCGCGGCCCTCGCCGACGTACTGCTGGAACGGCACGGCGTGGTGACTCGGGGCGCGGTCGCGGCGGAGCAGGTGCCCGGCGGGTACGCCGCCGTCTACCCGGTGCTGTCCGCGCTGGAGGAACGGGGCGCCACCCGTCGCGGCTACTTCGTGGAAGGGCTGGGGGCCGCGCAGTTCGCCGTACCCGGGGCGGTTGACCGACTGCGCGCGCTGGCCGACCCGGCCGACGGTGGGCGGGTCCGTGCCGGCCTGGCCCTGGTCCTCGCCGCGACCGACCCCGCCAACCCGTACGGCGCGGCGTTGCCCTGGCCGGAACGGGTGGTCGACTCCGGGGACGGCGGTGCCGCCCCGACCGGGCACCGGGCTGGCCGCAAGGCCGGCGCCCTGGTGGTGCTGGTCTCCGGCGATCTGGTCCTCTACGTCGAGCGGGGCGGTCGGACGCTGCTCTCCTTCGCCGCCGACAGCGACGTGCTGGCGACCGCCGGTAAGGCACTCGCCGACGCCGTACAGGGGGGAGCCCTCGGGACGATCTCCGTCGAGCGGGCCGACGGCGAGGCGGTGCGCTCGTCACCGCTGCACGACGCGTTGACCGCCGCGGGGTTCCGGCCCACCCCCCGCGGGCTCCGCCTCCGGGCCTGATCGGTCCACCGGTTTCGGGCCCCCGGGGGAATCCGCCGGATGCCCGGGTCGACCGGTTGGCTCAGCTAGCCTTCCCTTCATGGCGCCGACGCCCTGGATCTCCTTCACCACCGACTACGGTCTCGCCGACGGCTTCGTGGCCGCCTGCCACGGGACGCTGGCCCGGCTGGCGCCCACCGCCCGGGTGATCGACGTGACCCACCTGGTCCCACCCGGCGACGTCCGGCGCGGCGCGGCGGTGCTGGCGCAGACCGTGCCGTACCTGCCGGCGGCCGCCGTCCACGTCGCCGTGGTCGACCCCGGCGTGGGCACCGCCCGCCGGGCGATCGCCCTCGCCGCCGGGGACGGACTGCTGGTCGGACCGGACAACGGGCTGCTGCTGGACGCGGCGGCGGCGCTCGGCGGGGTGAGCGCCGCGGTGGAGCTGACGAACCCGGACTGGCTCGGACCGCAGCTGTCCGCAACCTTCCACGGCCGGGACATCTTCGCGCCGGTCGCGGCCCGGCTGGCGCTCGGTGCGCCGCTCGCCGACGCCGGCCCGGCCGTCGAACCGGGCACCCTGGTCCGGCTGCCCACCCCGCTGGTCCAACCAGAGCCCGACGGGTTCACCGCCGAGGTGCTGACCGTGGACCAGTTCGGCAACGTGCAGCTAGCGGCGACGGGCGCCCTGCTGGCACCGCTACCCCCGTCACTTCGGGTCGCGCACCGGCCAACGGGCCCGGACCGCGTCGGTGCGCACACGGTGCACGCCCGGACGTTCGACGATGCACCGCCGGGATCGCTGTTGGCGTACGTGGACTCGGCCGGCCTGGTCGCGGTCGCGGTCAACGGTGGGCGGGCCGCCGACGTACTCGGGGTGGCGCCGGGCGACCAGCTCCGCGTCACCGCCGGTTGACCGGCAGCGCCGACCCCGCCCGAGCGGGAGGACCGCCGCTGCGGCGGCATGATCCGTCGGCAGGAGCAGGATGAACGGGACACCTACTGGTGCCCGACCTGCCAGCCCGGACCTCCCGGCTGAACGGACCGTCGAGACGGCGGCGGGCGACCGCGGTCAGTCCCGCAGGTGCAGCCCGAAGCTGGTACGGCCCCCGGGCTCCAGCCCTTCCTTCAGCCGCAACGAGGGGATCTCGTAGTCGCCGGAGTTCTGCCGCCGGAACGCGATCGGCTCGGTCGACTCCAGGGTGAGCAGGCGCTGTGTCCAGGCTTTGGCGATGTCCGGGTAGTCCTCGTCGGTCAGCCGATCAGCGCCGTACAGCACGAACGGCGGCAGCACCTCCATACCCGGGTAGTAGAGAACGCCATGCTGGATCGGGAACAGCAGGTCCGCGAGGGGGCCATTGATCCCACGATCAGAGTAGTGCGGCTCCGATCCACCGGCGGTCACCGACAGCAGTGCCTTCCTGCCGGCCAGAGTGCCTTCGCCGAAGCGGTCACCGAACCTGGTGTCGCTGTACTCGCCGACGCCGTACGCGAAGTGGAAGCTGAACACCCGGTCCACCCAGCCCTTGAGGATCGCGGGCATGGTGAACCACCACAGCGGGAACTGAAAGATGACCGTGTCGGCCCAGAGCAGCTTCTCCTGCTCGGCGAGGACGTCCGGGGTGAGTGTCCCGGCGTCGAAGGCTCGGCCCGAGTCCAGGGCGACCTTCAGCCGACCGGAGGCGTCGGTGTCGTAGTCCGTGCGGTCCACGGCCGCCTTCCAGTTCATCGCGTACAGGTCACTGACCCGCACCTCGTGTCCGGCGGTGCGCAGGGTGGAGACGGCGAGGTCCTTCAGTGAGCCGTTGAGCGACTGCGGCTCCGGGTGGGCGTAGACGATCAGCGTCTTCATGGGGGCTCCTTCGGATCGGTGTCTCGATCCTGGACGCCGGGGCACCCCGACATTCAGGGGCGCCGCTTCCTCGGACGGGATGTCCTGGTAACAGCAGTACCACCCACGCGGCAACCACCCAGCGATACTGGACGGATGGACAGTCTCGCGGGCTTCCTGCGGACCCGGCGTTCCCGGGTCGACCCGACGGCCGTTGGCATCCCCACCGACCGGCACCGCCGGGTCCAGGGGCTACGCCGCGAGGAGGTCGCGCACCTGTCCGGAGTCAGCGTCGACTACTACGTACGCCTGGAGCAGGGCCGCGCGACCCAACCCTCCGACCAGGTCCTCGACGCGCTCGCCCGCGTTCTCGGCCTCGACGAGACCGAACGCGAGCACCTATACCGGCTCGCCCGACAGCGTCGCCACCGCACGAAGACACCGGGCGGGCGGGTCCGGCCCGAGCTGCTCCGCATCCTCGACCTGATAGCCGACGCGCCCGCGCTGCTCATGAACCATCGCCTGGACGTACTCGGCGGAAACCGCCTCGCCCGGCTCCTCTACGGCCTACCG
The DNA here is from genome assembly GCF_059570675.1 of Salinispora goodfellowii. NCBI lineage: Bacteria > Bacillati > Actinomycetota > Actinomycetes > Micromonosporales > Micromonosporaceae > Salinispora > Salinispora goodfellowii. The sequence continues at coordinate 55,019 of NZ_JCANTD010000012.1, read as the reverse complement.
ATGCCGGGCCTGAACACCGCTCGGCACATCTTTCTCGAGGAGGACGAACGCGGTCTGTACGCGGACTGGGAGGCGTGCACGCTCAACGTGGTCGGACATCTGCGCCTGACTGCCGGCAAGTACCCCGAGGAGCCCCACCTCACCTCGCTCATCGGCGAACTGGCGATGGGTAGCGAGCGCTTCCGCAGCCTCTGGGCCCGCGCGGACGTACGCGCCCGCACCCACGGACGCCGAACATATCGGCATCCGCTGGTCGGGCTCCTGGAACTGCATCAGGAAAGCCTCATGCCGCCGGACGAGTCCGGCGTGGAACTGCTGGTCCTGTCCGCGGCCCCCGGCAGCCCCAGCGCGGACGGGCTAGAACTGCTCGCGGGGCTGGGCACGGACGAACCGACGGGCGGTCTCAGAAAGGGACGATTGGACACTTCCTAACCCACCCCCACAGGTCGCATGCTGCGGTGGAGCGCTCACACACCGTTCGTTCGCGCGTCCACCGCCACGCCGAGGTGGTCGGTGCCGCGCCCGACGCCGGGAGAGCCATGGACCTGTTCCGCAGATTCCGGATCCCCTGGGCCGAGCGACCCGCCACCAACCACACAGCCGCCACCGATGACGACGGCCCGCTGGTGCCGGCGACACGGAGCGCGCAGGACGCTGCGGCGAGCCCGCCATCGGAGGCCCCGAACCCGCCGGCGGCCCTGGCCCCGGCGGCACCGACAACGCTGGACCCGGCGGCACCGACAACGCTGGACCCGGCGGCACGGCCCCGCTGTTTCGGCCGGGTGCCGAACCACGCGCACAGCCCGCTGCCGACCGTGGACGACGCTGGCGACGTGGTGCCCGGCACCGGCATCCGTAAGTTCGTCGACCCGCTGCCCACGCTCGGCTCGGCCAACGACCCCGGCCGCTTGCCGGTGGCCGTACCCGACACCATCACCTACCCGGGCTGCGACTACTACGAAATCGGCCTTCAGGAGTACGCGCAACAGCTGCACCGGGACCTTCCGGCCACCCGGCTGCGGGGATACCGGCAACTGAATCTCGGTACGGATTCGACCGGGCACAACACTGTCCCCCCACCGAGGCGCCCGGTCCACCTCGGCCCGGTGCTCGTCGCGCGGCGCGGCCGACCGGTACGGGTCAAGTTCATCAACCAGCTTCCTGCCGGTCGGGCCGGTGAACTGTTCCTACCCGTTGACCCCACCATCGACGGTGCCGGTCACGGGCCGCTCGACGGGCCAGCACCATACCCGCAGAATCGGGCGGTGCTGCACCTCGCTGGCGCGCAGACCGGTTGGATCAGCGCCGGAAACCCATGGCACTGGATCACACCTGCCACCGAGATCACCCCATACCCAACCGGTCCCGGGCTGACCCCCGTGCCGGACATGCCGCCGCCCGGCAGGGGTGCCACCACGTTGTACTACCCGAACGAGCAGAGCGGTCGGCTGCTCGCGTTCCACGACAACACCGTCGGACTGGCCCGGCTCACCAGCTACTCGGGACAACTAGGCATCTACCTGATCACCGACCCCGCCGAGGACGACCTGGTCGCCGATGGGGTGCTGCCCGCCGACCAGATCCCGCTGGTCTTCGAGGACAAGACCTTCGTGCCCGACGACAGTCAGCTGGCCGCCACCGACCCGACCTGGGACCGCGACCGTTGGGGGGCGCGGGGCAGCCTCTGGCACCCACACATCTACCAACCCCGGCAGAACCCCTACCGCAACGATGGCATCAACCCGACCGGGCGCTGGGACTACGGGCCGTGGACGCGAACCGCCGACGGGTTCGGGACCGAGAGCACAACCAGCCCCAACGGCACCGAACCCAACGGCACCGGACCGAGGCCGGTCCCGAACCCACACCACGACCCGGTCGACGACGCCTCGGCTGAACCGCCGATGGCACCCGGCATACCGCACCCGTCGGCGGTGCCGGCCGCGTACGGCGACACCGTGCTGGTCAACGGCGTCGCGTACCCCTGGCTGGCGGTCGAGCCGCGCGCCTACCGGTTCCGCGTCCTCAACGGGTGCCTGGACCGCAGCCTGAACCTCCAGATTTACCATGCGCGCTCCGCCGGCCCGATGTGGGACAGCGATGGCAGGCTGGCCGACCCGAACGCCGGCGAGGTACCGATGGTCGCGGCGGTGCCGATGCCCGGCCGGCCCGCCCGGTGGCCGTCCGACGGGCGGGCGGGCGGGGTGCCGGATCCCCGTGCCGCCGGCCCCGACCTGGTGCAGATCGGCAACGACGGGGGCCTCCTACCGGCCCCCGCGGTGCTTCCCAACCAACCGGTGACCTACCGGTACGACCGACGCGACCCCACCGTGCTCAACGTTGACCGGCACACGCTGCTGCTCGCCCCCGGAGAGCAGGCCGACGTGCTGGTGGACTTCGCCACCGTCACCCCCGGCAGCACCGTGCTCCTCTACAACGACGCCCCGGCCCCGTTCCCCGCCTTCGACCCCCGCTATGACCACCACACCGAAGCCCCGGACCACACCGCCGAGGGCGGGACCCCACCGAGCCGTCCCGGGTACGGGCCGAACACCCGTACCCTGCTGCTGTTCCGGGTGGCCGGCGTTCCGAAGCCCCGCTACGACCTGGCCCGGCTCCAGGAGCGGCTACCCCAGGCGTACTCGGCCAGCCAGCGTCCGCCGCTCGTGCCGCAGCCCGCCTACGACCCGGCGTTCGGCACCCGTACGGCCCGAGCGACCATCGTCCCGGTGCACGCCGCGACGGTCGCGTTCGCCCCCACCGGCAGTACCTCCCCCGTCCTGCTGCCGCTCGCCGTGAAGTCCATCGGGGAGGTCTTCGAGCCCTTGCACGGCCGACTCGCCGGCTGCTTCGGCGTCGGTCCGCCACCCGGAGCGTCCCGCACCCCGGCCGTGACACCACTCGACCCGACCGATCCGGCCACCGAGGTGGTGTCGGTCGGCGAGTCGGCGGTAACGGGGGACCCGGTCGTCGACGAGGTGCACGTGTGGCGGCTGCGCGGCGCCGGTCGGCACACCCAGCCGGTCCGCCTCGACGGCGTCGACCTGCAGCTGGTCAACCGAGCCGGATGGGACGGCACGCTCCGCGCGCCGGCACCGAACGAGCTGGGCTGGAAACAGGTGGTCCGGGTCAACCCACGGGAGGATGTGGTGGTGGCACTGCGCCCGGTCGCACCGCCCCTCCCATTCAAGATCACGGACAGCGTACGGCCGCTGGACCCCAGCCGACCAGCGAGCCTCCACCCCCCAGGCGCGCCGCGCGGCGGCCAAGCCGCCCCGGCGGGAACCCAACCGGTCAACCTGGGCTGGGAGTACCGCTGGCACAGCCAACTCGCCGGCTACCGCGACCAGGGCCTGAGCCGGCCGCTGGTGCTGCGGGTCGCCCCGACGGCCCCGACCGGGCTGACCGCGACCCCGGGACCCGGATCGGCCACCACGCTGCCGGCGATCCTGCTTGCCTGGACCCGCAACGGCGACCGGCCCCCCACCACCAGCCACCAACTCCAACGGGCCACCGACCCGGCGTTCACCGATGGACTCGCCACGATCACGGTAGCCGCCAACGTCACCCGGTACACCGACGCGACCGTCATTCCCGGGGTCACCTACCACTACCGCATCCGGACGGAGAACGCGGTCAGCTGCTCGGCATGGTCGAACTGCGCGCCCGCATCGGTGCAACTCACCGCGCCGACCGGCCTGGCCGCGGCAGTGCCCCCGGCCGCACCGCTACGGGTGGGGCTGCACTGGCGCAATCACTCCTTCGCCACCGGCGTTGACGTGCAGCGCGCCACCAACCCCACGTTCACCAGCGGACCCGGCACCACCGCCATCAGTGTCGGTGACACCCATCTGGACACCACCGTGGCGCCGGACACCCGCTACTACTACCGGGTCCGCACCACCTACCTCGGCTCGGCCTCCTCCTGGTCCACAGTGGCGCAGGTGACCACACCGCCCCGGCCGGGGGCACCGGAGTCGGTGACGGTCACCGCCACCGCGGTCACACCGGACACGGCGACGGTCATCCTCGGTTGGACGACGAGCGCAGCCGTCGGATCCGGGGCCGGCTACACGGTGCAGCGGGCCGCGGACCCGGCGTTCAGCCAGGACGTCGCCGCCTTCACCGTGACGGGACGGGGGTTCACCAACACCGGCCTGGCCCGCCGAACCACCTACCACTACCGGATCCGTGCGTTCAACGTCGTCGGACTGTCCCCGTTCACCGCCCCGATCGTGGTGACGACGCCGGACTGACATCCCGCCCCACCACCGCCAGTCCGGTGGTGGCTCCGGCCCGTGGTTCAGGAGGCCCGGAAGGTGGGGTCGGTGGCGCGCAGCTCCGCCAGTGCCGAAGCCGTCCCGTGTAGCAGGTCGGTCGCCTCGGTGAGCCGGGCCACCGCCGGTTCTTGGACATCGGACCGGACGTTCTCGGCCACGTACCCAGCGGCGGCCGCCACCAACCGCTCGTACGCCTCGACGCCGTCGCGCAGCTGGTCGGCGAGGGCCGCCCGGGCCTGTTCAAGCGAGGGCCGGGTGTCGGGTGGCGCAAACCGAATGGCCCGTTCGACCTCCGCGACCCGGAGGGCGAGGTCCCGCAGCGAGTGGTCGGCTGCGGTGGCCTCGGCGACCGCGGGTGCCGCCAGCCCGGTCAACCGGCCACGCAGGCCGGCGAAGGTCGACCCGGCCCGATCCAGCCGGCCCCACGGCTCGGCGGCGCTGGTGCCGCGCAGCGCGACCCGGGACCGTACCCGTCGGGCCTCGGCGAGCATGCCGGAGCCGGCCGGGAGGCGCTGCACCGCCGCGACCAGCCGGGCTCGCGACTGGGCCGCCGCCTCGGCCGGGACCAGCGCCGGCGGCGCCGGCTGGGCGGCGAGCGCCCGCAGGTCGGCCCAGCGCCAGGCGGCGAGCACGAGCGCTCCACCCGCGCCGGCGGCCCAGGCCGCGTCGGGCAACCCCAGACCGGCGTACGGCGTCAGCACCGCGGCGGCGCCGCCGAGCCCACCTGCGATGACGCTCCACCGCCGGGCAGAGCGCCGCCGGCGGGCCAGCCGCCGGAAGTATCGCGTCCGCTCGTCCGCCACGTTGCCTCCCCATCCCGCGCAGCTCAGCCGGCGGCGGTGCTGTCCCCAGTGCCGCGTTCGCGACCCAACGTGGAGCGAATCTCGTCGAGCCGGGCCACGGCGGCCGAGTCGGCGACCGGAGCACCCTGCTGCTCGGGTCGGGTGACGGCGGGCCGCTCGCCCGCGCCGCGTAGCTGTTCCCCGGCCATGCCGGCGCGCAGCTGATCGAGTCGGGCGGAGCCGGCCGCGTCGAGGGCCGCCTGCTGAATGTCGAGCATCTTCCCCTCAACCGAGTTGCCGGCGAGCTCGGCTCGGCCCATCGCATTGGCGTAACGCCGCTCGATGCGCTCGCGCACCTCGTCCAGGGTGGGGGTGGTACCCGGGGCGGTGATCGCGGACATCGACTCCAGCGACGCGGCCACGTTCTCCTGCATCTTGGCCTGCTCAAGCTGGCTGAGCAGCTTCGCCCGCTCGGCGAGCTTCTGCTGGAGGATCATCGAGTTGTTCTCGACCGCCTTACGCGCCTGCGCCGCCGCGCCGAGCGCCTGGTCGTGCAGAGTCTTGAGGTCTTCGGTGGCCTGCTCCGCGGCTACCAGTTGGGTGGCGAGCGCCTGGGCGGACTGCTCGTAACGGGTGGCTTCGGTGACGCTGCCCCGGGCGCGGGCCTGATCGGCCAGGACCAGGGCTTGGCGGGCGTTGCCCTGCAACCGCTCGACCTCGGACATCTGTCGGGACAGCTTCATCTCCAGCTGCCGTTGGTTGCCGATCACCGCTGCGGCCTGCTGGACGAGCAGTTGGTGCTGCCGCTGAGATTCCTCGATCGCCTGCTGGACCTGCACCTTCGGATCGGCACGCTCGTCAAGTTTGGTGCCGAAGAGCGTCATCAAATATTTCCAACCCTTGACGAACGGGTTCGCCATCTCCGTGGTATCCCCTCACTAGCAACGCGGCCGGCCGCGACCTGGCCGGCCGCGACGGCAGTGACTCCATCGTCGCAGGCGGATGCTAGTCAGGCAGCCGCCGACAACGCAGCGGGGCCACGGTGCCCACGACAACCCTACGCGCGCTCAGGCGGCGCAGACCACGTCCCGGTCCGTTGCGCGTACCCGCGTGTGCAGGGTCGCCTTGAGCGGCGACTCCTGGCGGACCTGCACCGACACCGTGCCGTCCGAGGAGACCTGGCGGACCGCGCGGCCGGCGGTCTTGCCGTGGTTGGCTGCCGGGACCGGGGCGGGCTGCTGCCCGGTTGGCTCGTCCTGGACCGGCACCAGCACCCCCGACATCTGCTCGGCGAGCGCCACCGTGTCGCTCACCTCACGCAGCAGCTCGGAGAGGCGCGCGCCAAGCGCGTCACAGATGGCAGCCAGCAGCTCGCTCGACGGTTCCTTGTGCCCACGCTCGATCTCGGAGAGGTAGCCGAGACTGACATTGGCGGCTGAGGAGACCTCGCGCAGGGTGCGGTGTTGCCCCTGCCGGCGTGTCCGTAGCGCGTCACCGATCAGCCGGCGTAGCAGGACCATCGCACCTCCCCTGGAGGAACACTCCGTGCCTCGACGACCCGGGGAATCCGGGCCCCGACCACCGGAACCTTCCCGCAACCGTACCCGGTGCCGGCTCGGCCGACATACCGCCCCGCCTGCCGGATCGGACTGCGGGCCGGCCAGCCCACCGAACGGCAACGCTGCCGACAAAGAGTGCCGACCGTATCACGGTCGGTATCGCTACGCACCATCGTCCGGATCGCGGGGCGCCCCGGACACCCGTTCGGCCAACAGCCGAAGCGCCTGCACCACACTGGCGGACCGGATGAGCTCACGGCCTCCACCCAGCTCCAGCCGGCGCACCGCGCTGCCGCCCGGACCGGCCACCGCCACGTACACCAGGCCTATCGGCTTGCCGCCCTGCGGCTCCGGCCCGGCCACCCCGGTGGTAGCCAGGCACCAGTCGGCGGCGCACCGCCGCCGACCTCCCCGCGCGAGCGCCACGGCCACGTCCGGGTCGACCGGACCACGCCCGGTGAGCAGCTTCTCCGACACGTCGGCCAGCTGGGACTTCAACTCGGTCGCGTAGACCACCAGCCCACCGCGGTAGACGCTGCTCACCCCGGCGACCTCCACGATCGTGGCGGCGAGCAGACCACCGGTCAGCGACTCAACCGTGGCGAGCGTCTCCCCCCGCCGGGCCAAGCTGTGCACGACGCTGGCGGCGGGGCCTTCGACGGGCCGCTCGGCATCCGCTCCCAGCCCCATGCTTGCCCTCCCCCGCCGGTCCTGGTCAGCGCGCGTGCCGCCGCAGACGAAACGCCCGCACCACGTAGTCGATGCCACTGACCACCGTAACCGCCAACGCGGCACCCATGACCCATGGTCCGACCAGGTCCAGCGGCGCCGGCATGGGCCAGAGGTACCAGACGATCGCGAGGGTCTGCAGGGCCGTCTTGATCTTCCCGCCCCGGCTGGCGGCGATGACGCCGTACCGGATCACCCAGAACCGCAGTGCGGTGATGCCCAGTTCCCGAAAGAGGATCGTTCCGGTCACCCACCACGGGAGCTGGTCGTAAGCGGAGAGCAACAACAGCGCGACGCCGGTGAGCGCCTTGTCCGCGATCGGGTCGGCCACCTTACCCACCGAGGTGACCAGCCCGAAACGGCGCGCGATCCACCCGTCCACCAGGTCGGTGAAGGCAGCCCCGACGAAGATCAGACAGGCCGCGATCCGCCAGCCGACGTGAGTCATCTCGGAGGCGACCACCGAGGCGGCGAAGACCGGCACCAATACCAGCCGGAGCAACGTCAGCGCGTTGGCGGCGTTGAGCACCGGCACCCGGGTAGCAGCCGGCGCTGGCTCCGCCGCTCCGGTCACCGCCGTGTCCCGCCGCCGCTCCGGCCCCGCGCCCTCCGTATCCCCCCACCGCACCGTCACCGCGCCACGCCCGGCGCCGCCGAGATCATCGCCTCCGGCACGGCGACGAGGTCCACACCCTCCGTAGCGGTGACGGTGCACTGCACCAGGTCACCGGGGCGCAGGGCGGTGAGGTCTGCGCCCCCCTCGGCCGGGGCGACCAGGGTGGTTGAACCGTCCACCTCGGGGGCCTGGTGCGCGGCCCGACCCTCCACCACGCCGCCGTCGACCGAGTCGACCAACACCTGCACCGTCGAGCCGAGCCGCTGCTCGGCCCGCTGCGCGCAGAGCTCGTCGGCGAGGGCGCCGAGTCGATCGTAGCGGCGCCTGACGGTAGCGGCGGTGACCTTGCCGGGCAGGCCGGCGGCCTCGGTGCCGTCCTCGTCGCTGTAGTCGAACACCCCGATCGCGTCCAGCCGCGCCGCCTCCAGGAAACGGACCAATTCGGCGACGTCGGCCCGGGTCTCGCCGGGAAAACCGACGATGAAGTTACTCCGCGCGCCGGCCGCCGGGGCGAGCTCCCGGATGCTGCCCAGCAGTTCCAGGAACCGGTCGGTGGAGCCGAACCGGCGCATTCGCCGCAGCACCGTCTCGCTGGAGTGCTGGAAGGAGAGGTCGAAGTACGGGGCGACGCCCGGCGTGGTGGCGATCGCCTCGACCAGGCCGGGACGGGTCTCCGCCGGCTGAAGGTAGCTCGCCCGCACCCGAACGATGCCGTCCACCGCGGCGAGCTGGGGCAGCAGCTTCTCCAGTGCCCGCGGGTCACCCAGGTCCTTGCCGTAGGAGCTGGAATTCTCGCTGACCAGCACCAACTCCCGCACCCCGGTCTTGGCCAGCCACTCCGCCTCGGCGAGCAGCGCCTCCGGCGGACGGGAAACGAACGCACCGCGAAAGGCGGGGATGGCGCAGAAGGCACACCGTCGGTCGCAGCCGCTGGCCAGCTTGAGCGACGCGACCGGCCCGGTGTCGAGCCGACGCCGCAGCACCGGACGCAGATGCGCCGGAGTGTGCTCGTCCACCTCAACCGGAGCGGACCGGGTGCCGGAGTGCGACACGGTGGCCGGGGTGCCGGAGTGCGACACGGTGGCCGGGGTGCCGTGGCCCGGCACCGACACCGCCGCCTCCGCCCGCCGTACCGGGGTGAGCGGGAGCAGCTCGCGCCGGTCCCGCGGGGTGTGCGAGTCGATCGCGGTTCCGGCGAGCACCGCCCCGAGCCGATCAGAGATGTCCGGGTAGTCGTCGAAGCTCAGCACCGCCTGCGCCTCGGGCAGGCTCTCCGCGAGCTCCCGCCCGTACCGCTCGGCCATACACCCCGCCGCCACCACCTTCGCGCCGGTTTCGGCGGCGGCCAACAGCGTCTGGATCGAGTCCTGCTTGGCCTTCTCGACGAATCCGCAGGTGTTCACGACCACCACGTCGGCGCCTTCACCGTCGGTGGTCACCTGCCAGCCGTCGGAGTGCAGCCGGGCAGCCAGCTCCTCGGAGTCGACCTCGTTGCGGGCGCAGCCCAGGGTCAGCAGGGCGACGCGGCGGCCGTCGGCGGGTGCGGGAGGGGTGGCAGACACCATCCGAGGGTACCGGGCGCGGGTTGACCGCCCGGCAACCGCCAGCGGCCGGCCTCGACCGGGCTCCCAGCCGGGTCAACCCGACAAAGCCGCACCGGTTGGTCAGACCGTCGCGGCGACCCGAACCAGACGATCGAGCAGGAAGAGCTCGGTACCGCCCACGCCGGTGGCGCAGAAGACGGAGATCTGGTCCGCACTGGTCCGGCCGGGCACCGCCGCCGCCAGGACCGCGCCCAGGTCGCGCAGCCGTTCGGCGTACGGGGGTAGGGCGGCGAGCATCGGTGGGGCGTACCCGGCGGCTTGCGCTGGCGAGTCGGTGACCAGCACCTCGGCCCGGTCCAGCAGATCCGGGCCGAACTCGTGCCGGTCGACCTGCTTGAAGCCCACCGCGTTCACGTGGGCGCCGGGCGCGAGGTCCGCGGCGTCCACCACCGGCGCGGTGCTGGAGGTGGCGATCACCACGATGTCCCGGCCGCCGACGGCCGCCGCCGCGGAGTCGACTGCCCGCGCCGGTACGCCCAGTTCGGCGCGGGCCCGGTTGGCGAAGGCGGTACGCCGCGCCGCCGAGCGGCTGTGCACGCGTACCTCCCGCAGGCGCCGTACCGCCGCGGCGGCCCAGACCTGCGCCCACGCCTGCCGGCCCGAGCCGACCACCCCGAGCGTGGCCGCGTCCGGGCGGGCCAGCGCGTCGATGGCGACCCCGCCCAACCCACCGGTACGCCGGGAGCTCAGCTCCGTCCCGACCGCGACCGCTCGGACACTCCCGGTGCCGGCGTCGTGTAACACCACCACCGGTTCGCTTCCGGGGAGCCCGAAGGTGTCGTAGGAGCAGGAGCCGTACCACTGACCGACGAGGTGCCCGGCGGTCAGCACCATCCGGCCACCGCCCAGCGACGCGGCGGCTCGGGGCGGGGCGACCAGTCGACCGTCGCGGGCGGCGTGCAGCGCGTCCCGCATGGCGGCGATGGTCGTCGGGGCGTCGAGCGCGGCAGCGACCTCGGAGTCGGTGAGAAGCAGCGGCATGGACCGATACTGCAAGATAAAGTCAGGTTTAGCTCCAGCCGAGGTGGTGAAGATCACCTTTACCGCACCGCTCCGCTCTCCGGCAACTGCTACCGTCCGGCAATGGCCTGGATCGTGCTGGTGATCTCCGGACTCCTCGAAACCGCGTGGGCCATCGCCCTCGACCGCAGCGCCGGCTTCAGTCGGCTTGTCCCCACGATTGTCTTCGCCGTCACGGCCGCCCTCAGCATGATCGGCCTCGCCTACGCGCTCCGGGAAATCCCGGTCGGCACCGGCTACGCGGTCTGGGTCGGCATCGGCGCGGTCGGTACCGCCGTGGTGGGGATGGTGGCGCTGAACGAGTCAACCAGCCTGCCCCGGATCCTCTGCCTCCTGCTGGTGATCGCCGGCGTGATGGGCCTGAAGATCTACCACTGACGGCCGAACCGGGACCGGACCGACCCCGACCGGCATCGGGGCCAGACCGATCCGTCAGGCACGACGACGGTCCCGGTCAGTCCTCGCCGCCGCGCAGGCCGGCCAGAACCTCCGGCAATTCGTCCGGCTTCACCAGCACATCCCGGGCCTTGGAGCCCTCGGACGGGCCCACCACGCCGCGGGTCTCCATCAGATCCATCAGCCGACCCGCCTTCGCGAAACCGACCCGCAGCTTGCGCTGCAGCATCGAGGTGGAGCCGAACTGCGAGGTCACCACCAGCTCCACCGCCTGCACCAGCAGGTCCAGGTCGTCGCCGATGTCCTCGTCGATCTTCTTCTTGCTCTCCTGGGCCACGGTGAGCACATCCGAACGGAACTCCGGCTCCCGCTGCTCCTTGCAGAACCGGACCACATCGGCGATCTCCCCCTCGGTCACCCACGCGCCCTGGATGCGCACTGGCTTGGAGGCACCCATCGGCAGGAAGAGACCATCACCGCGACCGAGCAGCTTCTCCGCACCCGGCTGATCCAGGATGACCCGGGAATCCGCCAACGACGAGGTCGCGAAGGCGAGCCGGGACGGCACATTGGCCTTGATCAGGCCAGTCACCACGTCCACCGACGGACGTTGGGTGGCGAGCACCAGGTGAATGCCGGCGGCCCGGGCGAGCTGGGTGATCCGGACGATGGAGTCCTCCACGTCGCGCGGGGCGACCATCATCAGGTCGGCCAACTCGTCCACGATCACCAGCAGGTACGGGTACGGCCGCAGTTCCCGCTCGCTGCCGGGCGGGGCCGTGATCTCACCATTGCGCACCTTGCGGTTGAAGTCGTCGATGTGCCGAACCCCGTTGGCGGCCAGATCGTCGTAGCGCATGTCCATCTCGCGCACGACCCACTCCAGCGAGTCGGCTGCCTTCTTGGCGTTCGTCACGATCGGTGTGACCAGGTGCGGGATCCCCTCGTAGCCGGTCATCTCGACCCGCTTCGGGTCGATCAACAGCAGCCGTACCTCGTCCGGGGTGGCCCGGGTCAGGAGCGAGACCAGCAGTGAGTTCAGGCAGCTCGACTTCCCCGCGCCGGTGGCCCCCGCGATGAGAATGTGCGGCGTCTTCGCGAGGTTGGCCACCACGTAGCCACCCTCGATGTCCTTACCGAGCGCGACCACCATCGGGTGATGGTCGCCGGTGGCCGCCCGGGAGCGCAGCACATCGCCGAGGGCGACATTCTCCGGATCAGTGTTCGGGATCTCCACCCCGATCGCGCTCTTGCCCGGGATCGGGCTGAGGATGCGCACGTCCGGCGACTTCACCGCGTACGCGATGTTGCGCGAGAGCTGGGTGATCCGCTCCACCTTGACGCCGAGGCCCAGCTCGACCTCGTACCGGGTCACCGTCGGCCCCCGGGTGAAACCGGTGACTGCGGCGTCCACGTCGAACTGCTCGAACACCCCGGTCAACGCGGCGATCACCTCGTCGTTGGCCCGGCTGCGCTTCTTGGGGGCGGCACCGCTGCCCAGCAACGTCGCCGGGGGCAGCGCGTAGTCGCCCGCCAGCCCGGTCAACGCGAGCTGCTCGGCCCGGGTGGGCAGCGGCGAGTGCTCCGGCGGCTCCGCCGGCTTCCGACTGGCCGGCACCTTCGCCGACGACTTGCGGGGCAGCACGAGTGTCTCCTGCAGATCCGCGCCCGCCAGGTCGTCGGCGAAGTCGGCCGGGTCCGGCGATGCTGGCGGCGTCCGCTTCGCCGCACGCTTGCGAACCGGCTTGCCGGTCTCCGCCGCGGCCTCCTCGGTGGCCTCCGCGCCGGCCGGGGTGCCGACCACCGTGCCGGCCAACAGACCGAGCCGCTCCGGAATCTTGTTGATCGGGGTCGCGGTGACCACCAGTAGCCCGAAGACCAGGAGCAGCACCAGCAGCGGCACGGCCACCCAGGCCGTCACCGCCCGCTCCAGCAGGCTCCCCACCCCCGCACCGATCAGGCCGCCCGCGAAGTCCCGCTGCGCCTGCGAGGTCGGCTCCTGCCCGATGTGCAGCAGCGCGGCCGTAGCCAACAGCATGGCCCCCCAGCCGACCGGCCCCCGCCCCCGGTGCTCCGGCGCGGTCGGCTCCCGCATCAGCCGCCAGGCACCGATCATCAGCAGCACCGGCACCACGACGGCGATCGCACCGAGGAACAGCCGTACGGTGTCGGCCAGCCGCTCCCCGACCGGTCCGGCCTTCTCGAACCAGATGCTGGCCGCGCTGAGCAACGCGACGCCGAGCACCAGCAGCCCGACGCCGTCGCGCCGGTGCTCGGGGTCGAGGCCACGGGCCGCGGCGGCCTGCCGGCCGGCGGCGCGAACAGACCAGCCCACCCCGTGCGCGAGGCCCATCCACAGTGCCCCGAGCGCCCGGCCCACGGAACCAGCCGGGCTGGTACGGGCCGGCGGACGACGCTTGGCGGCAGCGCGGGGCTTCTTCGCCGGCTGCCGGGCACGGTTGTTCGTGTTGCCTCGCGGCGACGCGCCGCGTCGCCGACTCGCCTGAGAGGTACGGCCCGCCATAGCATCAACCTAGCGGCGGTACCCGGCGGATCGCCGCTATTCCAGGTCGTGTCCGCGCGTCGGCACGCGAATCCGCCGCCGGTCGTGATATTCGCCTCAGAAGGGATGCCGCATGGCGTCGCCGACCGGGGACATTCCGGACCGCCTCCTGGGCGGCTACCCGGGCGCCCTGAGCCCACTCACCAATGAGCTGGTCGCCACCGTACTCACCCAGCGGGGCTACGCGGTGGAGACCGACCCGGCCGGGGAACTGGTCGGCCGGTGGGCCGACAGCCTGATCTGGTTCCTGCGGCCCGGGACCGCCGGCGAGCTGCTCCAGGTACGCACCGTCGTGGCACCCACCTTCGCGATCGAGTACGTCCCCGCGCTGCACGCCTTCTGCAACGCCTGGAACCACGACCGGCTCTGGCCCAAGGCGTTCGTACACGTCGAAGATGACGGTCGGGCGCGAATCTGTGGGGAGATCATCACCGACCTCGAACGCGGCGTGACCCCGCACCAACTCGATCGGCTCCTCGACCGCGGCATCACCACCGGTTGCCAGCTCGCCGCCGAGGTGGACCGGCTACCCGGCGGGGTGCGGTCGTGATCGGGCAGCCCGGCGGCCGCGGGCTGGACGAGTTCGGCTGGCCGGGGTGGCCACCACGGCGCCAACGACCCGGGCGGGACGACCGCCCCCTCGCCGAGGAGCTGGCCGACGCCCGGGACTCCCCCGACGGCGAGACCCGCAGCGCCGAGCTGGAGCGGATCGCCGCGCGCGCCGACGCCGCCGGCGACGACCAGTCGGCGCTGGCGGCCCGGCTCGCGCTGATCGAGACCTACCTGCTCGACGAAGAGCGGTGGCGCCTGATCGAACCGGTCCGCCGCTGCCTCGCCGCCGTGGACCGGCGGCCCGACCTGTTGCCGCGCGACGGTCACGAAACCCTGGCCCGCTACCGGCGGTACGCGGTCGAAGCCCTGCTCGGCAGCCCGCGTGGTGGCTTGGACCAGGCCCGGGACCTCCTCGACGACCTCGGCGCCGCCGACACCGCGACCGCCACCGAACTCTACTGCCGGATCGCGGACCACCTCGGCGACGAGCCGACCGCCCGGTCCTGGTACGACCGCTGGGTAGCGGCGCCCGCCACCCCGGCCGACGGCTGCCTCAGCTGCGCCGCCGTCCGACAGGCGGAGCTGCTCGCCGGGTGGGAGGAGTGGTCCGCCGCGCTGGACCTCCTGGCCGGGGTGAACCCGGACGACTGCACCAGGGCACCCGAGCGGGGGCTCGCCGCCGGGATGCTCCCGTGGCTCCGGGTCGGCGCGACCGAAACGGCCGCGGCGGCGCACGTGCACGCGTACCAGCGGCACCGACGCGAACGGGCCGGCTTCGCGTGCCTCGCGGCACACCTGCGCTTCTGCGCGCTCAGCGGGAACCCGGTCCGCGGCCTGGCCGTCCTCACCGAGCAGCTGCCCCGGCTGGATCGGGCTCCCGACGAGCTCTCCGCGATGGAGTTCGCCGCCGCCGGGGCGCTGGTGTGCGGGGTCGCTGTCGCGGCCGACCTCGGCGAGCAGCGGGTGCACCGCCCCGCGTACGGGCAACGGCCCGCGGCCGACCTCGACCTCGCCACCCTCGGGGCCGCGCTGACCGACCTGGCCACCAGGCTCGCCGGCAGCTTCGACGCGCGCAACGGCACCGGGCACCAGTCCGGGCGGGTCGCCTCCTGGCTGGACGAGCGGGGCGCGGCCGAACGGGCCCTGGCCCACCCGGTGGCGCTGCCGTTCGAGCGCCCGGACGACGACGAACCCGACCCCGAGCCGGACGACCAACCGGCCGACCAGCCCGCCCCGCTCAGCCTGGCCGCGATCACCAACGCCCTGGACCGGCGCGGCGACAAATACATCCTGGACGCCACGGACACCGTCGTGGGGCGCTGGGGCGAGGCGCTGATCCAGGTACGGCGGGCCGGCGAGCGCGGCGAGGTCCTGCACGTACGTGCCGTGGCCAGTCGCCGGCTGCCCGCCGACCGGCGCGCCGAGGCGTACGCGTTCTGCAACGCCTGGAACCAGGACCGGCTGCTACCGACGGCGTACGTGCACGACTCCGGCGCCGAGCTGGTGCTGGCCGGTGATGTCAGCACCGACCTGTCCCACGGGGTCGCGCCCACCCAGCTGGATGTGCTGCTGGCCGCCGCGGTACGCACCGGCTCGGCGTACGCCGACGCGGTCGCGGAGCTGCCCTGACCCGAGCCGGCTCCCCGACCTTGCCGCGCCTCGGCTCAGACCTCCACCACGTTCGGCACGACCATGGGCCGACGGCGGTAGGCGTCGTTGACCCACCGCCCCACCGTGCGCCGCACGATCTGCTGCAGCTGGTGCGGGTCGGTGATGCCCTCGGAGGCCGCGCGGTTGAGCGCCTCGGTGATCAACGGCACCACCGGGCTGAACGCCTCCGGGTCCTCGGAGAAGCCCTTCGCGGAGACGGTCGGCCCACCGACCACCTTCCCGGTGACCGAGTCGACCACCACGGTGGCCGCGATGAACCCGCCGTCGCCGAGGATCCGCCGCTCGGTGAGCAGCGACTCCGACACGTCCCCGACGGCGAGGCCATCGACGTAGACGTATCGGCTCTTGACCCGTCCGACCACGCTGGCCCGCCCCTCGACCAGGTCGACCACGTCGCCGTCCTCGCAGAGCACCACCCGGTCGGCGGCGACCCCGGACTCGACGCCGAGCCGGGCGTGGGCGCGCAGGTGCCGCCACTCCCCGTGGACCGGCATCAGGTTGCTCGGCCGAACCATGTTGAGCAGGTAGAGCAGCTCGCCAGCGGGGGCGTGCCCGGAGACGTGCACCTTGGCCACGTCCTTGTGCACGACGACGGCGCCCGCCCGGGCCAGCCGGTTGATCACCCGGAAGACGGAAGTCTCGTTGCCGGGCACCAGCGAGGAGGCGAGCACCACGGTGTCGCCGGGGGCGATGGTGATGTGCCGGTGATCACCGCTGGCCATCCGGCCCAGCGCGCTCATCGGCTCGCCCTGGCTACCGGTCGACATCAGCACGATCTGGTCGGGCGGCATGCTGGTGGCCTCGTCAAGCCCGACGACCAGGCCGGGTGGGATGTTCAGCAGACCGAGGTCGCGGGCGATGCCCATGTTGCGCACCATCGACCGGCCGATCAGGGCCACCTTGCGGCCATGCTCCGCCGCCGAGTCGAAGACCTGCTGGACCCGGTGCACGTGCGAGGCGAACGACGCGACGATGATCCGGCCCCGAGCCTTGGCGAAGATCGAGTCGAGCACCGGGCCGATCTCCCGCTCGGGCGTGACGAAGCCGGGAATCTCGGCGTTGGTGGAGTCGGACAGGAGCAGATCCACCCCCTCCGCGCCGAGCCGCGCGAAGCCGGCCAGGTCGGTGATCCGGCCGTCCAGCGGGAGCTGGTCCATCTTGAAGTCACCGGTGTGCAGCACCAGGCCGGCCGGGGTGCGGATGGCCACGGCGAGCGCGTCCGGGATCGAGTGGTTGACCGCGAAGAACTCACACTCGAAGGGGCCCAGTTGCTCCCGACCGCCCTCCCGCACCGTCAGCGTGTACGGCTGGATTCGCCGCTCGGCGAGCTTCGCCTCGACCAGGGCGAGGGTGAACTCCGAACCGACCAGCGGGATGTCCGGCTTGTGGGCGAGCAGGTACGGCACCGCGCCGATGTGGTCCTCGTGGCCGTGCGTGAGCACGATCGCCTGCACGTCGTCGAGGCGGTCCAGGATCGGGGCGAAGTCGGGCAGGATCAGGTCCACGCCCGGCTGCTCCACGTCCGGGAAAAGCACACCGCAGTCGACGACCAGCAGCTTCCCGTCGTACTCGAAGACGGTCATGTTCCGACCGATGGCGCCGAGCCCGCCCAGCGGAATGATCCGCAGCCCACCCTCGGGCAGCGGCGGCGGCAGTTCTGTCTCGATTCGCGCCTCGGTCACGCGTTCACCTCATTCTGCGACGCCGTCACCCGGCGTCCGTCGTGTCGTTCGTTCATTCAGGGAGGTCCAGGCCCGCCGCCGTGCAGTCGGCGCGGAGCTGGGCGAGCTGGTCGGGGGTGGCGTCCACCAGCGGGGAACGGACCGGACCGGCGGGCAGTCCCTTCGCCGCCAGGCCGGCCTTGACCAGGATCGTGCCGGGAGCCCGGAAGATGCCCGTGTACAGCGGCAGCAGCCGGCGGTGCAGGGCGAGCGCGGTGGCGTTGTCCCCCGCGTCGAACGCCCGGATCAGCTCCTGGGTCCGCGCCCCGGTGAAGTGGGTTGACGTGCCAACCACGCCGACCGAACCCACCGCCAGCGCGGGCAGCAGAAGCGAATCCTCGCCGCTGTAGAAGGCCATACCCGTCCGGCTGGCCACCCAGCTGGTGGCGGTCAGGTCACACTTGGCGTCCTTCACCGCGACGATCCGCCCGTGCTCGGCCAGGCGCACCAGCGTCTCGGTCTCGATCGCCACCCCGGCGCGGTGCGGAATGTCATAGAGCATCACCGGCAATCCGGTGGCGTCGGCCACCGCGGTGAAGTGCCGCACCAGGCCCGCCTGCGGCGGCTTGCTGTAGTACGGGGTCACCACCAGCAGGCCGTGCGCTCCGGCCTTCTCCGCGGCGGCGGCCAGCTCGACGGTGTGCCGGGTGTCGTTGGTGCCGACCCCGGCCACCACCTTGGCCCGGTCACCGACGGCCGCGACGACCGTCTGGATCAGGCGTTCCTTCTCCGCGTCGGTCGTGGTCGGCGACTCACCGGTGGTGCCGTTGACCACCACCGCGTCGTTGCCCTGCTCGTCGACCAGGTAGTTCGCCAACCGGGCCGCACCATCCAGATCGAGCGCACCATCGGCGGCGAAGGGTGTCACCATGGCCGTGAGCACCCGCCCGAACGGCCGGGAGGCCGTCCGGGCGGGGGTGTCGGGGAGGTCACTCGTCATGCGTCCAACCTAGCGGACGGCCTCGGAGCCCCCGACGGGGAAGGGCTCAGGACACCTCCGCGTGCGGGCTGGTCGCCACCTCGGTGCCGTCGGGCAGGGCGGAGATCACGAAATCGTTGAAGACACTCGGGGCCACCCCCTGCAGCTGGCGGAGGCACTCCACCGCCAGTTCCCGGATCTCCACGTCGGCGTGCTCGGTCGCCCGCATGCCGATAAAGTGCCGCCACGCCCGGTAGTTGCCGGTGACCACGATGCGGGTCTCGGTGGCGTTCGGCAACACCGCCCGCGCCGCCTGCCGGGCACGCTTACGCCGCAGGGTGGCGTTGGGCTCGTCGGTGAAGCGCTGCTCCAGGCCCTCCAGCAGTTCGGTGTACGCCCGCACGCTCGCCTCGGCGGCCTCCACGAACCGCTTGTGTAGCTCCGGGTCATCGGCGATCACGGCCGGCTCCACCATCGCCGCGTCCCGCTCCGGCACGTACCGCTGGGACAGCTGCGAGTACGAGAAGTGCCGATGCCGGATCAACTCGTGGGTGAGCGACCGCGACACCCCCGTGAAGTAGAAGCTCACCGAGCCGTGCTCCAGCACGCTCAGGTGGCCCACCTCGAGAATGTGGGCGAGGTAGCCGGCGTTGGTCGCCGTCGCCGGGTTTGGCTTCTTCCAACTCTGGTAGCAGGCCCGCCCAGCGAACTCCGCGAGCGCCTGCCCCCCGTCGGCGTCAGTCGACCACCCAACGTCGTCTGGGGCCGCGAATTGGGTCCACGCAATGAGTTTGACCTGGGGCTGCACCATGTCCGGCATTCCTGCGACTGTAGTGGCGCGACCGGTGCCGACGGAAATCGGACCCCGCAGTCGGCGGGGAGCGGGCTTGGCCGCAGCACTTCCCATGGTGCGGGCAGGCACAACGCGAGCACCGGCGCAACGAAGGTAGCGGGCGACCGGCGGGTGGCGTGTGGCGAGCGCCACGCTGCGCCTACCGCCACGAGCGACCGGAGGTGCCAGACCTCACCGACGGGGCAGCTCGACAGCGGCGAGAACGGGGTATCCGAAGGGTGGGGGGCCGAGATGCCGAGCCGGTCAGACGTAGAGCGCGGTGAACGGCGCCCAGGGCAGGTTACGCGCCACGGAGAAAGCCAACCAGGCGCCCAGGAAAACCCCGATCACCTTGTTGCTGATCCGCATTTCGGGCAGCCGCCACCCGAATGCCTGCCGACCCGCCCACGCCACGAACAGGTACGCCAGGAAGGGAAGCGCGAAGACGAGGAGGAGATGGTGTCGGGCAGCGGCCGGCAGGTCGGCGTGCAGCAGGTACCAGAGGGCCCGGGTGCCACCACAGCCCGGACAGTCAAGCCCGCTCGTCAGCTTGAGCAGACAGGTGGGGGCCGCATCCGGCGTGGACCGGGTCGGGTCGATCATCAGCGTGTAGCCGATGCCGGCGCCGATACAGCCCAGGGCGGCCAGCGGCACTGCCCACCGAGGCGCGCGTTGCTGGAGACGGAGCACGAATCGGGTCAGTCGGTCCGGCTGCGGAGCCGGATAGACCGGCGCCGCCTCCACCGGCCAGCCGTCCGGCGGCGGGCCATCCGGCGGCAGGGCTGCACCCGCAGACCGCTGGCCAACAGCATCAGTCGCCGCGGCGGCCCGGCTCTGCGGCCCGTCAACGCTCGTCACGTCGATCACGGTACACCTGCCACGCACCTCAGGGCAGCGGCCAGCGGCACCGCCAGGTCACCTGCCGTCGGTGGCGCCACAGCGGCCAGACCCAGCCAGCCGGCGAGCCGGTACAACTCGGCGGCGAGCGCGAGGGCCGTCTCACCCGCCTCAACGCCGGGCTCCTGCCACGCTGCCGGCACGCGGAGTACACCGCTCTTCCGGTCGGCCTTCAGGTCGACCCGGGCCGTGAACCGCTCCCCCTGAAGAAACGGCAACACGTAGTAGCCGTGCACCCGCTTCGGCGCCGGGACGTAGATCTCGATGCGGTAGCTGAAATCGAACAACCGCCGCGTGCGGTCCCGCTCCCAGACCAGCGGGTCGAAGGGGCTGACCAGCCGGTTGCCCCGCACCCAACGGGGCAGTCGGGCCTCGGCGTGCAGCCAGGCCGGCTGCCGCCAGCCGGACACGGTTACCGGAACCAGCTCCCCCGCCTCCGCCAGCTCGGCAATCGCCGCCCGCGCCGGCGCCAGCGGCAACCGGAAGTAGTCCCGCAGCTCCGGCTCCGCCGCCACGCCGAGGGAGCGGGCGGCCACGGCCACCAGCGTCCGGTACGCCTCGGCGTCGCTCGGGGTGGGCGCCGCCAGCACCGCCGCCGGCAGCACCTGCTCGGGCAGGGCGTAACGGCGGGCGAAGGACGTCGTACGCTCGGCGGCCGCCACCTCGCCGGACCAGAACAGGTACTCCAGCGCCCGCTTCGTCGCCGACCAGTTCCAGCCCCAGTTGCCGGTCACTCGCTCAGCGTCGTGCTCGATCTCCGCGGCGGTGATCGGCCCGCGGGCCGCTACCTCGTCCCGGACCCACGCCACCAGCTCCGGCTGCTCCTCGGCGATCCGGCGCATGCCGCCCCAGGACTGGCTACGGGCGCCCGCCATCCGCCAGCGCAGCGCCGGCTGCAACGCGACCGGC
Organism: Salinispora goodfellowii; assembly: GCF_059570675.1. Lineage (NCBI taxonomy): Bacteria > Bacillati > Actinomycetota > Actinomycetes > Micromonosporales > Micromonosporaceae > Salinispora > Salinispora goodfellowii. Next base: position 33,969 of record NZ_JCANTD010000012.1, on the reverse strand, counting down.
ACCAGCGACGCCTCGTGCCCCCAGTACTCGAAAAGATCACGGGGTTGGCGGTACGCGGCCGCGTCGAGCAGCGCCGTCGGATAGGGGCCGAGGCGGCTGTAGAGCGGCAGATAGTGCGCCCGCTGAAGCACGTTGACCGAGTCCAGCTGGATCAGGCCGACCCGGTCCAGCACGCGACGCAGGTGCCGGCGGGTGGGCACACCAGTCGGCGCCGGGTCGGTGAAACCCTGGGCCGCCAGGGCGATCCGTCGGGCTTGGGCGAGCGAGAGCGATTCCGGCATGGTCACCGCGGGGACACTAGGTCACCGGTACGACACCGCTTCGGGGTTGGCCCGCCTCCTCCTGCCCGGCCGTCCCGACCGCGGTCTGGTGCGTCGCGGTCCGGATCGGCAGAAACGCCAGCAGGGCCAGGCTGATCCAGACGTACGTGTTGCTGCCGAGGAAGCCGTCGATCCCGGTGAAGTCCCGCTCCCAGGCCCACACGATCCGGCTGATCAGGAACGCGTACGCGATGCCCACGGCCGCCAGTAGCCGGCGCCGCCGACGGCTGCCGGCGGGCGCGGCCATCGCGTTGTCCACCAACAGGATGAGCGCCGGCAGCAGCCAGACCAGATGGTGCACCCAGGTGACCGGGCTGACCAGACACATCAGCACACCGGTCAACGCCAGCCCGGTCGCCTCGTCACCGACCGCCACCGCGGACCGGGCCCGCCACACCCAGAGCGCCAGTACCACCACCACCAGCACCAACCAGGCGACGGTACTCGGATCCTCCGGATTCAGCCGGGCCACCACCCCACGGAGGGACTGGTTGGAGACGAAGGAGAGCTCGCCCACCCGGTTGGTGTTCCACAGCGCCTCGGTCCAGAACACCCGGGAGGCGTCCGGGAAGAGGGCCGCGGCGAACAGGGTCGTGCCGGCGGCGGTACCCATCGCAGTGACCGCCGCCCGCCAGCGCCCCGTCACCAGCAGGTAGACGATGAAGATCCCCGGGGTCAGCTTGATCGCGGTGGCCAGGCCGATGGTGGCCCCGGCCCACCGGCTCCCCGAAGGCAGTAGCCGCAGTAGATCAACCGCCACCAGAAACAGCAACAGCATGTTGACCTGGCCAAAGTTCACCGTCTCCCGCATCGGCTCGTACGCCGCGGCGAGGCAGAGCGCCACCGCGATGGCAAACCAGCGGGTCCAGCCAGCGCGGCGCGAGATCGGGTCCAGCAGCCACCAGAGCAGCACCAGGGTGACCACCACGCTCGCGGAGACGCTCAGCACGATCGCCACGGTCCAGGAGACGTACGCCATCGGCAGCATGACCAGGGCTGCGAACGGCGGATAGGTGAAGCCGTACTGGGTGAACGGGCGCAGGAAGTCGTAGATCTCTCCGCCGTCGTGCGCCCAGTAACGGATCGCGCCGTAGTAGACCCCAAGGTCAAAAAACCCGTGCCGCGCGGCCGCCACGGACAGGAACAGGGCCACCCCGACAGCGAGCCCGACCACACCGGTCGCCTGTCTGACCGTCCGCTTGGCACCCTGCGCCATCGTCGCCTCCTCCACCCTGCGTAGGCTTTCGTGCCATGGCTCTCGGGTACGTCCGCCCGGCGCGTCCGCAGGACGCCGGCGATATCGCACGCATCCAACTCGCAACCTGGCGGGTCGCGTACCGCCGCATCCTGCCCCGGCAGGTGCTCGCGAACCTCGACGAGGAGTGGCTGACCCAGCGGTGGACCGCAGCGGTGCAAGAGCCGCCCTCGGCCGCCCACCGGGTGCTGGTCGCCGTCGAACAGGCCGAGCAATCGTATCTGGTGGGATTCGCCGCCTCCGGCCCGGCCGACGTCGAGGCCCAGGCACCCGGCGAGCCCGCCGAAGCGCTGGGTCCGGACGTCGTCGCGGTCACCGACCTGCTGGTGGAGCCGCGCTGGGGCCGGCGCGGGCACGGCAGCCGGCTACTCGCCGCGGCGGTGGACCACTGGCGTGATGACGGGTTCACCCACGCCGTGGCGTGGGCGTTCGACGCCGACGCGGCGACCCGGGGGTTTCTGACCGGCACCGGGTGGGAGCCGGACGGGGCGACCCGCGCGTTGGACGTAGATGACATGCTGGTCGCCCAGCTGCGACTACACGTCGCGGTCCCCGCGGAGCCAACCCGACTCCCGGACGACCCGACTCCCTGACGACCCGACTCCCTGACGGCCCGCTTCGCTGCCGGCCCGGGGCGATCCGCTCAGTCGAGCAGGGCGTCCAGGCCGACCGTCAGGCCGGGCCGGTTGCGCACCTCGCGGGCAGCCAGCAGCACGCCGGGCATGAAGGAGGCCCGGTCGTACGAATCGTGCCGGATGGTCAGCGTCTCGCCGGTGGTGCCGAAGAGCACCTCCTGGTGGGCGACGAGGCCGGTGGCGCGGACCGAGTGCACGCGTACGCCGTCGATGTCGCAGCCGCGGGCACCGGCCACCTCGTCCCGGGTGGCGTCCGGTGCCGGACCTTGACCGGCGGCGGCACGGGCCGCCGCGATCAGGCGGGCGGTGTGCGTCGCGGTACCACTCGGCGCGTCCAGCTTGCGCGGGTGATGCTGCTCGATGATCTCGACTGACTCGAAGTGGCGGGCGGCCCGCTCGGCGAACTGCATCATCAGCACCGCCCCGATGCCGAAGTTGGGGGCGACGACCACGCCCACCCCCGGCTTCCGGGCCAGCCAGCCGCGCATCCGCTCCAGCCGCGCCTCGGTGAAGCCCGTGGTGCCGACCACGGCACTGATGCCCTGGTCGATGCACCAGTGCAGGTTGTCCATGACCACGTCAGGGGTGGTGAAGTCGACGATCACCTCGGCTCCGGCGTCGGAGGCGTTGAACAACCAGTCGCCCTGGTCGACCATGGCCACCAACTCCATGTCGGGGGCCGCGTCCACCGCCTTGCACACCTCGATGCCCATCCGGCCACGGGCGCCCAGCACACCGACCCGGAGTGGCTCGTCCGCGCTCTTGTCCTGCTCGTCAGTCACAGCCGACAACCTATCCCAGCCGGGACACGAGCATCGCCCGGGTGTGGTCGGGGTAGCCCGATGGACCGGGGCCCGGAATTCCGGTGCCGGTGCTCCGGCTGGGGCAGCGATTCGGAGCTGGCGAGGGCGGGGTGGTCAGGCGGGGGTGGTCGGGGTCACTCCGGCGGCGAAGTCGGACTCGCCGAACGGACCCACCACCGCCAGCGACATCGGGCGCCTCAGCAACTCCGCGGCGAGCGCGTTCACGTCGGCCAGGGTGACCGCGTCCACCTGGGCCAACAGGGTGTGCACCGGCATCAGTTCGCCGTAGAGCAGCTCCCCCTTGGCCAGCCGGCTCATCCGGGAACCACTGTCCTCCAGGCCCAACACGAACGCGCCCTTGCTCATGCCCTTGCCCCGGGCCAGCTCGGCGGCGGTGAGTCCGTCGGCGGCCATCCGGGCCAACTCCGCGCGGATCAACTCCAACACCTCGCTGGCGCGACCCGGCGCACAGCCGGCGTAGACGGAGAACAGGCCGCTGTCGGCGTGCTGGCTGGCGTAGGAGTAGACCGAGTAGGCCAGCCCCCGCTGCTCGCGGATCTCCTGGAAGAGCCGGCTGGACATGCCGCCGCCGAGAATGTTGTTCAGCACCCCGAGGGCGAACCGACGCTCATCCCGCCGATCGATGCCAGCACAGCCGAGCACGACGTGCGCCTGCTCGGTCTCCTTCGGCCCCACCAGGGTGGTCGCCGGCTGCGTGCGTACCGCCGGGGTGGCGCTCCGGTACGTTGCGGGCGCCGCCGGGTCGGTGTCCAGGGGCGTGCCCTGCAGCGCCTGCCGGACCAGCTTGACCACGCTGGAGTGGTCAAGGCTCCCGGCGGCGGCGATGACGATCCGGGGCGGGGTGTAGTGCCGCCGGTAGAAGCTTTGGATCTGTCGCCGGGTCATCGGGCTGACCGTCTGTTCCGTCCCCGAGATCAGCCGGCCGAGCGGGTGCTCACCGTAGACGGCCCGGGCGAAGAGGTCGTGTACCTCATCACCGGGCTCGTCGTCGTGCATGGCGATCTCCTCGAGGATCACGCCCCGCTCGACCTCCACGTCTTCCGGGGTCAGCACCGAGTCGGCGACCAGGTCGCACATCACGTCGATGGCGAGGGGCAGATCGTCGTCGAGCACCCGCGCGTAGTAGCAGGTGTATTCCTTCGTGGTGAAGGCGTTGGTCTCGCCGCCGACCGCCTCGATCGCCGACGAGATCTCCAGTGCCGACCGCCGGTGTGTCCCCTTGAACAGCAGGTGCTCAAGGAAGTGGGCGGCACCGGACTGGGGGCCGGTCTCGTCCCGGGAGCCGACCGACACCCAGATGCCGAACGAAACGCTGTGCATCGCGGGGATGGCCTCGGTGAGGACCCGCAGCCCGCTGGGGAGCACGGTCCGGCGGACCGTGCCACCCAACGGGTCGTCGCTGAGCGTACGGGTTACGGCGCGGCTGGCCGCGCCGTCGGGGGCACCCCGAACCGCGGCCACCCCCCGTCGTTCCGGTGTGGACGGTACGGAGACGGTCCGGCTCACGAAGGGCTCCCGGTTCGACGAGGGGTGGATGGTGCGCTGGTCCGACGGTCAGCTGCGCCGGGTACGACGGCGCGGACGCGACTCGCCGCCCTCACCGCCGTCGCCACGGTCACCGCTGTCCGGGCCCTGGCCACCGCGGTCGCGGTCGCCGCGGTCACGCGGTCCCCGGTCGCCCCGGTCCCGACCCGCCGGCCGCTCGCCAGCGACCTCCGCCGGGGCCTCCGCGCCCTCCGGGCGCACCTTGTCCAGGTAGATCTTGCCGCGCTGGTCGATGTCGGCGATCTCCACCTCGACCTTGTCCCCGACGTTGAGGAAGTCCTCGACCTTCTCGACGCGCTTGCCGTCGCCCACCTTGGAGATATGCAGCAGACCGTCGCGGCCGGGAAGCAGCGAGACGAACGCGCCGAAGGCAGCGGTCTTGACCACCGTGCCGAGGAAGCGGTCGCCCGCCTTCGGCAGGGTCGGGTTCGCGATCCCGTTGATCCGCTCGACCGCGGCCTGCGCCGCGGGGCCGTTGGTCGCCCCGACGTAGATGGTGCCGTCGTCCTCGATCGAGATCTCGGCGCCCGTCTCGTCCTGGATGGCGTTGATCGTCTGCCCCTTCGGGCCGATCACCATGCCGATCTTGTCCACCGGGATCTTGACGGTGGTGACCCGCGGCGCGTAGTCACTCATCGTGGCCGGCGCCTCGATCGCCGCCTGCATCACCTGCAGGATCGTCTGCCGGGCCTCGTATGCCTGCTGAAGCGCCGCGGCGAGCACGTCCGACGGGATGCCGTCGAGCTTGGTGTCGAGCTGCAGCGCGGTGACGAAGTCCGGCGTACCGGCGACCTTGAAGTCCATGTCACCGAAGGCGTCCTCGGCACCAAGGATGTCGGTCAACGTCACGTACCGGGTCTTACCCTCGACCTCGTCGGAGATCAGCCCCATGGCGATCCCGGCGACCGGCGCCTTCAGCGGCACCCCGGCGGAGAGCAGGCCGAGCGTCGAGGCGCAGACCGAGCCCATCGAGGTCGAGCCGTTGGAGCCGAGCGCCTCGGAGACCTGCCGGATCGCGTACGGGAACTCCTCGCGCGAGGGCAGCACCGGGATCAGGGCCCGCTCGGCGAGCGCGCCGTGGCCGATCTCCCGCCGCTTCGGCGAGCCAACCCGGCCGGTCTCCCCGGTCGAGTACGGCGGGAAGTTGTAGTTGTGCATGTAACGCTTGGACTTCTCCGGGGAGAGCGTGTCCAGGGACTGCTCCATCCGGAGCATGTTCAGCGTGGTGACGCCCATGATCTGGGTCTCGCCCCGCTCGAAGAGCGCCGAGCCGTGCACCCGGGGCAGAACCCCGACCTCGGCGGTCAGCGGGCGAATGTCCCGCGGGCCACGGCCGTCCATACGGACCTGCTCGCGCAGCACCCGGTTGCGGACCTCGGACTTGGTCAGCGACCGCAGCGCGGCGGAGAGCTCCTTCTCCCGACCCTCGAAACGCGGGCCGAGTTCCTCGACCACCCGGGCCTTGATCCGGTCCAGGGCCTCCTCGCGGTCGGCCTTGCCGGCGATCTTCAGGGCCTCGGCCACGTCCTCCCGGGCCAGCTCCGCGACCGCGTCGTACGCGTCATCGGAGTAGTCGAGGAAGACCGGGAACTCGGCGATCGGCTTCGCCGCCACCTCGGCCAGCTCGCTCTGCGCGCGGCACAGTTCACGGATGGCCGGCTTGGCTGCCTCCAGCCCGCTCGCCACGACCTCCTCGGTCGGTGCGGCGGCGCCGTCGGCGACCAGCTTCGCGGTGTGCTCGGTGGCCTCCGCCTCAACCATCATGATCGCGACGTCGCCGTCGGGCAGGGCGCGACCGGCGACCACCATGTCGAAGGTGGCGCGCTCCAGCTCCTCGTGGGTCGGGAAGGCAACCCAGGAGCCGTCGATGTGGGCCATCCGGGTCGCCCCGATCGGGCCGGAGAACGGCAGGCCGGAGAGCTTCGTCGACATCGAGGCGGCGTTGATGGCCACCACGTCGTACGGGTGGCTGGGGTCGAGCGCCAGGACGGTCTCGACGACCTGGACCTCGTTGCGCAGGCCCTTGACGAACGAGGGACGCAGCGGCCGGTCGATCAGCCGGCAGGTGAGGATCGCGTCCTCGCTGGGGCGCCCCTCCCGGCGGAAGAACGAACCGGGGATCCGGCCCGCCGCGTACATCCGCTCCTCGACGTCGACGGTCAGCGGGAAGAAGTCGAAGTGCTCCTTCGGCTGCCGACCAGCGGTGGTGGCGGAGAGGACGACCGTCTCGCCGAGCTGGGCGACGACGGAGCCGGCGGCCTGCCGAGCCAGCCGGCCGGTGGAGAAGGTGATCGCACGGGTGCCGAAGGCCCCGTTGTCGATCGTGGCGGTACGAGACTGGGTACCGAGATTACTTTCGGTCATCTGTGGTTGCGCTCCTTCGCGTCCACGGACCGCGACGCGCAGCTGCTCAGACGGCCGGTCTTCGATCGAAGCGCCCGGGCGGATCGGCGAGGTGCCGGATGCCCGGAGGCCACTACCGGAGACCGGTGCGCTGACCGGCTCCCGGTGGTCGGGGGGTCGTGCGGCCCTGATTGTCGGAGTTCCTGGCGGTGAACCGGAGCGGGGGAGCAGCCGTTCGGCCACTCCCCCGTCACGTCACCGGCGCAGACCGAGCCGCTCGATGAGCGACCGGTAGCGGTTGATGTCCTTCTTCTGCACGTAGTTGAGCAGCCGACGGCGGCGGCCGACCAGCAGCAGCAGCCCACGGCGGCTGTGGTGGTCATGCTTGTGCACCTTCAGGTGCTCGGTCAGGCCCGCGATCCGCTTGGTGAGGACGGCCACCTGGACCTCCGGCGAACCGGTGTCACCGTCGACGGTCGCGTACTCCTCGCGGATCTTGGCCTTGTCCTGCTGGTCGAGCGCCATGTTCTCCCTGTTTCGGTGGGTTGATCGGTATGGTGTCCGCCAGTTGGGCTTCGCCCGGATGGCCGGGCGAGGCCCGGCGGCGGACGGTCCTCGCACCCGCGGCGTCGTGCAGGCACGCCAGGACCCACGTCGGTCGGCCGACGTCCCTGCCAGGCTACCAGCCGGTCGGGAAGCTCCGGACCAGGGGCGGGCCGGGGTGTCGAACCGGATCACTTTCCATGATCACCCCAGGGCTTGGCGGGTGCGCTCGACGTCCTCGGCCATCTGGGCCACCAGCGGCTCAATCGCGTCGTAGTGGACCTGCCCGCGCAGGTGCGCCACGAAGTCCAGGGCCAGCCGCTCACCGTACAGGTCCGCGTCGAAGTCGAGCACGTACGCCTCGACCCGCCGTTCCCGGCCGGAGAAGGTCGGGTTCGTGCCGATCGACACCGCCGCCCGCATCGGCTCCCGCTGCCCCCGCCGCACCAGGCGGGCGGCGTAGATGCCGTCGGCCGGGACCGCGGCGTACCGGTGGCAGAGCAGGTTCGCGGTGGGGAAGCCCAGCTCGCGACCGCGCCGGTCGCCGCGGACCACCACGCCCTCCAGCCGGTGCGGCCGCCCCAACGCGCTGGCAGCGGCCACCACGTCCCCGGCGGCGACACACGACCGGATGTACGTGGAGGAGAAGACCGTCCCCGCCTCGGCCACCAGTGGTGCCCCCTCGACGGCGTAACCGAAGGTCCGACCGAGCTGCTCCAGCAACGCCACGTCCCCCGCGGCCCGATGCCCGAACCGGAAGTTCTCCCCCACCACGACCAGCGCGGCGTGCAGGTGCTCGACCAGGACGTCGTGCACGAACGCCTCCGCCGACAGCCGGGAGAAGTCCGGGGTGAACGGCACCACGCAGAGCACGTCCACGCCGAGTGCCTCGATCAACTCGGCCTTGCGGGTCGGCTCGGTGAGCACCGCCGGGTGCGAGCCCGGACGGACCACCTCGGCGGGGTGCGGATCGAAGGTGACCACCACCGACTTGACGCCGAGTTCGCGAGCCCGCGCCGCCGCGTGCCCGATGATCGCCTGGTGCCCCCGGTGCACGCCGTCGAAGACGCCGATGGTGACGACCGACCGCCCCCAGCCGCCGGGCGCCGCGTCGTACCCCCGCCACCGCTGCATAACGCTCCTCCCCTGCCGCTGTCCCGACCGCTGTGCCATCAGGCCGGGGCCAGCACGATCTCCGCACGGGCCCGACCGGCCCGCTCGCTGACGATAGCGACCAACCCACCCGCCGGGCCGAAGACGGCGTACGGGCCGTCGATCCCCGCCGGATCCAACGGACCGCCGTGGGAGAGCACCCGCTCCTCCTCGGCGGTCGCCTCGCGGCGCGGGAAGAACCGGTCGGCCGCCGCCGCGAGGGAGAGCGTGACCACCTCGGGTGCCCGGCGCTCCAGGTCATCGAGGGTAGCGGCCTCGGCGAGGGTGAAACCGCCCACGGCGGTACGCCGCAGCGCGGTGAGGTGCCCACCGACGCCGAGCGCCTGGCCCGCGTCCCGAGCGATCGCCCGCACGTACGTGCCGGAGGAGCAGGTGACATCCACGTCCACGTCCACCACGTCCGGCTGGTCCCGCCGCAGCGCCCGCACGTCGAGCTGGGAGATGGTGACCCGCCGGGGCGGCAGGTCAACACTGGTCCCCTCCCGGACCCGGCGGTACGCCCGCTGACCGTCGATCTTGATGGCGCTGACCGCGCTGGGCACCTGGTCCACGGCGCCGGTCTGCGCCGCCAGCACGGCCCGGACCGCCTCCTCGGTCACCTGACCAGCCGGGGCACTGGAGATCACATCCCCCTCGGCATCGTCGGTCACCGTCGCCTGTCCCAGCCGAATCGTGGCGGCGTAGCTCTTGCCGGCCCCGATGACGTAGGTCAGCAGCCGGGTGGCTCGCCCCACGCCGAGGACCAGGACCCCGGTCGCCATCGGGTCGAGCGTGCCACCGTGCCCGACCCGCCGGGTCCGGGCCAGCCGGCGCACCCGCGCCACCACGTCGTGCGATGTCATGCCGCCGGGCTTGTCGACCACGATCAGTCCGTCTGCGCTCACGACCGCCAAGCCTGCCAGACGGGCGGGCCCGGCCGGCACCGGGACGCCCACCCGGACGACGCGCCCCACCGCTGCCAGGACGAGGCGCATTGACGCCGGCTGCTATCACTGGACTGAATTGACGCCGGCTGCTATCACTGGACTGATCAGCCAGCGGAGGGTTGGGCAATGTCACGTCAGCGCCAGGATCATGACCAGGATCAGGGTCAGGGTCGGTCTCCTAGACTGCACCAGCCAGAGCAGCCGTCCAACCTCCCCGCCTGGATGCTCGACCCACCGCCCCCGCGCCGCACTGCTGGGGACCGGATCGCCGCTGCGCTGCTCACGCTCCCGGGTGCCGCCGCCCTGCGCCGGCGGTGGCAGGTGTGGCAGGGCCGACGCCGGCTGTACCAACGCTTCCCGAACACGATGAAGGTGATCGGCTTCGTCGTGTCCTTCGCCGTGACCCTGGCGCTGGTGATGGCGGTGTACGTCGTGCTACCCAGGCTGTCCTGACCCGAACAGCGGTACGGGCCGGTGGTTGGGCCCGGCGGACGGGTCCGGCCCGGCTACTCAGGTCCGGACGGCGCCGACGACCGCCCAGCGACCGGAGCGCAGCCGCAGCAGCAGGGCGGCCAGCCGGAGCACCACGAAAAAGGTGAGCCCAGCCCAGATCCCACCGAGTCCGAGGTCCAGCCCGTACGCCAGCCAGATGGCCGGCAGAAATCCGCCCAGCGCCGCCACGATCGTGAGGTTCCGCAGGTAGCGGATGTCCCCCGCGCCGATCAACACCCCGTCCAGGGCGAAGACGACGCCCGCCAGCGGCAACATCGCGACGAACCAGGGCCAGGCCACCATCGCCTCCTCGCGGACCTGCCCATCGGCGCTGAACCAGCCCGGGACCACCCCGGCGCCAGCGGCGATGACCAGCGCGAACGCCGCGCCGCAGCCGGCGCCGAGCAACCCGATCCGGCGGGCCAGTCCGCGGGCACCGGCCGCGTCGTCGGCACCCAACGCGGCGCCGACCAGGGCCTGCGCGGCGATGGCGAGCGCGTCGAGCACCAGGGCGGTGAAGAACCAGAGTTGCAGGACGATCTGGTGGGCGCCGACCGCCGCCGTGCCGAAGCGGGCGGCCACCGCGGTCGCGGAGAGGAAGCTCGCCTGGAAGGCGACGCCGCGGATGAGCAGGTCCCGACTTAGCACAAGCTGCTGGGCGAGGACCCGGGGCCGGGGGCGGAGGGCCACCCGCTCGGCGACCAGCGCCCCGGCGAAGAGCGCACCAGAGATCGTCTGCGCCACAACGTTGGCCACCGCCGATCCGGGCAGGCCGAGCCCGACGGGATAGACCAGCACCGGGCAGAGCACCGCGGAGAGCAGGCTCGGGCCGAGCACGAACCACAGCGGCCGGCGGGTGTCCTGGACGCCCCGCAGCCAGCCGTTGCCAGCAGCGGCGAGGAGCAGCCCCGGTGCGCCGAGCGCCGCGATCCGCAGCCACTGCGCGGCGGCCTCCGCCACGTCGTTGTCCGCCCCGACGAGGGCACGGGCGAGCACGCCGCCGCCGGCCTGCATGCCGACCGCGACGAAGACCCCTACCGCGAGCGCGAGCCAGGAGGCCTGAACCCCCTCGGCGACTGCGGCGGTGCGATCACCAGCCCCGAACCGCCGGGCGGAACGTCCGGTGGTGCCGTAGGCGACGACCGTGCCCAGCCAGGCGATGAGCGTCAACACGGTGCCGCCGATCGCCAACGCGGCGAGCGGGACCCGGCCGAGGTGTCCCACCACCGCCGTGTCCACCAGCACGTAAAGCGGTTCGGCGGCGAGCACCACGAGGGCGGGCAGGGCGAGCGTGGCGATCCGGCGGGGCGAGGCGGAACGGGTTGCGGAGGCGGCCGGCGGGTTCATCGTCGCCGATCCTGACACGGCTCGGTAAGGACCGCAAAACGGACTAGTCACTTACCAGCGGTTCGCGGCGGGGGACAACGGGCGGCCAGCGCCGCCCGTCGGGGAGGGCGTCAGCCGGTCGGCGACATCACTGGCGCGTGTCCATCGAGGTCTGCAGCGCCCGGCGCAACTGCTCACGCGCCTCGTCAGCGGTGTCGGGCTTGGGCTTGTTCGGCATGGGAAACCCCTTCCAAGGCGCGAGCCACCAGCTCAGCGGTGGAACTCTCACGGGCAAGGTCTGCCACCCGCGGGCGTCCGGGGTTGCCGGAGCAGCGCACGGAGCAGCGAGCCCGGGTCGGTCCGACCCTGGAGAGCGACGACGCCGGGTACGGCCCCACCACCCACGACCAGCACCGTCAGCACGGCATCGGTCAATACCCAAGCTATCGTTCAGGTCCACCCACCGCCGGCTGTTCCCACCATCCGGGCGAGGCCAGAGCTCCGGAGGCCGCTGGTCGGCCAGCGCGGAAACGGCACCTCAACGAGCCAGGAAGTGCCAACCCAGCCACCACCAGAAGCCGAAGAGCCCGATCCGGCCGACCGGCACCGAGCCGACCTCGTACCGCATGACGTACGCGCAGACCTCACCCAGGGTGGGGATGCGAGACCCCTCCCGGCGGGCCGCCAACTCCACCGCGACAAAGAGCGCCACCGCCACCAGGAAGCCGCCGATCGCCAGTGTCCGCATCATCGCCGCACCAGCCCCCAGAACGCGGACAACCAGGCCAGCCAACCCGCTGAGCGAATCACCCCGTCCTCCAGCAGTGGATCCGCCAGCCGGGAGAAGGTCGGGAAATCATCACCGGCAGCGGCCGCGAAGGTGGCCCCCTCGAAGACCACAAACACCACCACCGGCAACGTCCACCACACCGCACCCCGGCCCAGCCGAACCGGTGCGGGCCGCCGGGACACCCGGTTACCCAGGCCAAGCCAGATCAGGACACCACCGGTGCCGAGCGTCCACAGATTCGCCTCAATCGAGAAGGACGGAAACCGGCCACCCACCAACGACAGGCAGACCAGCACCGGCACGGTGACAGCGGGACGATCCCAGGCGCGCGGCGCTTCGATGGTCAGGTCACAGGGCTGTTCCATTCCGCAATTCTGCCCACCGTTAGCAACGGCGGGAAGACCGAACACCCGTAAGCCGACCCTGATCTTTGTCGACAGATCATCAGCCGAAAGGACAGCCAGCAGTTAACCGCGAGGCTGGCCTAACCGATACCGCAAGGCTGACCTGACCGACACCGCGCGGCCGCCCTCAACCACCGGTCGGGGCGAGTAGCGCCTCGGCCAGCTCCCGCCGGACGGCCTCCACCACCTCGTCGGCGCTGCCTCGGCCGGTGAAGCCCGCGGCGAGTCGGTGCCCCCCGCCGCCCAACGCCATCGCCACCCGGCTCACGTCCACCGCGCCCTTGCTCCGCAACGACACCGCCCACTCGCCATCGGCGGTCTGCTTCACCACACAGCTCACGTCGGCCTCCGCCGTGCACCGCACCGCATCGATCAGCGCCTCCAGCACGTACGCCGGCTGCCCGTGCCGGGCCAGGTCCTCCTGGCTCGCCCAGGTCCACACCAGGCCGTGACCGCCCGCCGCGGCGGGCTCCAGCCGGGACCGACCGACCACCTCGGCGCAGAGCCGCACGGCACCGAACGGGCGGGTGTCGAAGACGCGTCGAGAGATCTCACCGGGACGGATGCCCGTAGCGAGTAGCCGGGCCGCAAACCGGTGCACCGCCGCGGTGGTGGCCACGTACCGGAACGAACCGGTGTCAGTGGTCAGCGCCACGTAGAGACACTCCGCGATCTCCGCGTCGAGCGGCACCCCCAGCCGGTTGAGCAGCTCGTCCACGACTACCGCGGTGGCCGCCGCCCCGGGTTCAACCAGATTGATCGCGCCGAAGCCGGGGTTGGACGCGTGGTGATCGAGTACCAACGTGCTGCCGGCGGTCGTCAGCCGGTCAGCCAGCTCCCCCAACCGGGACTCGCTCGCCGCGTCGAAGCTGATCAGCAGGTCCGGATCGGTAACCGCCTCCGCCGCCGGAACCAGCAGCTGCTCACCGGGCAGCCCGCGCAGCGGCTCCGGAAGCTGCGGCGGGCCGGGAAAGGTCGCCTGTACCTGTCGCAGACCGAGCCAACGCAGGCCGAGCGCGAAGCCGAGCATGCTGCCGAGCGCGTCGCCGTCCGGATTCACATGGCAGGCCAGCAGCACCCGCCCCGCGGCCGGCACTGCCCGGACCGCGGCCACCGCCGCCGCCCAGTCGGCCTCCGCCGGCGCGGATCGCGCCCCGGCGGCAGAATCGGTCACCGTTGCTCCCCGCCCGGCGGCGGCACCTCGTCCCCGGCCGCCTCGGGCTCCTCTTCCAGCCGGTACGGCTGGGCCTCCCCCGCATACTCGGCCCGGGTGGCGAGGCGTTGCACCTCGGCATCCGCGTGGCGGGCCTGGGCGAGCAGGTCGTCAATGTGCTTGACCTGGTCCTGAACGTCGTCCAGGACGAAGGTCAGCGTCGGCGAGTGGCGCAGCCCCAGTGCCTTCCCCACGGTGCTGCGCAACATGCCCTTGGCGCTCTCCAACGCCGCGGCGGTGCTCGCCTGGGCGGCCGCGTCGCCGAGCACCGTGTAGAAGACCGTGGCGTCGCGGAGGTCAGCGGTAATCCGCGCATCCGTGATGGTGATCATGCCAAGCCGGGGATCCTTGATCTGGCTACGTACCACCGACGCCACCAGCTCACGCACCCGCTCCGCGTGCCGGCGCACCTTGGCCGGATCCGACATCTCGCCACCTCCAGGCGTACCGCTCCCGGCCGCCGGGCACCAGGGGTGCCCAAGCCGCCGGCCATCACCACGAACACTACCCGCGCCGCCGGTCCGCCCGTACGCGGCCGGTGCGGTGACCGCCCGCGGAGGCAGCCCCGCAGCGACGCCGGCGGATCAGTCGTCCGCGCCGTACAGCCGCCGACGCACCGACAACAGTTCAACCTCGGGACGGGCGGCGACCAGGCGCTCACACGAGTCGAGCACCTCGTGTACGTGGGCCGCCGTCGCGGACACCACCGCGACGCCGATCTCCGCCCGCCCGTGCAGGTCGAGCACCCCCACCTCGGCGGTGGAGACCTCGACGCGACGCAGCGCCGCCACGATCGGCCGGACATAGGACCGTTTGGCCTTCAGCGACCGGGAGTCGCCCGGCAGCAGAAGGTCGAATACCGCAGTTCCGGTGAACATCGTCCCGGAGACTACGGGCGAACCCGGACATGATCAAGGGGTTTACGCCGCCTGGCGTAAACCCCTTGACCTGTTGTCCCTACCGGATCAGGCGCGCGCCTTCTCCCGCATCTCGAAGGTCTCGATCACGTCGCCGACCTGGACGTTGTTGTAGCCGCCCAGGGTCAGACCACACTCGAAGCCCTCGCGTACCTCGGTCGCGTCGTCCTTGAACCGCTTGAGGGAGCTGATGGTGAGGTTGTCCGCCACCACCGCGCCGTCGCGCAGCAACCGAGCCTTGGCGTTGCGCCGAAGCAGACCCGACCGGACGATGCAGCCGGAGATGTTGCCGACCTTGGACGAACGGAACACCTCGCGGACCTCCGCGGTGCCCAGCTCGACCTCCTCGTACTCCGGCTTGAGCAGGCCCTTGAGCGCCGCCTCGATCTCCTCGATGGCCTGGTAGATAACGGTGTAGTACCGAATCTCCACGCCCTCGCGGTCGGCCATCTCGCGGACCTTGTTGGCGGCCCGCACGTTGAAGCCAATGATCGTGACCGCCTCCGACGAGGCGCTCGCGAGCATGACGTCGCTCTCGGTGATCGCCCCGACGCCGCGGTGGATGATCCGTAGCTGGACCTCCTCGGGGATGTCGAGGTTGAACAGGGCATCCTCGAGCGCCTCCACGGAGCCGGAGACGTCGCCCTTGAGCACCAGGTTGAGCGAGGTCTTCTCGCCCGCCTTGAGCTGCTCCATGAGCGTCTCGAGGGTGGCCCGACCGCGGGAGTTGGCGAACGCCGCCGCCCGCCGCCGCGCCTGCCGCTGCTCGGCGATCTGCCGCACGGTGCGGTCGTCCTCGGCGGCCAGGAACGTGTCGCCCGCCCCAGGCACCGCGGTCAGACCCAGCACCAGCACCGGACGAGCCGGACCCGCCTCGGCGACCTGGTCGCCGTTCTCGTCGAGCATCGCCCGAACCCGGCCGTGCGCCCCACCGGCGACGATCGAGTCGCCTGCCCGCAGGGTGCCCTTCTGCACCAGCACCGTCGCCACCGCGCCCCGGCCCTTGTCCAGGTGCGCCTCGATCGCCACACCCTGCGCCGGGCCGTCCGTCGGAGCGGTCAACTCCAGCGAAGCGTCCGCGGTCAGCAGGACCGCCTCGAGCAGGCTGCCGATCCCGGTACCGGGCTTGGCCGCCACGTTGACGAACATGGTGTCGCCGCCGTACTCCTCGGCGACCAGTCCGTACTCGGTCAGCTGTTGGCGGACCTTGTCCGGGTTGGCGTCCGGCTTGTCGACCTTGTTGACCGCCACCACGATCGGCACGTCGGCCGCCTTGGCGTGGTTCAACGCCTCGATCGTCTGCGGCATCACCCCGTCGTCGGCCGCGACGACCAGGATCACGATGTCGGTGACCTGGGCGCCACGGGCACGCATGGCGGTGAACGCCTCGTGACCGGGGGTGTCGATAAAGGTGATCGCCCGGTCCTGGTCCTCGTGCGGGACGTGGACCTGGTAGGCGCCGATGTGCTGGGTGATGCCACCCGCCTCGCCGGCCACCACGTTCGCCTTCCGGATCGCGTCCAGAAGCTTCGTCTTACCGTGGTCGACGTGACCCATGACGGTCACCACCGGCGGCCGGCTGACCAGACGGTCCTCCGCCACCTCGGCGTCCAGGTCGATGTTGAACTGCGCGAGCAGCTCGCGGTCCTCGTCCTCCGGGCTGACGATCTGGACGACAAAGCCCAGGTGCTCACCCAACAGCAGCAGGGTGTCATCAGAGCAGGACTGGGTCGCGGTCACCATCTCGCCCAGGTTGAACATCTCCTGGACCAGCGAACCCGGATTGGCGTTGATCTTGTCGGCGAAGTCCGACAGCGAGGCGCCTCGGGACAACCGGACGGTCTGCCCCTGTCCCCGGGGCGCACCCGAGGACATGGTCGGGGCCGACAGGTTGTCGAACTCCTGTCTGCGCTGCTTCTTCGACTTGCGACCGCGGGTCGGCCGACCACCGGGACGCCCGAAGGCACCCGCGGCACCGCCACCGCGACCACGGCCACCGCCACCGGGACGACCGCCACCGGGGCCGCCGCGGAAACCACCGCCGCCACCACCGGGGCCGCCGCGGTAGCCACCGCCGCCACCACCGGGGCCGCCGCCGGGGCCACCCCGGTAGCCGCCGCCACCACCGCCGCCACCGCCGCGGTAACCACCACCACCGCCGCCGCCACCACCGGGGCGGCCGGCGCCGGAACCGGGACGACCGGAACCGGGACCGCCGGGGCGGCCGGGACGCTGGCTCGGCATGGAGGCCGGACTCGGCCGCGGCGGCATGGAGGCCGGACTCGGCCGCGGCGGCATGGAGGCCGGACTCGGCCGCGGCGGCATGGAGGCCGGGCTGGGCCGCGGGCCACCCGCACCGGCGGCCGGGGGACGCTGCTGGCCGCCCTGGATGCCGAACGGGTTGTTACCGGCGCCACGCGCCGGCGGACGACCGCCGGACCGGGGACCGGGGCCCGGAGCGGGCCCACCGGAACGTCCGGCGGCCGGAGAGCCGGGCCGGGGCGGCATCGTGCCGGGGCCGGGGCGGGGACCCGGGCGCGGACCACCCTCGGTGGGCGGCTCCCGCCGGACGTTCTCCCGCTGCTGCTGCCGGGCAGCCTGCGCGGCCTTGACCGCGGCCTCCTGCTCGGCCTTCAGCGCGGCGGCACGCGCCTCGGCGGCCGCCACCTCGATGTCGTGGGCGCTCGCCGGCTTGGCGGCTGGTGTCGCGGACTGCGGCGGACCCGGAACCGGACCCTTGGGTTTCGGGCCGGGCATCGGGGCACCCGGCCGCCGTGGCGGCATGGGCTTGGCCGTGACGCGGGATCCGCCCGGGGGCGGCGCCGGGGTCCGGGGAGGGGTCGGGGTCGGAGTCGGGGTCGGGGTCGGGGTCGGGGTCGGGGTCGGCGGGGTCGCCGCCGGCGTGGGCGAGCCGGCGTTGCTGACGAACGCGTTACGCAGCCGTCGGGCGACCGGCGCCTCGACCGTGCTGGACGCGGACTTCACGAACTCGCCCATCTCCTTGAGCTTGGCGAGAACGGTCTTGCTTTCGACCCCGAGCTCCTTGGCGAGCTCGTGTACGCGGGCCTTTCCTGCCACTGCACTCCTCATTCCGAGGTCGTGCGGGCAGCACCCGCACGGACCTCACTCGTGCACTTGAAGCCTGGTCATTTCTGCGACTTCATCGTGTGCTCATGTCGGTCGTCCTACCTTGCTAGCGACCCGCGTCCGGTCGGGTTGGCCGGACGTCGTGGCTGGCGCATCGAGATGCCTCGCAAGCTCACCGTGGTCGGCGACCCCGGTGACGCGCAGCGCCCGCCCGAAAGCACGACGCCGCACCGCCTGCGTGAAGCAGGCCGGGTCTGGGTGCACGTGCGCCCCCCGACCCGGCATCCTGCGGGCTGGGTCGGGACGGAGGCTGTGACCAGCCCCAGCACCCACCGCGACAACCCGCAGCAGTTCCTTGGTTGACGCTCGAGACCGGCAACCCACACAGGTGCGCTCCGGCAGCGCGCGTCGTACCACTGGGAAAGTCTACCCCTAGCCCCCGGAGATCGCGCGGCCCGGCTCCGGGACCTGATCGACATCGGTGTCGCCCGCCGGACGGGCCGGCTCGACGTCGGAGCGAATGTCAATCCGCCAACCGGTCAATCTGGCGGCAAGCCGGGCGTTCTGCCCTTCTCGCCCAATAGCCAGTGAAAGTTGGAAATCCGGCACCGTCACCCGGGCGGTACGGGAGGCCAGGTCAACCACCTCCACCCGGAGGGCCTTGGCTGGCGAAAGCGCGTTGCCGACGAAGGCCGCCGGATCCTCCGACCAGTCAATAATGTCGATCTTCTCCCCGTGCAGCTCACCCATGACCGCCCGCACCCGCTGACCCATCGGCCCGATGCAGGCACCCTTGGCGTTCACCCCCGCCGCGGTGGAGCGGACCGCGATCTTCGTACGGTGACCTGCCTCACGGGCGATCGCGGTGATCTCCACCGTGCCGTCGGCGATCTCCGGCACCTCGAGGGCGAAGAGCTTCTTCACCAACCCCGGGTGCGAGCGGGACAACGTAACCTGCGGACCGCGTACGCCCTTGGCCACGTGCACCACGACGCAGCGCACCCGCTCGCCGTGCGCGTACTGCTCACCGGGAACCTGCTCGGACTGGGGCAGCACCCCCTCCAGCTTGCCCAGGTCCACGCTGACGATGCCCTTCTCGGCACGCGCCTCGTGCGCCTGGACCACCCCGGTCACCAGGTCCCCGTCCCGGCCCACGTACTCGCCGAAGTGCACCTCGTCGGTGGCCTCCCGCAGCCGCTGAAGAATCACCTGCTTGGCGGTCATCGCCGCGATCCGACCGAAGTCGTGCGGGGTGTCGTCCCACTCCCGCACCACACCGCCGTCGGGCTCCATCTCCTGGGCGAAGACCGAGGCCGCGCCCGTCTTACGGTCGATCTCCACCCGGGCGTGCGGCTGCGCACCCTCGGTGTGCCGGTACGCCGTCAGCAGCGCGGTCTCAATCGCCGCGAGGATCGTGTCGAACGGGATTTCCCGCTCACGCTCCAGTGCGCGCAGCGCCGCGAGGTCGATGTTCACCTCTCCTCGCCCTCCACATCATCATCGTCGTCGTCGAAATCGCCGGCCTCGTCGGCGTCGTCAGCGCCATCCGCCTCGCCCGGGCGGGTGAACTCGATCTGCACCCGTCCTGGGCCCAACTCGGCGTAGCGCCACGCCGTCCGGCCGGCGTCGGTCTCCAACACCACCTGCTCATCGTCCGCCTCGACCATCCGGCCGGTTACCTGACGGTCGCCGGTGCCCGGCCCGCCCCGCACCATGACCCGTACCAGCCGGCCGGTGTTCCGCCGCCAGTGCCGGGGGAGGGTGAGCGGGCGGGACACGCCCGGCGAGCTGACCTCAAGCTGGTACTCGCCGGCGATGAGGTCCCCGCGCTCCTCCTCGGCCGCGTCCAGGGCGGCGGAGACGGCCCGCGAGACGTCGGCGACGCCGTCCAGGTCGATACCACCGTCGGCGTCGACAATCACCTGCACCACGTGGCGCCGGCCGGCCCGGGAGATCGACAGCTCCTCCAGGTCGTATCCGGCCGCACCGATGACTGGTTCGACCACCTCGTGCAACCGAGCCCGCCGGCTGGCGAGATCACCGCCGCGGCCGACCCGACCGGCGCTGCGCTGGCCACCCGTACGGCGCGGTCGCCCCGCCGGCCCGGCGGCCCGGCCACGCTGGCTCATCTAGCGCCCCTATCTGCTGTTGGCGGCGCCCGGTCGGTCGCCATAGCCACACGCCACCGGGGCGGACGCGCCGGTGGTTGCGCAGAGCGTAACGCGCTGCCCGCCAGTCGGATGGGCCGGCGCACCGACTCCGGACAACGTGGGGCTGGCCAACATGGTGTTGACTTGGACGGTGATGGGCAAAACGACGCAGCCGGACCCACCTCTGGGCCGAAAAATGAGACATTCCCGACGAAATGTGCTACGGGTGGGCGCCCTCCTGACCCTCGGTGGTGCCGTACCGTCGCTCACCGGCTGTGACCCGTTCAACCAGGAACCACCCACACCCGACCCACTCGCCCCCATGGTGGACGAGGCGCTCGCGCTCGCCGCGGCCTACCGGGACGCCGCCACGACGCACCCCACGCTGGCTGGGCGGCTGACGTCGATCACCGAAGCGCACGCCGCGCACGCGACGGAGCTGGCCCGGATCACCAAGGTGGCCCTACCGTCGGCCACCCCGACCACCAGCACCCCCGCCAACGCCGACGCGGCCCTCACCGGGCTACGCGAACGCGAACGGGCAGCCGGCGAGGCGGCCACCCGAGCCTGCCTGGCCGCACCGGCCGGGAGGGCCGCGCTGCTCGCCAGCATCGCCGCCGCCCGCGCCAGCCACCTGGAGGCGCTGCAGTGAACACCCCCACCCCGGGCGCGAGCTCCGCCCACGCCGCGGCCCTGACCGCCGAATACGCCGCCATCTGGGCCTACGGTCCGATCGGCGTACGCCTGACCGGCCCCGCCCAGGAGGCGGCCCGCGATGCCGAGGCGACACACCGGCGCCGCCGAGACGACCTGGTGCTGCACCTCACCGACGCTGGTGACAGCCTCCCGGCCGACCAGGCCGGCTACGCCCTACCGTTCCCCGTCACCGACCAGGCGAGCGCCCTCCGACTCGCCGTTGACGTCGAGGAACGGACGGCGGGATTCTGGCGGGCGGCGGTGGCCGCCACCAGCGGCGCCGAGCGAGAACGTGCGCTCGCGGCGCTGGTTGACTGTGCGGTGCGGGCCACCCGCTGGCGGCGAACCGCGGGGATCGCCCCCCTGACCACGCCCTTCCCCGGAAGGACCGCCTGACCCCGTTTCGGCGACGGTCGCCGACCGCAGGGTCGGAGCATCGACGCGGGCCGCAGGTCGGCAGAATGCCCTCATGTCCATTCTGGGTTCCCTCACCCGCCGGGTCGGCCACCACCGCTGGTTCAGCACCGCCGCCCGGCTCCTCGTCCCGGTTGACCGCGCCGTCGGGCGGCTCAGCCGCGGGCGGGTGATCGCCCTCGGGCTTCTCCCGTCGCTGGTCATCACCACGACCGGCCGCCGCTCCGGCCAACCCCGCAGCAACCCCCTGCTGTACGTGCCGGACGGGGACGGCTACGTGGTGGTCGGGTCGAACTGGGGACAGACCCACCAGCCCGCCTGGGCGTTGAACCTGCTCGCCACCCCCCACGCCGAGGTGGACATCAAGGGGCGCCGGTTTCCGGTCCGCGCCGACCCGCCCGAGGGCGCCGAGCGGGACCGACTCTGGCAGTTGCTGGTGACCGAGTGGCCGGCCTACCAGACCTACGTGCAGCGGGCCGGCGACCGCGAGATCCACATCTTCCGGCTGGTACCCGTCGCCGGATAACCGGAACCCCGCCTACAGGCCGCCCTGGACCCCGATCAGGGTGCCGATACCGTAGGTCGCGGCGGCGGCGAGGCCACCCAGCAGCAGCTGCCGCAGGCCCGCCGTCCACCAGCGCCGGCTGGTGAACCGGGCGACGATCACACCGGCCAGGAAGAGGCCGAGGCCGCCGACGCCGAGCGCCAGCCAGAGACTGGTGCTGCCGAGCAGATAGGGCAGCAGCGGCACCAGGGCGCCGACGGAGAAGCAGACCAACGACGAGAACGCCGCCGCCCACGGGCTCGGCTGGTCATCCGGGTTGACGCCCAACTCCTCCCGGACGTGCACTCGCAGCGCCTCCTCGGGATTGCGCCGCACCACCTCCGCGACCTGCGTCGCGAGCTCCCGGGGCAGGCCGCGGGCCACCCAGGTGTCCGCCAGTTCGCGCGCCTCGACCTCGGGATGCCGTTCCAGCTCCCGCCGCTCCTTGGCCACCTCCGCGGCGACCTGTTCGTTGGCCGACCGGACGCTGGTGTACTCCCCCAGCCCCATGGAGATGGCGCCGGCGACCAGACCGGCGGTGCCAGTGAGAAGCACGGCCCGCGCCGACACCCCACCGCCCCCCACCCCGGCGATCAGGGCGATGTTGGTGACCAGTCCGTCCATCGCCCCGAAGACCGCGGGGCGCAGCCAGCCTCCGGAGACGTCCGCGTGGTGTGCCTCCCGCAACGCCGCCGGGGTCTCGGTCACGGCAGGGTGAGGATCTCGTAGCCGTCGTCGGTCACGAGAATCGTGTGCTCGAACTGGGCGGTCCACTTCCGGTCCTTGGTCACCACAGTCCAGCCGTCATCCCACATGTCGTACTGGTAGGTGCCGAGGGTGATCATCGGCTCGATGGTGAAGGTCATGCCCGGCTCCATCACGTCGGTGGGCCGCGGGCTGTCGTAGTGCGGCACGTAGAGCCCGCTGTGGAACGCCTCGCCGATGCCGTGCCCGGTGAAGTCACGCACCACGCCGTAGCCGAAGCGCTTCGCGTACGACTCGATCACCCGACCGATCACGTTGATCTGCCGACCGGGGGCCACCGCCCGGATGCCTCGCATCGTCGCCTTGTGGGTCCGCTCAACCAGCAACCGGACCTCCTCGCTCACCTCACCCACACAGAAGGTGGCATCGGTGTCGCCGTGCACCCCGTCGAGGAAGGCGGTGACATCGACGTTAATGATGTCACCGTCCTGGAGCACCGTCGAGTCGGGGATGCCGTGGCAGATCACCTCGTTCAGGCTGGTGCAGCAGGACTTGGGGAACCCCCGGTAACCCAGCGTTGACGGATAGGCACCGTGGTCACAGAGGAACTCGTGCACCACCCGGTCGATCTCGTCGGTGGAGACCCCCGGCTTGCAGTGTTCGCCCGCGAGCGCAATGGCCTGTGCCGCCAGCCGCCCGGCGGCCCGCATCCGCTCGATGGTCTCCGGTGTCTGCACGTGTGAGCCACGCCACTGCTTGGGCTCCTTCTTGCCCACGTACTCGGGTCGGGGAATGTGGGCGGGCACCTGTCGCCAGGGAGAGAGCGTGCCGGGTGTCAACGGCGCACGGACGGTCATGGCGCAAGCCTAACGCCGCGACCTCGACACCGCGTGGCGCCCATCGCGCCCCGGACCGGCCCGGACGAGCACCCGCCGCCCGAAATGAGTTGCCCCACTGCCCGCCCCGGCCGCATCCTGACTGCGGTGACCAGGCCCGATCCGGACGGGCCAGCGCCGGGCGCTCGGCAACGCCCGGCGGAGCGGTGGCGCGGGATCCAACCTCTCTCTCACGTACGGTGATCCGCCGTACCCGATGGGTTCCGCGCCACCGCTCCCCGCCCACGGAGCCGGGCCGTGATCTCACCCGCCGGCCCCGGCACACCGAACCAGTAGCCCTGCCCGGTGTCGCACCGCAGTGCCCGCAGCCGCTCGGCCTGCACCCCGGTCTCCACCGCCTCCGCGGTGACCGACAACCCGAGCGCCCGCGCCAGCCGCACCAGGGCGTCCACGATCTGCTCGTCCCGATGGCCGGCCGCCTGCTCGGCTCCGCCCTCCCGCAGTCCCTCCACGAACGGGCCCGCCAACTTCAGCGACCGGATCGGCAGCCGGCGCAGATACGCCAGATTCGAGTAGCCGGTGCCGAAGTCGTCGATGGCCAGCCCCACCCCCAGCCCGGCGAGCCGGTGCAACGCCCGCAGCGGCTCCCCCGCGGTACCCATCAGGGCGCTCTCGGTCAGCTCCAGCTGCAGGAGCTCGGCGGGGAGCCCACTGTCGGTCAACGCCTCCGCCACCACGTCCACGATGCCGGGGTGTTCCACCTGACGCGCGGCGAGATTGACGCTGACGACCAGGCGGGCCGCCGGCACCTCGCGTCGCCAGGCATCGGCGTCCCGGCACGCCCGGCGCAACACCCACTCCCCGAGTTGGACGATCAACCCGGTCTCCTCGGCCAGCCCGATGAACCGGGCCGGGCCAAGCCGACCCAGCGTGGGATGCTGCCAGCGGACAAGCGCCTCCACGGCCAGCATCGAGCCGTCCCGCAGGGAGACGATCGGCTGGTAGTCCAGCACGAACTCATCCCGCTCCAGGGCCGCCGGCAGTCCGGCGGCCAACGTGGACCGGGCGATCTCGCGCGCGCTTCGCTCCCGGTCCCAGACCGCCCACCGGCCACGCCCCTCGGCCTTGGCCCAGTACAGCGTGGTGTCGGCGGCCTTCATCAGTTCCGACGGGTCGGTCGTGTGCACCGGACACTCGACGATGCCGACGCTCGCCGAAACCATGAGCTGGTGGTCACCGATCCGAATCGGTGCGGCCACGGCCGCGAGTGCGGCCTCCGCGACGCTCACCACGTCGTCGAGGGACTCCCCGTCGTCGACCAGGATGACGAACTCGTCGCCCCCCATCCGGGCCACCAGATGCCCGAACCCGGCGACGCAGTCCGACAACCGCTCGGCGATCACCACCAGCAGCTGGTCGCCCAGATCGTGACCGAGGCTGTCGTTGACCGCCTTGAACCCGTCCAGATCGAGGAAGCAGACCCCGACCGGATGGCCGGCGCCGGCGTTGTCGAAGACCATCCCGAGGGTCTCGAAGAAGAGGGTCCGGTTGGGCAGGCCGGTGAGCGGGTCGTGCAGTGCCTGAAACCGGAGCCGCTGCTGAAGCTCGTAACGCTCGGTGATGTCCTCGACCACCGCGACGGTGAACCGGGGACGGCCGTCGTCGTACCGGACCAGGGACACCGCCAGGTCGGTCCAGACCGTGGTGCCGTCCTTACGGTAGTACCGCTTCTCGATCCGGACGGTGTCCCGCTTGCCCTCGACGACCTCCTGGTACAGCTCCCAGATCCCGGCCGCGTCGTCGGGGTGGAACAGCGACGACACGTTGCGCCGCCGCAACTCCTCGATCGTGTAGCCGAGCATGTCGGCGAATGCCTGATTGACGTCGATGATCTGGCCATCGACCAGGCCGATGCCGATCCCCATGGCGGCACCGGAGAAGACCGCGCGGAACCGGGCCTCGCTGTCCCGCAACGCCCGCTCCACCTCGTCCCGCGCCTGCCAGGCCGAGCGGGCGATCCGCTCCTGCTGGGTGAAGGTGCGTTCCCGGAGCGCGCCGGCGAATCCGGCTGCCATCGCACCCTGCAACGCCGCGACCCGGGTCGCCGCCTCCTCCGTACCGACCAGGTCGGGCAGCACCCGGGCAAGGAACCCGTCACCGAGCGCCCGGACCGACCAGTCGAGCACCCCCGGCTCGGTCAGGTGCGCCTCGGCCAGCGCCTGGCCGACCTGGGCCGCGGGCTGGGACGAGAACGGCTCGGCGCGCAGCGCCTGGGCCAGCCGGACGGTGTGCAGGTGCAGCAGCCGCTGGGTTTCCGCAGCGCTGAACGGGACGAAGCCGAGCCGACGTACGGCGCGGGCCCACTCGGCCGCATACCCCTCGGCGCCGGCCTGGCTACGGTCGCGCCCTCCCGACTCCAGGACGACGGCCACCGCGATCAGCCGACCGGTTGGTCGTGCCGGGCGACCCCGCCGAAGGCACCGAACTGCGCCGGATTGTCATCCACGTCGGAGGCGGAGTCCGGCCGCCACAACGGCATGTGGACCACCCCCGGCTCCAGCAGGGTCCAGTCTCCGAAGAAGCCGGTGATCTCGGCGCGGGAACGCAGGGTGATCTCGGTGTCGGTACGCGCCGACAACCGCTGAGCCTCGAGCATCTCCCGCGGCTGGTCCTCGAATGTGGAGTGTGAGATCACCAGGTAACTGCCCGGCGCGGCAGCGGCCCGGAGCGTGGCAAGGAGATCTCCGGGGCGGCTGTCATCGCCGATGAAGTGCACCACCCCGGCGAGCAGGATGCCCACCGGCCGGTCGAGGTCCAGCAGGTTCAGCGCCCGCGCCTGCGCCAGGATGTGCCCGGGATCATGCAGGTCGGCCTGGATGACGCCGGTCCGGTCGTTACCCGCCAGCAGTTCCCGGCTGTGCGCCACCGCGACCGGGTCGATGTCGACGTAGACGATCCGGGCCTTCGCGTTGACCGCCTGGGCCACCTCGTGCACGTTGCCGACGGTCGGGATACCGGAGCCGATGTCGAGGAACTGGTCGATGCCGGCATCCAGCAGCACCCGGACCGCGCGGCGGAGAAACTCGCGGCCGGCGCGCATGGTGCCGGCGAGGTTCGGCGTCATGCTGGCGATCTGCTCGGCGAGCTGCCGATCGATCTCGAAATTGTGGGCCCCGCCGAGAAAGTAGTCATACACCCGGGCCGCGCTCGGGCGAGAAAGGTCAATCTCGGCGGGAAGTCCGTCCTGCGTCTGCACAGTGCTATACCCCAAGTCGTCGCCACGGTGCGGGAGAGACCGGTGTCGCGACGCATTGCGGACACGCGGAGGCCACCGGCCGACCCGCGGATCGTTTAGATGCAGACAACTGTAGGCGTGCGTCAATCCGGGCGGGAGGGCGCCGGCGGGGGACACTGGTCACCGCACGGACTCCAGCAGCAGCGAGATGCCCTGGCCCACCCCGACACACATGGTGGCCAGCGCCCGCCGGCCGCCCCGGCGCCGCAGTTCCAGGGCAGCGGTCAGCGCCAGCCGGGCCCCACTCGCGCCGAGCGGATGCCCCAACGCGATCGCACCCCCGTTCGGGTTGACCTGCTCGGCGTCCGCTGGCAGACCCAGCTCCCGCAGGACCGCCACCGCCTGCGCGGCGAACGCCTCGTTCAGCTCGACCACGTCCAGGTCACCCACCCCCAGGCCGAGCCGATCGAGGAGCCGGCGGGTGGCGGGCACCGGACCGACGCCCATCACCCGCGGCGGCACACCGGCCGCGGCGGAGCCGACGATCCGAGCCAACGGGTTCAGGTCGTACCGGGTCAGTGCCGCCTCGGAGGCCACCAGCAGCGCCACCGCGCCGTCGTTGACGCCGGAGGAGTTACCGGCGGTGATCGTGCCCCCCGCCCGGAACGGGGTGGGCAGCGCGGCCAGTTTCGCCAGCGACGTCTCCCGCGGATGTTCGTCGACCTCGACCAGCGTCGTCCCCCGCCGGCCAGCCGGGGCCGACACCGGCACGATCTCCTCGGCTAGTCGGCCGTCGGCCTGGGCCTTGGCCGCACGCTGCTGGGAGCGGTACGCGAACTCGTCCTGGGTGGCCCGCGCGACACCGTACTCGGCGGCCACGTTCTCCGCGGTCTCCGGCATCGAGTCGATGCCCCACCCCTGTTCCAGCAACGGGTTGACCAGCCGCCAGCCGATGGTGGTGTCGTAGACCTCCGCGTTGCGGGAGTACGCGGTCTCGGCCTTGGGCAACACGAACGGCGCCCGGCTCATGCTCTCCACCCCGCCGGCCAGCACCAGGTCGGCCTCGCCGGCAACAATGGAACGGGCGGCGAGGGCGAGGGCGTCCAGGCCGGAGCCGCAGAGCCGATTGACGGTGCTGCCGGGCACCTGCTCGGGCAGCCCGCCGAGCAGCGCCGCCATCCGGGCCACGTTGCGGTTGTCCTCGCCGGCCTGGTTCGCGCAGCCCAGGATCACGTCATCGGTCCGGGCCCAGTCCACCGTCGGGTACCGCGTCACCAACTCCCGGATCACGTGCGCGGCCAGGTCGTCGGGGCGGACGCCGGCGAGCGCCCCGCCGTACCTCCCGATCGGGGTACGGACACCAGCCACCAGATATGCCACGGTCATCGCGAGTCCTTCGGGGGTGGGAAGGTCGGGGGATGGAACGGACCCGGATCCCGGGCAACGCTCCGGCGTCAGAATATCGACGCCCGGACCAGCGGGGTCACAGGTGCCCGAGCGACCCTGGTGGGGAGGGTCACCGGCCAGCCGCTCCCCGGACCGCGGAGAACGGTGTATCGTCATCCGGCAATGACCAATGTCTGGAATCTCACCGTGCGCTTGTACGTCGACCTTCGACGGCAGGCCAGCGGTGTCTGTCCGGCGCGGCCGCAGTTCTGACGCCGCCCGTACCTTTTCGCTTTCCAGACTTGGACCTTTCATGCGCAAGATCCCTTTTTCCGTGCAGATTCTGCTCGGCCTCGCCCTCGGTGTGGCCCTCGGCTACCTCGCCCGCGCCGCTGAGCTGAGCTGGCTGACCAGCGGCCTCGACATCGTCGGTGGCCTCTTCGTCCAGTTGCTCAAGCTCGCCGTGCCACCCCTGGTCTTCACCGCCATCGTGATCAGCGTGGTCAGTCTGCGGGGCGTGGCCAACGCCGCCCGGCTGGCGCTACGTACGCTGCTCTGGTTCGGTGCCACCGCGCTCATCGCGGTCAGCGTCGGCATCGGCCTCGGGCTCCTCGCCAACCCCGGCCAGGGGGTCACCCTGGACACCGCCGACGCCACCGCCCCGACCACGACCGGCTCCTGGACCGACTTCCTCGCCGGCATCGTCCCGACCAACCCGGTCGGCGCGTTCGTCGAGGGCAACGTCCTCCAGATCGTCTTCCTCGCCCTCGTCATCGGCGCGGCGGCCCTGCTGGTCGGCCCGCCCGCCGAGCCGTTCGTCGAACTCAACCGAGCCCTCCTGGCGATCGTCCAGAAGGCGCTGTGGTGGGTGATCCGGCTCGCCCCGATCGGGACCCTGGGCCTGATCGGCAAGGCCGTCGCCACCTACGGCTGGGACCTGCTGGCCCCGCTGGCCCGCTTCACCACCGCCGTCTACGTCGGCTGCGCGATCGTGCTGTTCGTGGTCTACCCGTTGCTGCTGCTCGGTGCCGGCCGGCTCAACCCGCTGCGCTTCTTCGCCGGTGCCGGACCGGCGATCCAGCTGGCCTTCGTCTCCCGCTCCTCGGTCGGCACCATGCCGGTGACCCAGCGCGCGGTCGAGCGGCTGGGGGTCCCCCGCGAGTACGCCTCGTTCGCGGTCCCGTTCGGCGCCACCACGAAGATGGACGGCTGCGCGGCGATCTACCCGGCCCTGGCCGCGATCTTCGTGGCGCAGGTCTTCGGGGTGCAGCTCGGCGTCACCGACTACCTGCTGATCGCCTTCGTCTCCGTGGTCGGTTCGGCGGCGACCGCCGGCCTCACCGGCGCGATCGTCATGCTCACGCTGACGCTGAGCACGCTCGGCCTGCCGCTGGCCGGCGCGGGCCTGCTGCTGGCCATCGACCCCATCCTGGACATGGTGCGCACCGCGACCAACGTCGCCGGGCAGGCTCTCGTGCCGACGATCGTGGCGGCCCGGGAGGGCACCCTCGACCGGACCGCGTACGACGCGGCCGGCCGGCGGAGCCTGGTTGACGAGGACCCGGTCGAGCACGGTTCCCGGCCCGGCCAGCGCGAGGAGCCGGTTCCGGCCCCAGCCTGAGCCTGAGCGGTCCACCCGGGCCCGCCCCGACCAACACCGAACCCGCCCCCGGTGCTGGGCGCCACCATGCGCGAGCGCCCAGCACCGGGCACCGGGCGCTTCTCGTCGGCCAACCTCCCAGATCCGCGGCGCGGCTGCCCGTCAGCCGGCCAGGTGCGACCACTGGGCCGCCAGCTCGCACCAACGACCCTGGGCGGCCACCCGCCCGTCCTCCAGCACCAGGACATGGTCGGCGCGCAGCAGCGCCGCCCGTTTCGAGGTCGACCCCAGCACCGTGACCCCGTGCCGTCGCAGCGCCGCCCAGAGCGCCAACTCCGTGGTGACATCCAACGCGGAGGAGACGTCGTCGGCGACCAGCAGCTCGCTCCCCGGGGCGAGTGCACGGGCCAGCGCGAGCCGCTGCAGCTGCCCGCCGGAGAGCCGGGTGCCCTTGTGCCCGATGACCAGCCCGAGACCGGCCTCGGAGGCCGCCAGGTCCGGCTCCAGCTGGGCGGTGGACACCGCCGCGTCGGCGTCCACCGGGTAGCCGAGGGTGATGTTGTCGGCGACCGTCCCGGAGAGCACCCGGGGCTGCTGACCGACGTAGCTGACCTGGTGCGGGCGGAGAAACAGCTCCGGCTCGGTCACCGGCACGCCGTTCCACCTCAGCCGGCCGGTGTGCGGCACGATTCCGGCGAGGGCCCGTAGCAGCGACGACTTGCCTGACCCGACCAGACCGACCACCAGGACGAGCTGGCCGCGTTCGACCGTCAGGTCGACATCGCGGACCGCCGCCACCCCGTCCGGGTGACGGACCCCGAAGCCGGCCAGCTCGAGCCGACGCAGGGGGTGCCGGGCCGGCGCCGGCGGGGCCGGAGCGGTCCCTGCGGCCGGGTCGACTCCCGGCAGCGCCGCCGAGTACGCCGGCGCCCCGGTCATCGCCACCGTCCGCTGGGTCCACACCCGCGCCGACGGCACCTGGGAGAGCAGCGACGCCGCGGTCCAGGCGATCCAGCGCGCCGCGACGAGGGTGGAGACGGCGACCAGGGTCGCGCCGGCCGACAGCACACCGGCCAGGAACAGCGCCCACGCGCCGATCGGTAACAGCCCGCTGACCACCGATGGCGTGGAGCGGGACCACACCTGGATGGTGATCTCCCGCCGCTGGCGCTCGCTGCGGGTGGCGTCCAGGTCGGCGAGGTGGTCGAGCACCGGTCCAGTCGCGCCGGCCAGCTTCACCGTCCGCGCGGCGGAGAGCCCGGAGACCAGCGCGGTCGCGTACGCGGCCCGCGCCGTCACCGTCGCCCGTGCGCCGCGCTCCAGAGCCGGGCCGAACAGGATGGCCACCAGCGCGGACACCACCATCGTCCCGAGGAAGAAGAGCCCGGGTACGACGCTGCCGGAGATGGCGGTCATCGCCACCAGCAGGGCCAGGCCGAAGAACTGGTCCACCACGTTGTCGGCGAGCTCCACGACCCGTTCGGTGTCACCGCCCTGGGCGACCACCTCGGCGGGGGTGTAGCCGCTGACCCGCCGGGGCCCGGTCTGCCCATGCACCAGCCGAAGGTTGATCCGCAGCATCTGCCGTACCCACCAGGTCTGGAACCACAACGTCGTGTACCAGTGGAAGGGCAGCGTGACCAGCAGCCCGGCCGCGATGCCGAGCGCCGGCAGCCACGGCTCACCGACGCCGTCGACCACGTCCGCCCAGAGCCACGGCAGCACCGGGCCATCCAGGCCGACCAACACCAGCACCACGAAGGGCGCCATGGCCGCCAGCCCGTACCGTGGGTCGTTGACGAGCAGCCGCCAGAGCTCCCGCAGCGTTTGACCAAGGGGCGCCACCGGCGGCGAGGCGTCCATAGCCGGCGGCCGGCGCTCCTCGGCTGGCGGCGAGACGTCCACGGCTGATGGCGAGAGGTCCAGAGTGGGTGCTGCTGTGCGTGGCGCGGCTCCCGCTGACGAGAGGTCCGCGGGGAGCGGCGAGGTGGGCTTCGCCGGGGCGACGACCGGGCCGAGTTCGGGCCCGGCGTCCGGCTTCGGGCCGTCCAGCAACCCGATCCCAGCGCCGACACCGCTGGTGGGGCCGGGGCCACCGCTGCCAACCTGGACGGGCGCGTTGACGCTGGTGCTGACGGGGATGACGGCCGAGATGCCGGCGTCGCTGGTGACGGCGTCGCTGGTGACGGCGTCGCTGACGGCCAGCAGCTCAGCGAAACGCCCCGACTCCCGCAGCGGCCCGGCCTCCAGCACCGCGCCGTCGGCCAGCACCACCACCTCGTCGCAGTGTCGGACCGAGGAGAGCCGGTGCGCGATGACGATGCCGATCCGGTCGCGCAGCAGCCGTTCGGTGGCCGCCTGCACCCGCGCCTCGGTGACCGGGTCGAGCCGGGCGGTCGCCTCGTCCAGGATCACCACCTGCGGGTCGCGCACCAGAATCCGGGCGAACGCGACCAGTTGCTCCTGACCGGCCGAGAGGACGTGCCCACCCTCGCCGAGCCGGGTCCGCAGCCCGTCGGGGAGTTCGGTGGCCCAGCCGTCGAGGCCCAGTTCGCGCAGGGCATCGGCGGCGGCGTCGAGCAGGTCCGGGTCGAAGAGGGCGATGTTCTCGACGAGGGTGCCGGCCAGGATCTCGGTACGCTGCGGCACCACCGCCACCCAGCGGCGTAGCTGGTCGACATCGAGGTCGCGCAGGTCACGACCGCCAAGCAGGACTGTCCCGGCCGGCACGTCAACCGCCCGGGTGAGCACCTTCGCCAGGGTGGACTTACCCGAACCGGTCCGGCCGACCAGAGCGTACGAACGGCCACGGGTGAAGGTGAGGTGGATGTCGCGCAGGGCCGGCCCACGGCTGCCCTCGGCCAGCGGGTACTGGAAGGTCAGACCCCGCACCGTCAGATCACCGGCAACCGGGGCCAGCCCGCCCACCGGTTCCTGCGGGGAACCCGCCAGCAGCCGTACGCGGCCCCAGGCACCGAGTGCGTACTGGATCTCCGGCACCAGCCGGCTGACGTGTTCGACGGTCGCGCCGTAAGCGATGGCGAGCAGCCACACGGCGGTCAGCCGGGCGCCGTCCACCCGACCGCTGGCCAGCGCCCATGCTCCCGCGAGCACCACCGCGGCGATCCCGACGCTGGTGACGCCGACCGCGGTGGTGGTGACCCGGGCCGACATCCGCCTCACCGGCATCCCCCGGGCGAGCACGGCCGCCGCCCGGGTGGCCCAGAGCCGCAGCACGTACGGCTGGGCGAGGCTGGTCCGCACGTCATCCTGGCCGTGGACGGCCTCCTCCATCACCGCGGCCAGGTCGGACCAGGCAGCTTCCTCGGCCATCCGGCCGGGAACAATGCGCGCGGTGGGCCGGCGCAGGCCGACGGCCAGGACACCGGCGAGCAGCAGCATGGTCAGCCCGGCCGGCCACCAGACGCCCAGGGCGACGACCGCGGAGAGCAGGCCCGCGGTCAGCATCTGGGCGATGCGGATGCCTTGCGCTCGGATTCCGGCGGCAACCTGGTAGACGTCGCCGTCGATCCGGTCGAGCAGCTCGCCGACCGGGGTCGCCTCCAAGGTGGGCAGGTCCTGCCCGAAGGCGACCCGGCAGAGCCGGCGCCGGACGGCGGCGGACCAGTCGGCGGTCACCCCCGCCAGCACCAGATTGACCACGAGAGCGCTGACGACGGCGGCGACCAGCGCCGCCGCGAGCAGGGCGAAGGCACCGACGGAGCGGTGCACCAGGACCGGCCCGGCCAACGCGGCGGCAGCGGCCTGACCGCCGGCGCCGAGCAGGACCAGGATGCCCACGATCGTCATGCGGCGGGGCGCGGTGGCCCACAGGTCACGGAGCAGGCGCACGGGAAACCCTAACGACGAGCGGCTCGAGAACGCCCAGCCTCACCCGACGGGCAACCATCGCTCAACGCATTTCGGGCCCTGCAGACCGGAGCCCTCGTCGGAAACACCAGCCGAGCCTACTGCGGGACCCGGATCGGGAGCGGATCACGCCGCGCGTCGTCTGGAACTCTTCGGCACGAAAATCCGCTGGTGTCCGGTTGATGCCTGGGTGCGGTGTGACCGGGGGCATCGTGGTGGTGGAATCCCGGCGGGCGTGGGGGCGTTACACCCTGCGTACGGCCGTGGAGGTGCCCCGCTCGGGCGGGTGCCGCCGGGTGCGGGTCGCCGGGAATGCCGGTGGCCGGCCGGTCGTTACATCTGGACCCGGCACCGTGCAGCCCCCGGTGAAGCCCGCGGTCGCCGAGGATCTTCTTCCCCTGTTTCTTTGAGCGCCGGACGGTGCTTGCACCCTGCCGCCTGACCCCCCTTTCGGGCGTGTGTGTGGGTGTCGACCCCCGAATGGAGCAACCCTGATGAACACGATTCTGCGTCGTAGTGTCCTTGGTGTCGCTGGTCTGGCCCTGTCCACCGGTGTCATCGCCGGCCCCCTGGGCACCCTGACCGACACCACCCCCGCCCCGGCCTCGGCCGCCGCCGCGGCGGTGCAGGCGGACAAGCCGGATATGGGCACGCTGATCCCGCACGGCACCCAGGGTGAGCAGTCGCGTATCACCCTCGGCGACGAGCAGGTCGCCAACGTGAAGGCCATCATCGAGGCC
>NZ_JCANTD010000011.1:0-135176 GCF_059570675.1 Salinispora goodfellowii | reverse complement strand
CGCCGCCGCCGGCCCGCACGGCTGGACGCAGTCGGCCCCGCCACCCGGTACGCGGCGCGGGCCGGCGCCTACTCCCCGCTGCACAACCAGCCGACGGTCATCTTCGACCGCCGGCCCCTGATGACCCCGCTCGCCCGGCAGCGGGCGAACCGCCGGTGATGGCCACCCACGCCCGGCCGCGCTCCGGCAGCCTGTCGACGGTGCAGCTACGTAACCGGATGATCCTGTCCGCCCGGCGGATCATCACCGAGCACTGGCCGCGGGTGGACCGGTGCCCGATCTGCCGATCCGGGTGGCCGTGCCCGCCCACCGACACCGCCTACGACTACCTGACCTCGGTAGGTCAGGGCAACTGGGCGCC
This sequence comes from Salinispora goodfellowii, assembly GCF_059570675.1. Lineage (NCBI taxonomy): Bacteria > Bacillati > Actinomycetota > Actinomycetes > Micromonosporales > Micromonosporaceae > Salinispora > Salinispora goodfellowii. The sequence goes on along the minus strand of NZ_JCANTD010000011.1, from coordinate 134,815 downwards.
CCCGCAGCGCGCCGGGAGTAGGCGGTGAGTCCCGGCGACGTGACCGTCCGCCGGTGGTGGCGGGACCTGGCTGAGCACCGGCAGGTCGAGGGTCGCTGCCCGGTGTGCGGCACCCCACGGCGGTGCTGGCCCTGGGCGGAGGCGTACGCCGGGCTACTCACCTATGACCTACGCCGAGCACCACGAATCGCAAGGTAAACCCCTCAATGCTGGAGGTCGCTATGACTACATTCGTCCCGGACCGCTGCCTGCTGCCGCTCTACGACAGCCGCACCGAGTAGAAACGGGTGAGCCGGGCTCGCCCGTTCAGGTCAGGAAGGTGGGGCCGTGAAGAAGGCCCTCACCCCGTGCCGAGTAGCAGTCAGAGAAGGGCCGGGGCTAGGCGGTTCCCTTGCATAGCCCCGGCCGGTTCCCCGCCTGGTAGGAGATTCCTATCGCTCCCGCCGCTCTTTCAATTCCCCATCGACAAAGATGAGAATACCACCGATAATGGCTACTCCGAGTGGCACAAGGGGCAGCAGGGAAACCCTAGCTCCGTTTATAGCTATAGAGGCGAGCGTTAGGGTACCACCGGCCGTCATGAGGATCTTGGCAATGCGGTTCAGTCGTCCCATCTCGCGCTCCTCTCAGTGGTGCGGACCACCCTCAGTAGCAGCCCTTGTCCCCTATTGTCTGTCCGCCCGGAGCGGGCGCCCACGTCGGGAGCGGCGCTCCGAAGTAGATGTAGTACTTGCCGCACTTCCCGCCAGTATGCCAAGAAAGTACGCAGAGTTTAGACCCAGCGCGGCGCCGAGCGCACCACAGATCGTCTGCCCGACCACCGGGATCCAGGAACAGCTACCCAGGACTGTGGCTGCGGCGGCGCCGCCGCCGTAAGCGATAGCGGCCGTCTCGCTTCGAGCAGGCCCGCTGCCTCATTACTGCGATCGAACGGCGGCCGACCGCGTTGCGGTGGAAAGTCGGCCTCTCAATCGGCCCCCGACAAGGCGAAGCGTTGGGGCTTACGTGGCCGTGCGTTGACCTGGACGCGGGCGCGATTGCGAAGGACTGGCAGTTGCAGCGGCTAAAGTGGCAACACGGTTGCCCAGACCCGATGAAATGCGCAGCTCAGTTTTGCCGACGCGAAAATTGCCAGCCGAGCTGGGCGCACGGGTGCACCGACCCGCAACGCTGCTATCAGCAGCCGTTCCGATGTCCAGAGCGGACACCGGGTGACCGATGCCCTCGGCATCACCGCCCATGCCCGAAGCCTTGCCCGCCCGGATGCACCCGGCATGCCGCCCGGTGTCCCCAACGCAGAAACGGAGGACTGAGGCTGACCCGGCCGAAGACGTGGTTGGCCTCCGACGACGACGAGGTGGCCACCGACCTAGTGGTGCTGCCAACGACTCTCGCGGCGCTCCGCGAGCACGCGCGGCGGCAGAGCACACTCAAAGAGAGCTTGGGCAGGGAGTACAAGGACGAAGGGTTGGTGTTCTGCCAGCCCAACGGGCGACCTATCGACCCTCGCGCCGACCTGGCCGACTGGTACCGGATCCTCGCCGAGGCCGGACTGCCGCGCGCCGGGTCGCACGTGGCTCGGCACACAGCAGCAACCATGCTGCTGGACTCCGGGCTAGACATCTCCGCCGTCCAGCAGGCCATGGGCTGGCGAGACATTCGGACCGCCCGTCGGTATGCGGCACCGAGTCTCGGTCAGGCAAGACGCGCCGCGGAGGCAGCGGAGGCGGCGTTATTCCGCCCCGTGTCCGATCTTGCCGAGCATCGGGCTCGGAAGAGCGCTGGGTAGCTGTGTCCTCAGATTTGTCCTCAGATAGTGATCATACGATGCATTTGATCACTATGACTCGATCCCAGACATGGCGAAGGGCCTGGTCAGCGGTGTGACCAGGCCCTTCGTTGTCCCGAGCCGCCTGACGGAATCGAACCGTCGACCTACGCATTACGAGTGCGTCGCTCTAGCCGACTGAGCTAAGGCGGCAACGATCAGCAAGTGTACGCCACCCGGCCGGACCCGCCGATGGGATCCCCCACCGCGTCCGCGGGGCCGAGAGCGGCACCTTCCCGATTCGGACCGCCGAAACCGACATTCTCCAGACAGCGCCGGCGAGCCGACCGCACTACGCTGCGGCAGATGAGGGACGACCACGCTGCTGGTTTCCCGGACCAGCACCCCACCCCGCACGGGTCGAACGGCAATGGCGGCCAGGGCGATACGGGCCCGGCACCCGCGTCACCACCTGCCGGCCCACACGCCAGCGAGGCGGCCGGCGGCGAGCCGGCGCACCGCCCCCGCAGCACCGACCCGCTGGAGCTGGGCTTCACCCCACGCAAGCCGGTGCCGTGGCTGGCGCCGCTCCTGCTGATCAGCACCGGAATCCGGACGCTGCTGGCGCTGCTGTTCGGCGCCTACCTGGACAAACGGGAGCTACAGCACACCTTCGACGCGACGGTGACCCGGCAGGTCGGGCCGGACGGTGGGCTCTGGCTGGACTACGTCGCCGACCTGGGTGACGGCTTCGACGCCACGTACTCGGTGGCCTACCTGCTGGCCCAGCGGGAGCTGACGGTGGACGGGCACCGGCTGCCCCGGGCGCAGGTGCTGGTGCTGGGGGGTGATCAGGTCTACCCGTCGGCGGCCTTCGACACGTATGAGGACCGGTGCAAGGGCCCGTACCAGGCGGCGCTGCCGGTCACCCCACCCGACCAGCCGACGCTCTTCGCGATCCCCGGCAACCACGACTGGTACGACGGCCTCACCGCGTTCCTGCGCCTCTTCGTCCGGTCCCGGGACCGGCACTTCGGTGGCTGGAACACCGCGCAGACCCGGTCGTACTTCGCGGTGGAGTTGCCGGCGGACTGGTGGTTGTTCGGCCTGGACGACCAGTCCGGCTCATACCTGGACGACCCGCAGCTCAGCTACTTCGAATCGGTGGCGGAGCGGCTGGGGCCGCAGAGCCGGGTGATCCTGGCCGTCCCGATGCCGACCTGGGTCAAGGCCACCACGAAAGACCCCTCGGCGTACGACTCGATCGACTACTTCATCCGCACCGTCGTCGCGCCGACCGGGGCCCAGGTACGCCTGCTCATCTCCGGCGACCACCACCACTATGCCCGTTACGTGGGGCCGGGCCGCCAGCTGATCACCTGCGGCGGCGGCGGCGCGTACCTCTATCCGACGCACCTGTTGCCCCAGCGCATCGAGGTCCCGCCGAAGGAGACGCGGGCGCGGCGGGCCAGCGCCCCGCACTCCTACGAGCTGGCGGGATGCTACCCGGAGGCGGCGCAGTCCCGGCGGTACGCCTGGGGCATTTTCCTGCGGCTGCCGTGGCGCAACCCGGGCTTCACCACGCTGCTCGGCGCCTTCTACACGCTGCTGATCCTGTCGATGGTCGGCGTCTACACGAACCACAACGGCACCCAGCTTCGGCTGTTCAGCGTTCCGTTGGTGGCGATGCTGCTGGTGACCCTGACCGCGACGGTCCTCTTCGCCGAGGCGCCCGGTGCCGTGCAGCGACGCCTCCGGCACTGGCTGCTCGGTCTGGGGCACGGCCTGGCTCACCTGGGATTGGCGGCCGCCGGCACCTGGGTGTGGCTGGCGCTGCCGTTCCACGACTGGCCGTGGCCGTTGTCGGTGGTCGCCGCGGTTGTCTTCTTCGGCTCGGTGGGCGGGCTGGTGGCCAGCCAGTTGGTGGCGGCGTACCTCCTGGTCGCCAGCGCCTTCGGGGTCAACGGCAATGAGCTCTTCGCCGGGCAGGGGATCGAGGACTCGAAGGGTTTCGTCCGCATGCGCATCGCCCCGGACGGGACGTTGACGATCTACCCGATCGGGGTGGATCGGGTGGGCCGCCACTGGCAGGTCAACCCCGACCAGTCGGCCGAATCGTCGTGGCTGGTCCCGCGGACCCCACTGGAGCCCCGCCTGGCCGAAACCCCGGTGACCCTCCGCTGAACCACCGGCCGCCGCTCACGGGGGCAGCCGTAGTTGCAGCCGATTCCAGCCGCGGTCGTAGTCGCGCCGCGTGGCGCTCAGCCGCGGTCGCGCGACTCGTAGGCCTGGCGCGATCCGCAGACGTCGGAGAGCGCGCACCGCCGAGTGGACCCGTCGGCGATCTGCCGGACGGTGACCGTCTCGCTCGGTGGATGCCGGGACACGACCTTCGCTGTACCCGCTGGTGTCTCGACCCGCTGGCCCGAGGCGGGGTAGGCACCGCTGCCGGAGTAGAGCGGATGCTCGAACTTCAGGCAGCACATCAGCCGGCCGCACGCGCCGGAGATGCGCAGCGGGTTGAGGGGCAGGTCCTGGTCCTTGGCCATCCGGATGGTCACCGGCTCGAAGTCGTTGAGGAAGGTGGCGCAGCACAGGTCCCGCCCGCAGGAGCCGATGCCGCCCTGCACCCGGGCCGAGTCCCGGGCGGAGAGCTGACGCAGCTCGACCCGGCAGTGCAGGGTCGCGCCAAGATCCCGGACCAGCGCCCGGAAGTCCACCCGGTGCGGGGCGGTGAAGTAGATCGTGCTTCGCTCGCCGCCCTCCGTCGCACCGCGCACGTGGTCCACGGCGACCACCTTCATCGGCAGATCGTGCTCCCGGATCAGTCGTTTCGCCGCGACCTTCGCCTCGGCTCTGCGCCGGCGCAGCAGCTCGTCGCGGCGCAGATCCTCCGCCTGGGCCAGCCCGGCCAGGCGGGGGAACCCCTCCGTGTCGTCGGAGGTCCACTGGGCGGCCCAGACGCACTCGGCCACCTCGGGCCCCTCGTCGGTGGGGACCAGCACCTTGTCGCCGACCTGGGGCCGAAACTCGCCGGGATCGAGGTAGTACAGGCGCCCGTACCGGTGGAAACTGACCGCGCAGAGCATGCCCATACCCCTCACCCTACGTCGCTGTCGGGCCCGTCCTGGGCCACTACTCTCGGCCGGCGCACGGGTGCTCACCATCCGACGTGGGTCGGGGTGTCGTAGCGGGGCGTCCCGATGACCGGCGCCCGCCAGGGGGACTCGGCCAGGTTGGGCCCCCAGTGCCGCAGAAGTGTCTCCGCCCCGTCGTAGGCGGCGGAGAGCACCGCCAGCACCCGCGCGGCGATCTCGGCCGCCCCTACCTCCGCCGCGGGATGTGGCACCGACACCGCGACCAGCGCCGGGGCCGCAGCGGGCGTCGGGGCCGCAGCGGGCGCCGACGTCGCGGCGACCACGGCCACCGCCTCGGCCGAGCCCAAGGCGTCGGCCAGGGTCAGGGCGAGCGTACGCCGACTGCCCTCGATCCATTCGGCCACGGCATCGGCATAGCCGGCGGTCGACTCCAACCGCCCCACCAGGCTCTCCGGCCCATCGTCGAGGTGGCGCAGCAGCGCGGCCCGGTACTCCCCGAAGGCGGTCGCGGCGGCGCCGGACCAGCGCACCGGTTCGGTGAGCGCGGCGGAGGCCTCGTCATACCCCCGGACCAGCTGCCGCACCGACCGACCGGCATCGGCGAAGGCCGCGGCGGATAACTCCAGGAAGCTGCGCACCGCCGCACCGGGGAGCACCTGCATGCGGCGCAGCAACGGCCAGACCCGGTGCCCCTCCGGGGCGCCGGTGGCGAGCAGGGCGTCGACCCGACGCAGCAGGTCAAGGCCGGGCTCGGCGAGTCGGTCCAGTGGGTCCATCACCTCTCCCCCAGGAACTGCCAACTCGCGTCCTGGTCGGTCTCGACGTAGTTGTCGGCGGCGGACCGGACGGCGGTTGCCACCGCGGCCAGCCGCTGGGCGGCCAGGTGAGCCTCGCGGGCACGATCACCGGTGGCGGCCGTCCACTGCCGGTGCAGGGCCCGGCCGATCTCGCCGGGGCGTCCCACCGCATCGCCGCCGAAGGCGACTCCCGGCGGATCGGTGGCCGGCGCAGCGTAGGAGAGGTCGGTCAGCGTGTCGCTCGCCGCCTCCAGCCGCCCGGCGAGGGAGCGCAACGTCTCCATTCACGCCCCCGTGAGCGGACGGTAGGCGGCGAAGGTCTCGTTGTGTAGCTTTTCCCGCGCCCACTGCGCGGCGTCGGCTGCGGCGGCCACCGCCGCCTGCACGGACCCGGCGACGTCGCCGGGCCGGCGGTTCTGCAACGTGCCGAGGAACCGCACGCCGGTGATTCGCCCCGCCGCGGTGACCGCCACCTCGACCAGCCCGTCCGGCGAACGGACCGTGACCTCGACCGTCGTCACCGCCTGGTCGAACTCGGACTGCAGGGACTCGATCCGGCGGTAGCGCCGCACCGCCTCCTCGATCCAGGTTTCGTCGATCTCCCCCCGCGGCATCGGCGTCCTCCCACACTGGAATAACTCAGCGTCGCCCCCGCGTTACTTCGGCACCGGGACCGTACCGCACCGAAGTGGAGTGTGTCGATGCCGCGGAACTGCCCCGCCAGTGGGGCAACAGGCGGTCTGGTCAGCCCTTCCAGAGGGCAAGCATCATCGCCTCGACGGCGATCCGGGGCTTGACGTTCGCCTCGATCGCGGCCCGGCAGGCCAGGACCGCCTCCAGGCGACGCAGCGCGCCGTCGGCGTCCCACCTGCGTGCCCCCGCCTCGGCGACCGGGGCGGTGTCGGTGTGCACCGGTTCGACCGGGGCGCCCAGCGCCATCGTCAGCGCGTCCCGATAGAAGCCGGCGAGGTCCACCAGTGCCCGATCCAGGGCGTCCCGCTGCGCCCGGGTGGCCCGGGACTTCTGCCGCCGCTCCAGCTCCTTGACCTGCCCGGCGGCGCCCCGGAACGCGCTGGCCGCCCGCCGTCCGGTGCCGCCCGCGCCGAGGGCCGTCTCCAAGGCGGCCCGCTCGGCCGCGTCGGTGTCCGCCACCAACGCCGCGGCCTCCGCCTCGGCGGCTCCGATCAGGGCGGCGGCAGCATCGATCGCCGCGCCCACCCCGGTGAGCTGGCGGGGCACCGCGAGCACCGCTTCCCGGCGGGTACGCGCCTGCGGGTCACGGGCCAGCCGCCGGGCCCGCCCGACGTGCCCCTGGGCCGCGGCAGCCGCCCAGCTCGCCACCGCGGGCTCGACGCTGTCCCGCCGAACGAGCACCTCGGCGACCGCCGCCGGTGCGGGCTGCCGCAGGGGTACGACCCGGCAACGCGACCGGATGGTCACCGAGATGTCGTCGGGGTGGACCGACGGCGCGCAGAGCAGGAAGACCGTTCGCGGGGGTGGCTCCTCCACCGCCTTCAACAGGGCGTTGCCGGCAGCCTCGGTGAGGCGGTCCGCGTCCTCGATGACCACCACCTGCCACCGCCCGCCGGAGGGGGTGCTGGCGGCGCGAAGTACCAGGGCGCGCATCTCGGTGACGCCGATGGAGAGCCCCTCCGGTACCACCAGCCGGACATCGGCGTGCGTGCCGGCCATCGTGGTGTGGCAGCCGGGGCAGGTGCCGCATCCGCTGCCGTCCCCGCACTGGAGGGCCGCGGCGAGGGCTCGCGCGGCGACCGACCGGCCCGACCCGGGCGGCCCGGTGAAAATCCAGGCGTGCGTCATCCCCGCCCCCGGTTCGCGCTCCGCCGGCTCGGTCGCACCGACCTGCGCCGGGTCGCTACCGGAGGTGGGCGGCGGGTCAGCCGAGTCGGTCTGCGCCGCCAGGCCGGGCAGCCCGGCACGGAGCACGGCGGCGGCGTCCACTGCGGCCCGCCGCAGCACGTCCACCGCCTCGTCCTGGCCGACCAGGTCGGCGAAGACGTCTGGCATCAGCGCCGACGCTCCATCGTCACCAGCTTCGGGTCGGATAACTCGGAGTGGACCGCGGTGTCCGGCCCACTCTCCGCCGGCGGATGCGGCCCGCCCGCCGCGGGTGCGTTCGCCGCCGGCCCACCACTCGCTGCCGGCCCGCCCGCCGCGGGTGCGTTCGCCGCCGGCCCACCACTCGCTGCCGGCCCGCCCGCCGCCGGTGGGTGCGGCCCGCCGGCCTGAGCGCCGAGCAGCGCGCCGACCCGCCGAGCCACCTCGCCGGCGATCTCGTCGGTTGACCGGGCGGCGTCCAGCACCAGGTAGCGCTTCGGGTCGGCGGCGGCGAGGTCGAGGAACGCGTACCGGACCCGTTCGTGGAAGCTGACCGACTCGGCCTCCAGGTGGTCGGGGGCCCCACTCCGGGCCGCCACCCGGGACAGCCCGGCACGCGGATCAATGTCCAGGAGTACCACCAGGTCGGGCTTGAGCCCGCCGGTGGCCCAGGAGGAGAGCCAGGAGACCTCGTCAACGGGGAGTGTCCGCCCCGCGCCCTGGTAGGCCAGGGATGAGTCGATGTAACGGTCGCTGGCCACGACGGCGCCCCGGCGCAGCGCCGGCCGCACCACGGTGGCCACGTGGTGAGCCCGGTCGGCGGCGTAGAGCAGCGCCTCGGCGCGGGGGGAGGGCACGTCGGAACCCGGCTGGCCGAGCAGCAGGGACCGGATTCGTTCGCCGACTCCGGTGGCGCCGGGCTCGCGGGTGACCACCACGTCCCGCCCCTGGTCCCGCAGCCGGTCGGCGAGCAGGGCGAGCTGGGTGGACTTGCCGGCTCCCTCGCCCCCCTCGAAGACCACGAGCAGCCCGGCGGAGGCGAACGGCTCGGCTGGCGTCAGCGGTCGCCCACGTATCGAACCCCACAGGTCGGCCAGGACGGGAACGCCCTTCTTGTCGTCCATCTGCCCGAACGCGCTGATTCCAGCGAAGATGCCCGCCAACCCCGCGGCGAGCAGCAGCAGCCGGGTGGACGAGATCGAGATGCCCAGGTTGACGATTTCGAAGCGGCGGGAGCCACCAACCCCGGCGAGCAGGCTGCTCAACGCGATGGCCAGGATCAGCACCAGCCGAGTACCGATCTGCACCACCGCGAAGACCCGCCCCCGCACCTCGTCGGCGATCTCACCACCGAGCAGGGTGGTGCCGGCGAGGAAGGCCATGCCGGCGCCCGCGCCGACCAGGACCGCACCGACCATCGCCATGGAGAGGTGGATGGCGAAGGCCAGGGTCATCACCGCGGCGCTGGCGAGCACGATGCTCATGCCGAACCAGCGCCGCCGGGACATCTCCTTGACGATCATCGGGCCGAGCCCGATGCCGATCGACAGGCCGATGAAGATGGCTCCGAACAGTAGGTAGAAGGCGGCGTCACCGGCACCGAGCGAGTTGGCGAAGAAGCGGGCCGTGCCGATCACGATGCCACCGCCGGCGAAAGCGCCGAAGATGCCCAGCACCAGACCCCGGACCAGCGGGGTCTGGCCGATGAACCGCCAGCCGTCCTTGAACTGGCGCAGCATGCTCTGCTCGGTCTGGTCCCGCTCGGCGGCGGGGCCCTGGCTGATCTCCCGGATGCCGTACGCGACCACCACGGCGGTGGCCAGCCGGGAGAGCGCGTTGAACCAGAGCGCGAGCTGGGCCGGCTCGGCCCAATCCGGAGCGGCACCACCGGTGGCGGCCCGGACCACGCCGTCCAGCGCGGCGAGGACGGTCGCCGCGATGACCGGGGTGAGGCCGTACGTGGTGATCAGCGAGAGCTGGTTCGCCGCTTCGAGCCGGGCCCGCGGGATCAGGTTCGGGACCGCGGCCTCCTTGGCCGGAATCCAGAGCAGGGTGATCGACTCGATCAGGAACGTGGCGATCGTGGCCCACCCGACCACCACCGCGCCACTCGCGCCCAGGACGGCGACCAGCGGAATCGAGGCGAAGAGCAGGAACCGCAGCACGTCGCAGATGACCATCGTCCAGCGGCGGTCGAACCGGTCGGCGAAGACACCGGCGATCGGCCCGAGGACCAGCGCCGGCAGCAGCCGGATCGCGATGACCGTGCCGAAGGCCGCGCCCTTGGCGGTGTCCCCCTCCACCTGGGAGGCGGCGAAGACCGAGGTGGCGAGCAGGCCGAACCAGTCACCGAAGGAGGCGGCGCCGAGCACGATCCAGAGCCGCCGGAACGGGCGGATGCGCAGGACTGAGCGGATCGCGGCATAGCCCGAGTGGTCGGGCTGACTAGCCGGCGCCGCGGTACCGGACGGGCCCGCCGGTCCGGACTGGGCGGCGGGTGACGAGCCGTTGGCCCACTCGCCGTTCTGCTGGCTTTTGATGGCCGTACCTCCACATGGCGACCCATTACCGGGCAGTCTCGGTGCAACACTCTAGCCCCGGCCCGATGGCATCCCGCTATGACATTCCCCTGCTCGCCGAGCCTAGGCGGGGGTGTCCACCGCCCGCAGCCCGCCCGGGGCGAGGTGCTTGGGCATCGACCCCGGCACGGCTAGCGTGCACCACGTGGCCCCCGACACCGCGGAACTGCGCGCCCGACTCGACCGCGCGACCGCCCACCTCGACCCGCCGTACGCGGTGGTTGACCTCCGGGCGTTCGACGACAACGCCACCGCCCTCGCCGAGCGCGCCCGCGGCAAGCCGGTCCGCCTGGCCAGCAAGTCAGTTCGCTGCCGGACGCTGATCTCCCGGGCCCTGGCCACCCCCGGCTGGGCGGGGGTGCTGGCGTTCACCCTCGCCGAGGCGCTCTGGCTGGTCCGCTGCGGGATCACCGACGACGTGGTGGTGGCGTACCCCGCGACCGACCGGGCCGCGCTCGCCGAACTGGCCGGTGATCCGACGCTCGCCGCCGCGGTGACCCTGATGATCGACGATCCCGCCCAGCTCGATCTGGTGGACGCCGTTCGCGCCCCAGGTCGCCGGCCCGAGCTGCGGGTCTGCCTGGACCTGGACGCCTCCTGGCGACCCCTGGGCGGGCGGCTGCACCTCGGGGTACGCCGCTCGCCGGTACATGATCCACGAGCGGCCGGTGCGCTCGCCGCCGCCGTCGCCGCCCGACCCGGGTTCCGGCTGGTCGGACTGATGGCGTACGAGGCGCAGATCGCCGGGATGGGCGACGCGCCGCCGGGGCGGGCGCTGCTCGGCGCGGCGATCCGACTGGTTCAGCGCGGGTCGTACCGGGAGTTGCTGGCCCGTCGGAGTGCCGCGGTGGCGGCCGTCCGCGAGCACGCCGAGCTGGAGTTTGTCAACGGTGGCGGCACCGGCAGCCTGGCCGCCACCAGCGCCGACCCCGCGGTCACCGAGGTCGCCGCGGGCTCCGGGCTGTACGGGCCGACGCTCTTCGACACCTACCGGGCCTGGCGCCCGACCCCCGCCGCCTTCTTCGCCTGCGCGGTGGCACGCCGGCCGGCGCCGGGCTACGCCACCGTTCTCGGCGGCGGTTGGATCGCCTCCGGGCCGGCCGAACGCAGTCGCCTCCCCCGCCCGGTCCTCCCAGCCGGCCTCCGGTTGGTCGGCGCGGAGGGCGCCGGTGAGGTGCAGACTCCGCTGACCGGCCGGGCCGCCGACACGCTTCGGATCGGCGACCGGGTCTGGTTCCGGCACGCCAAGGCCGGTGAGCTCGCCGAGCACGTCAACGAGCTCCACCTGGTGGAGACGGAGATCGTCGCTGCGGCCGCCGCCACGTACCGCGGTGCGGGGTGGGCCTTCCTCTGAAGACCCCACCCCGGGCGCCGGGGCCCGCCGCCCGAACCCGGTTTGGGACGGTCCGGGCGGGTGGACACCGATCAGGCTGGCTGGACGACCTCCACCGGCCGGTCCACGCCCCCCCGAGCGTCAACCTGGCGGTACAGGTACTCCCGAATCAACGCCTTCGCCTCGACGAGCACCCGGTCATCGCCCTCCTGCCGCCGCCGGAACGCCAGCTGGACGAGCGCATCAGCGCCCTCGACCGCGATCTCGAGATGGAACTGGAGCTCCGGGACGTCGGTAAGTCCGAAGCGCTCGGTCAGGACGCGGGCGAGTTGATCGGCGATCACCCCGTTGTTGTCCCGCTGCTCATCGAGCAGGTGCAGGTCGACCACGTCGCCGAAGTGCAGGGTACGGAACCCGGGAACGGTGCGGTGCATCGTGATGTACTCGTCGATCGCCGCGTCAACCCCATCCCACCAGTGGGTCAGGTCGTTCGAGGCGAACCTCTCGTCGAGCCGCTGGAGATAGGACTCCATCGTGCGCAGGGTCAACGCCTGCACGATCGCCCGCTTGTCCGGGAAGAACTGATAGACCGACCCAATCGCCACCTCGGCGCGCTCGGCGAGCAGCGTCGTGGTCAGCCCCTCGTACCCCACCTCGTCGACGAGCTCCGCACAGGCGTCCAGCATTCGCTGGACCCGAGCGACACTTCGACCCTGCACCGGTACGCGGCGCAGCGGCCCGGTCGTGGCGGCTGGTGTGGACACTCGCCACCCCCCTTCGACGGATGAACATATCTGCACGTCACGAGTCCGTGACTACCGGTACAACGAGCGGAACTCGATTACGGTATTTACCAGGCACAACGTTCCTGATATGAAGTCACTTCACATTCATTTCGAGGAGCGTCCATGGCCGCTACCGCAAGCTCCGTCAGCGCCTGGTCCAACTGGGCCGGCAATCAGCGTGACACCGCCACCAGCGTGCTCCGTCCCACCTCAAGCGCCGAAATCGCGACGGCGGTACGGGCCGCCGTAGCAGCCGGAGAGCGGATCCGTCCGGTCGGCAGCGGCCACTCCTTCACCCCGGTCGCCCGGACCGACGGTCATCGAATGGAGCTGACGGGCCTGGCCAACGAGGTGCGGGTCGACCTCGATCGCCGGCTGGTCACGGTCCCCGCCGGCACCACACTGCGCGCCCTCAACCGACTGCTCGCCGGCTACGGACTGGCCCTGCCCAACCTCGGTGACATCGACGCGCAGACGGTAGCCGGCGCGATCTCGACCGGCACCCACGGTACCGGCACCCGGCATGGCTGCCTGTCCACCTTCGTCACCGCCCTCACCCTGGTCAGCGGCGCCGGCGAGGTGCTGCACTGCTCCGCCGACGAGCACCCGGATGTCTTCGCCGCCGCCCGGGTCTCGCTCGGCGCGCTCGGCGTCCTGGTCGACGTCACCCTGAGCTGTGTGGACGCGTTCGTGTTGCACGCCCACGAGCGGCCCGCGCCGCTGGCCGGAGTGCTGGCCGAGTTACCCGAGCTGGTCGAGCGACACGACCACGTCGAGTTCTACTGGTTCCCCTACACCGACCGGGTCCAGGTCAAGAGCAACGACCGGGTACCCGTCAACGACCGTCCGCTGCCACGCTGGCACCGCTGGCTCAACGACGAGTTCCTCGCCAACACCCTGCTCGGCGGGGCCTGCCGGCTCGGCCGGGCCGTACCGGCACTCGCTCCTGGCCTCAGCTCCGTCGCCGCGCGGGTGCTCACCGAGCGCCGCTACACCGGCCCCTCCGACGCGGTTTTCTGCAGCCCACGTCGGGTCCGCTTCGTCGAGATGGAGTACGCGCTGCCCCGCGCGGCCCTCGCCCCTGCCCTGGCCGACCTGCGCCGGATCGTGGACCGGCTGCCGGTCAAAATCCTCTTCCCGGTCGAAGTCCGGTTCAGCGCCGCCGACGAGGTCTGGCTCTCGCACGGCTACGGCCGGGACTCCGCCTACCTCGCCGTCCACCAGTACGTGGGGATGCCGTACGAGCCGTACTTCCGCGCCGTCGAAGAGCTGGCCGAAGGGCTTGGCGGCCGGCCGCACTGGGGCAAACTGCACTGGCGCGACGCGACCTCCCTGGCCCCCGCCTATCCCAAGTGGGACAGCTTCCAGGCCGTCCGGGACCGGCTCGACCCACACCGGGTGTTCGCCAGCGAACACCTGTCCCGCGTCCTCGGCTAACCGCGCCCCGGACCGTCCGCCGCGGCTGACCGCGCCCCGGACCGTCCGCCGCGGCTGGCGCAGCCCCGGCCCGTCCCGCCTCGGCTGGCCGCGGGCCGGCGGATTCGCTACTCCGCCGCGCTGCCCGCCCGCTTCGGCGGCTTGGCCGCGGCGCTCTTCGCCGCCGTCGTCTTGGCCGCCGCGGCGGTCTTCTTCGTCGCCGTCGCCCTCTTCGTCGTCGTCTTCGTCGTCGTCTTCTTGGCCGGCGTCGCCTTCTTCGCGGGCGCGGCCTTCTTGGCCGCCTTCTTGCGCGGCGCCGGGCCCTTCGCCCGCTTCTCGGCGAGCATCTCCGACGCCTGCTCCAGACTCAGCGCCTCCGGCGTCTGCCCCCGCCGCAACGACGCGTTGGTCTCCCCGTCGGTCACGTACGGCCCGAACCGGCCATCCTTGATGACCAGCGGCTTCTCGGTCAACGGGTCGGCGCCCAACTCCCGCAGTGGAGGTGCGGGAGCCCGACGCTGCCGGGTCTTCGGGGCGGCCAGCAACGCCAGCGCCTCGTCCAGCGTGACCGTGAACATCTGCTCTTCGGACTCCAGCGACCGGAACTCCTCGCCCCGCTTCACGTACGGGCCGTAGCGGCCGTTGTTCGCGAGGACCTCGTTGCCCTCCGGGTCAACACCGACCAGCCGCGGCAGGGTCAGCAGCCGCAGCGCCTCGTCGAGGGTGAGGGCGTCCGGCGACTGGGAGCGCAGCAGGGACGACTTACGCTCCCCGCTGGCCACGTAGGGGCCGAACCGGCCCGACTTGAGCAGAATCGGCTCGCCGGTGGCCGGATCCTCCCCGAGCTTGCGCTCACCACCACCGCCGAGGAAGAGCTCGTGCACCTTCTCCGGGGTCAACTCATCCGGGGCCAGCCCTTCCGGAATCGGAGCCCGGTCGCCCTGACCACCGCCCTCCTCACCCTCGGCGGCGGCCGCCTCCCCGGGCAACTCCCGCTGCAGGTACGGCCCGTAACGGCCCACCCGGACCACGACCGGCCGCCCCTGGTCGTCGCTGAAGAGCGGAATCGAGTTGACGCTCCGCGCGTCGATCTCACTCAGGTTCTCGGTGACCAGCTTCTTCAGCCCACCGGAGCGGGCGATGTCCTGGTCCCCGGCGCCGTTGGTGGTGCCGAAGTAGAACGCGGTGAGGAAGTCCACCGCCGCGTGGTCGCCGCCGGCGATCTCGTCCAGCTCGTTCTCCATGCTGGCGGTGAAGCCATAGTCGATCAGGCGCGGGTAGTGCCGCTCCATCAGCCCGACCACGGCGAAGGCCAGGAACGACGGGATCATCGCCTGACCACGCTTGACGACATACCCCCGGTCCTGGATGGTCTGCATGATCGACGCGTAGGTGGAGGGGCGGCCGATGCCCAGCTCCTCCAGCGCCTTGACCAGGGACGCCTCGGTGTAACGGGCGGGCGGCTGGGTGTGGTGCTCCTGCGCGGCGAGCTGCTCGGCGGTGAGCGGCTGGTCCTTCACCAGCGTCGGTAGACGCCGCTCAGCATCCTCCGCCTCGGCGTTCTCGTCGTCGCTGGACTCCACGTAGGCGCGGAGGAAGCCCGGGTCGGTGATGGTCTTGCCGGTGGCGCCGAAGTCCGCCTCCTCACCCGCCGCCGTGACGGCGCGGATCCGCACCGAGACGCTGGAGCCCACGGCGTCGGTCATCTGGGAGGCGACGGTGCGCCGCCAGATCAGCTCGTAGAGCTTGTACTCCTCCACCGACAGCTCGTTGCGCAGCTCACCCGGGGTGCGGAAGGTGTCGCCCGCGGGGCGGATCGCCTCATGCGCCTCCTGCGCGTTCTTCACCTTGCCGGTGTAGCGACGCGGCTCCGGCGGGACGCAACGTTCCCCGTACAGCTCGGCGATCTGCTGCCGGGCCGCGGCGATGGCGGTCTCCGACAGGTTCACCGAGTCGGTACGCATATAGGTGATGTAGCCGTTCTCATAGAGCCGCTGCGCGGTGCGCATCGTCTGCTGCGAGGAGAAACGCAGCTTGCGGGCCGACTCCTGTTGCAGCGTCGAGGTGATGAACGGCGCGTACGGGCGGCGACGGTACGGCTTCTCCTCGACCCGGGTAACCGCGAACGGCCGATCCGCCAGCCGGGCGGCCAGCCCCTGGGCCCCACCCTCGTCCAGGTGCACCACACCGGCGCCGGGACGGACCCGCCCGGTGGTCGGCTCGAAGTCCTTGCCGGTGGCGATCCGGTCACCGTTGAGCGCGACCAGGGTGGCGGTGAAGGTACGGGGTCCCTCGCCGGGCTGTTCGGCGGCGAGCGTGGCGAGAATGTCCCAGTACTCGGCGCTGCGGAACGCCATCCGCTGCCGCTCCCGCTCGACCACGATGCGGGTCGCCACCGACTGCACCCGGCCCGCCGAGAGCTTCGGCATGACCTTCTTCCACAGCACCGGGGACACCTCGTAGCCGTACAGGCGGTCGAGGATGCGGCGGGCCTCCTGGGCATCAACCAGATCGCGGTCGATCTCCCGCGGATTCGCCACGGCGGCCCGGATCGCCGCCTTGGTGATCTCGTGGAAGACCATCCGCTTGACCGGAACCTTCGGCTTGAGCGTCTCCACCAGGTGCCAGGCGATCGCCTCGCCCTCCCGGTCCTCATCCGTGGCCAGGAGGATCTCGTCAACCTCCCGGGCCAGCTTGGTCAACTTGCTGATCTGCTGCCGGCGGTCGGCGGAGACGACGTAGAGGGCGTGGAAGCCGTTGTCGACGTCGACGCCGAGCCGGGCCCACGCCTCGCCCTTGTACTTCGCCGGCACATCGGCGGCGTTCCGCGGCAGGTCGCGGACGTGCCCGAAACTGGCCTCCACGACGTACCCCGGGCCGAGGTAGCCCGAGATCGTCTTGGCCTTCGCCGGGGACTCGACGATGACCAGACGGGTGGTTCCAGCGTTGCTCGGCACGTCTCTCTCCGACCTCACTCCCGCATCGTGACCGCCGCGGTGTCCGGTACGGGGCGCATTGACCCCACCGGCGCCCCAACAGTCCGGATGTCCAACGTAACGCGTCGTCCGGGATTCCGGTTTCGTGGGCGACAACACCGGAGGGACCCGACCCGGCGTCACCGTACACTGCCCGTAGGCCTGACCACCGCTTCCCGTGACGAACGGGACCCAACGCACCCGGTCGGGGCGGGGCGCCGGCAGCGGAACTGCCACACCGCCCGCTCGCGACGCCACGGCGTTGAGAGCACCGCCGCTCAACCGCGGTACGGCCAGGCCACCGGGGGCACGGCGGGGGGTGGGTCGCCGACCAGTTCGGCGAAGCGGTTCAACAGTCGACGGCCGGTGATCCGGTAGGCCAGGCCGTCCGGACCCGACTCCGGTACCGCGGGCAACCCCACCGCGGCGAGCGCCGCCCCCACCCGCTGGTGGGCGGCCAGTCCGAGGCGGAGCAGGACCTCGGAGTCCGCCATCGAACCGGCCGCGACGAACCACAGCCGCAGCCCTCGCCCATCCAGGTGGAAGGCGTCGGGCGGATGCTTCACCGAGCCACGAAGCCACGCTGCCACGAGCGGTTTCAGCACCCTCGTGTACGCCGTCCGGACGGAATGCCGGCCACCGCCCGCCGCCGCCCAGCTCGTGGGGAGGTGTCGCGCCGCCAACTCGGCGACCAGCACGTGCACCCGCCAGGCATCGTCAACCATCACGGCCAGGCGGGCGGTGCCCCCCATCACGGACCCCTCGGCCGGTCCGGCGAGCAGGCCGGCCAGGTCGGTGACGACGGGTTCGGTGGCCTCGGCGCCGAACAAGGCGAGCTGACGACCCGAGTCGTGACCTCGCTGCCGGCGATCGGCCGAGTCGACCCGGGCGGCGGCCGCACGCGGACGCGCTGCCCGGTCGGTGCGGCCCCGGGTGGCGGACGGGTCCAGCTCGAGCGCCGGGAAGAGCCCCGGCGCCGACTCCCCGTCCAACGGCCCGGTCAACGGCACTCGGGGACCTCGGCGAAGGCGCGGATCAGCTCCTCCGAGTTCAGGTTACTGGTATCCAGGGCGCTGGCCTCGTACTCCTGGTTCAGGGTCTGGACCGCATCCCGTACCCCGTCGTAGAAGGCGGTGGACTGGCTCGTGCTAAGGCTGTCGATGGAGTCCCGGGCCTTGGCGTACGCGTCCCGCATCTGCGCCAGCGCCGTCCGGACCCGCGCGGACACCTCGGCGCCCTGCTCCGCGTCGGGGACGCCGGCCTGCTCCACCCGGCGCCGCGCCGTCTCGCTGGCCCGCGCCGCCCCGTCGAAGAGCCGCACGAGATTCTCCTTGGCCTGAGCCGGACTGGTCTGGGCGGTCATCTGCTGGTCGGTGCTACTGGTGAGCTTCCTGATCTCGGCTCGCCAGGGGGTCAGGGCGGAGCAGACCGAGGTCGCCCACGCCCCAGGGCTCGGCCCACCGCCGCATCCGGCGATCAGGACAACCGCAGCCAGCATCGCCGCCAGCCCTCCGGCTGTCGCCCGGCACACACGCATGCGTTGCAGCGTACGGTGTCGCGCCGTCCCGTACAGCGGTCAGGTTCGCCGGGCATCCGCACCGCCGCCCGCCCGACGCGGGCCGGGCGGACGGCGGTGCGGGTGCACAGGTCAGGCCCGGACCGCCTCCGGACGTTGTTCCGGGCTGCCCGTGCCCGCGCCGGGATCCGACATCGACACCCCCTGGCGCTTGCTGAACAGCACGGCGGCCACAATGATCAGGGTCGCGACCACGGCGATCGAGATCCGCAGCCCGGTGTTGCGGTCGTCGCCCACGCTCCAGGCCACCACGGCCGGCGCGATCAGCAGCGAGACCAGGTTCATCACCTTGAGCAGCGGGTTGATCGCCGGGCCGGCGGTGTCCTTGAAGGGGTCGCCGACGGTGTCGCCGATAACAGTCGCGGAGTGCGCCTCGGAGCCCTTGCCGCCGTACGCGCCATCCTCGACCATCTTCTTGCTGTTGTCCCAGGCGCCGCCGGAGTTACTCAGGAAGACGGCCATCAGGGTGCCGGCCCCGATCGCCCCGGCCAGGTACGACGCGAGCGCGCCCGGCCCGAGCCCGAAGCCGACCGCGATCGGCGCCATGATCGCCAGCAGGCCGGGGGTCATCAGCTCCCGCTGCGCGTCCCGGGTGCAGATGTCGACGACCTTGCCGTACTCGGGGCGCTGGGTGCGGTCCATGATCCCGGGTAGTTCCCGGAACTGCCGGCGAACCTCCATCACCACCGCCCCCGCCGAGCGGGACACGGCGTTGATGGCCAACCCGGAGAAGAGGAAGACCACCGCAGCGCCGATGATCAGACCGACTAGGTTCCGCGGGTTCGCCACGTTCAGCGAGTTGAGGATCTCGCCGCCGACATCGGTGATGCCCGCGTCGGCGTACGCGATGCGCAGCGTGTCGGTGTACGAGCCGAAGAGCGCGGTCGCAGCCAGTACCGCGGTGGCGATCGCGATGCCCTTGGTGATCGCCTTGGTGGTGTTGCCGACCGCGTCCAGCTCGGTCAGCGTACGGGCGCCATCCGCGTCGATGTCGCCGGACATCTCCGCCACGCCCTGGGCGTTGTCGGAGATCGGACCGAAGGTGTCCATCGCGACGATGACGCCGACCGTGGTGAGCAGTCCGGTACCGGCCAGCGCGACCGCGAACAGCGACAGCGTGATGGAGCTGCCGCCGAGCAGGAAGGCGCCGAAGACGCCCGCCCCGATCAGCAGCGCCGAGTAGACCGCGGACTCCAGACCGACGCCGATGCCGGCGAGGATGACGGTGGCCGGACCGGTCTGCGAACTGCGGCCGATGTCCTGCACCGGGCGGCGTTCGGTCTCGGTGAAGTAGCCGGTCAGCGCCTGGATCGCGGCGGCCAGCACGATACCGATGACGACCGCGCCGATCGCCACCACGCGCGGGTCCTGGTCAACATCGGCCAGTCCCTGGGTCAACTCGGCGAAACTGGCCGGCAGGTACGCCCAGGCGGCGATGGCAACCAGCACCGCGGAGATGAGCGCGGAGGCGTAGAAGGCCCGGTTGATAGCGGTCAGCCCGGAGCGGTCCGAGGTGCGCAGCCGGGTGATGAAGACGCCGATGATCGCGACGATCACCCCGATGCCGGAGACGATCAGCGGGAAGACCAACCCGTGCTCGCCGAAGGCGGCCCGGCCGAGGATCAGCGCGGCGACCAGGGTCACCGCGTACGACTCGAACAGGTCGGCGGCCATGCCGGCGCAGTCGCCCACGTTGTCGCCCACGTTGTCGGCGATGGTGGCGGCGTTGCGCGGATCGTCCTCGGGGATTCCCTGTTCCACCTTGCCGACCAGGTCGGCGCCGACATCGGCGGCTTTGGTGAAGATGCCGCCACCGACCCGCATGAACATGGCGAGCAGCGCGGCACCGAAGCCGAAGCCCTCCAGTACGGTCGGGGCGTCGCTCCGGTAGAAGAGGACGACCAGCGCCGCGCCGAGGAGACCAAGGCCGACGGTGAGGAAGCCGACGACGCCGCCGGTGCGGAACGCGATCCGCATGGCGGCCTCCCGGCCACCCACCCGTTCCCGGGCTGCGGCGGCGACCCGCAGGTTGGCCCGGGTCGCCAGCCACATGCCGGCGCCGCCGATGAACGCGCTGAAGAGTGCGCCGATGACGAAGAAGGCCGATCGGCCGATCTTCACCGCGGTTTCGCTGCCGTCGGTCTCGTGCACCGGCAGCAGGAACAGCAGCAGCACGGCGACGACCACGAAGATCGCCAGGGTACGGAACTGCCGGAACAGGTACGCCGAGGCGCCCTCCTGCACCGCACCCGAGATTTCCTGCATATTGGTGGTGCCCCTGCCGGCGGCCAGCACGGTCCGCGTCAGCGCGGCGGCGAACGCCAGCGCCACGGCCGCGATCACGGCGGCGAGAACCACGTACGTGACATTGCTCCCGGTAAGGGAGATCCCGCCGCCCTCGGCGGCCAAGGTGTCGGACATCTGTGTCCTCCTGTACCGAACGCTCGCGCCGACCGTGGAGACGCGGGGCCGACGCCTGGATGCGGTGTCGCAAGCACGCGCCAACCCACCGAGCGGACCAGCGATGGAGCACCGTTCCCGCTGGCTGCGGAAGGGTTCACTTGCTGACAACCCGGGTACTGTAGCCCTCCGCAGTGTCTGAGGTCACACCTGACGGTCATCGTGTCGGAATGATCTTTGTCGCTGTGTTACGAGAGGAACTCTGATATAGCGAAGCGCCGATCGAGCCCAAAGAGGACAGCCGAGGTCCGTTCTGACAGTGGCGGAGCCGGGCGGTGCTCCAACGCGCTCAGCGGTCGAGCGGCCACACCATCTGCACCTCGGTGCCGATACCCCCGTCCGCCGGACGTACCAGGAGGTCATCGACGAAGCCGGCAAGCAGCGCGAATCCGACGCCAGTGGTCAACGCGTCCTCGCTGAGCGGCTCCCGGGCCAGTTCGTACGGCGGCAACGCGGCAAGATCGGCGCCAGCCTCGATCGGCGCCCGGTCCACCACCCGGACCGCATACGTCCCGTCATCGGACATCTCCACCCGTACCGGGTCAGACAGGTTGTACTGCTGGTGCAGCGCCACCGCCCGGGTACACGCCTCACCGATCGCCAGTCGCACCTCGTCCAGCAGGCCCTGCCGGACCCCCGCGCGCCGCGCCACGGCGACACCAACCAGCCGCGCCGTGCGAACGTGCACCGGCGCGGGCGAGAAGGAGAGACGGACCACGGCCATCACACGCCGGTCGCCGCGTCAACCGTCGGAAACAGCGGGAAAACCTGGTCAAGCGCGGTGATCCGGAAGATCTTCAGCAGCGGCTCCCGGTCACAGACCAACGCGAAGGAGCCACCGGCGGTCCGCAGCCGTTTGAGGACACCCACCAGCACGCCAAGCCCGGTGGAGTCGAGAAAGTCGACTCGACCCAGGTCAACCACGACGCGCTCCACCCCGGCATCGATCAACTCGAACAGGGCTTCCCGGAGCTGCGGGGCGGTATAGACATCCACCTCACCGCCGACCACGACCACCGCAAACTCCCCCACGGTGCGCGTCGCCAGCGACAGCTCCATCAGACCCTCCTCGCAAGAGCCGTAAACTCTCCCCGGGCATTCAACCATCACCACCGGTAGTACTGGCTACCAGCAAGCGCCCCGGCAGGCAGGCACCTCAGCCCCAGGACCAACGCTACCCATCCCCGAACACCCGTGCGAGTGTGCAGACGTGACCTCTGACAGCCCGGCACCCCGGCCGCGGCACCCCGGCCGGCCGGGGTCACCCGCGGCTGCCCGTGCCGCAGCCCCCGGGCCGTCCCCGGCAGAGCTGCTGGGTCAGCTCCGCGCCCGGCACGACACCGACCCGGTAACCCACGTCGAACGGGTACCCGCCCGCGCCGGCAAGCCCGCGCCCTGGCCCAGCTGGGTCCCGGCGGACCTGCGCGTGGCCCTCACCCGGCAGGGCGTGGACGCACCGTGGCAGCACCAGGCCGAAGCCGCCAACCTCGCCCACGCCGGCAGCCACGTCGTCGTCGCCACCGGCACGGCGTCCGGCAAATCCCTGGCCTACCAGCTACCGGCGCTGTCGACACTGCTCACCGACCCCCGCGCCACCGTGCTCTACCTCGCTCCCACCAAGGCACTCGCCGTTGACCAGCTCCGGGCCGTCACCGAACTGGAGCTGGAGGGAGTGCGCCCCGCCTGCTACGACGGAGACACCCCCCGAGCCGAACGGGAGTGGATCCGGCAGCACGCGCGATTCGTGCTGACCAACCCCGACATGCTGCACCACGGCATCCTGCCCGGTCACGCCCAGTGGCAGCGGTTCCTCCGCCGGCTCGCGTACGTGGTGGTGGACGAATGCCACAGCTACCGGGGCGTCTTCGGCTCGCAGGTCGCGCACGTGCTGCGCCGGCTGCGCCGGCAGTGCACCCGGATCGGCCGTACACCGGTCTTCGTGCTGGCCTCCGCCACCTCGGGTGACCCGGCCGCGACAGCCGAACGGCTCACCGGCCTGCCTGTGGCGGCCGTCACCGCAGACACCTCGCCCCACGGCGGAGTGACCTTCGCACTGTGGGAGCCGCCGACGCTGCCCGCCCCGACCAACTCCCCCGACGACACCGACCTCGCGCCGGTACGACGATCCGCGCTGCGCGAAACCGCCGACCTGCTCGCCGACGCGGTCGCCGCCGGGGTCCGCACACTCGCCTTCGTCCGGTCCCGACGGGGGGCCGAGGCCGTGGCCGCCAACGCCCGGCGGGCCCTCGACGAGGCGTTCTCCGGGCTGGGTGACCAGGTGGCCGCCTACCGTGCCGGCTACCTGCGGGAGGAGCGACGCGAGCTGGAACGGTCCCTCCTCAGCGGTGAACTGCGCGGACTGGCCTCGACCAACGCCCTCGAGCTCGGCGTCGACCTGGTCGGTCTGGACGCCGTGCTGATCTGCGGCTACCCCGGCACCCGCGCCTCGCTCTGGCAGCAGGCGGGGCGGGCCGGCCGCTCCGGCCAGGAGGCGCTGGCGGTGCTGGTGGCCCGGGACGACCCGCTCGACAGCTACCTCGTTCACCACCCCGAGGCAGTCTTCGGGACCCCGGTCGAGGCGACCGTGCTCGACCCCACCAACCCGTACGTGCTCAGGCCGCAGCTCGCCTGCGCCGCCGCCGAGACGCCACTCACCCCGGCCGACCTGGACCTGTTCGGGGAGGGCGCGAAGGAGGCGGTGGACGCCCTGGTCGAGGCCGGTGCGCTCCGCCAGCGCCCCACCGGGTGGTACTGGCGCCACCGAGAACGCCCCCAGGTGGAGCTCCGTGGTGGAGACGGCGCCCCGATCTGCGTGGTGGAGACCGCGACCGGGCGACTCCTCGGCACGGTCGACGGCGGGTCGTCGCACTTCCTGCTGCACCCCGGGGCGGTCTACCTGCACCAGGGCATCTCGTACGTGGTCGACACCCTCGACCTCGCCGACGGGTGCGCACTGGTGCACCCGGCGGAGCCGGACTGGTCCACCCACGCCCGTGATGTCACGTCGCTGTCGGTGGTGGCAGTCCGGTCGTACCTGGACGCCGGGCCGGTCGGACTCTTCCTCGGTGAGGTCGACGTGACCAGCCAGGTGGTGTCCTACCAGCGACGCCGGATCGCCACCGGCGAGATCATCGACACCCGCCCCCTGGACCTACCGGCCCGGGAACTGCGGACCGTGGCGGTGTGGTTCACGCTCTCGCCGGAATCCCTCACCGCGGGCGGAGTCGGCCCCACCGACGTACCCGGCGCGCTGCACGCCGCCGAGCACGCCGCGATCGGGTTGCTGCCACTGACCGCCACCTGCGACCGGTGGGACATCGGCGGGTTGTCCACCGCCGCACACCCCGACACCGGGGCGCCGACCGTCTTCGTCTACGACGGCCACTCCGGCGGGGCCGGTTTCGCCGAACGGGCGTACGATACGGCGGCGAGGTGGCTGCGGGCGACCCGGGACGTGGTCGCGGAGTGTGGCTGCGAGTCCGGCTGCCCGTCCTGCGTCCAGTCCCCGAAGTGCGGTAATGGCAACAACCCACTGTCCAAGGCGGACGCGGTCCGGGTCCTCGACATCGTGCTGGCCAACCTGCCATCCGGAGTGACTCGGGCCAGCCGGGCGTCCTGACGCGTCAACGGGCCCGCGTTCCGCGCACCGGCGGCGCGCGGAACGCCGGCCACCCCGCCACCCGGTCCAGCCCGACCCCGACTGAACCGAAAGGAACATCATGCACCCCGACGCCCTTCAGACTCACCAGCAGTTCCACATCCGCCAGCGAATCCGGTTGGTCGTCAACCAGTACCAGGTTCACGCCGTCGCACCGGACGGCTCGGAGGGGGACCTGCTGGCGTTCGCCCAGCAGAAGCGGCTCGCCTTCAAGGAACAGGTGACCATCTACACCGACGACACACAGCAGCAGCCGTTGCTCGGATTCAAGGCACGGCAGCGCCTCGACCTGGGCGCCACCTACGACGTCACTGATCAAGACGGAAACCCGATCGGCCTGTTCCGCAAAGACTTCGCCAAGTCCCTGCTGCGCTCCACGTGGCATCTCGAGCAGGGCGGGTTGCCCCCGGCCACCGGGGCGGAACGGTCCCTGCCGACCGCGCTGCTCCGCCGCTTCGTCGAAGCGCTGTCCTGGCTGCCCTACCACTTCGATTTCGGCGCCGACGGCCAGCCGGCCTTCTCGGTCGTGAAGAAGTGGGGTATCCGCGACCGGTATGTCGTGCAGATCCACAACCCGCAGCTCGATCGCCGGCTGATCATCGCCATAGCGATCGGACTGGACACGCTCCAGTCCCGCTGATCCGTTGGCGCGACCGGTCCCCGAAGGCCCCCGGCTCGCCGTGCACGGTTGGTAGCGCCCGCACCAGCGGAGAAATCGGGCCGGTCCCCGGCGAGGGCGACGGTCACCGACACCGGGAGGCCGCTCCGGCAACGTGACGCTCCCCCGGCACTCGCGCGTCCACTGCGGCCGGCGGGCCTGCCGGGGGTGCGCTGAACCACGTAGCGGGCCGGCCCGGGGACACGCGTGCGCTCACCCACGTACCGGGCCGGCCCGGGCCCGCCCGGCCGCGGCCCGGACCAGGCCCGGCAACACGGTGGCGGTCACCTCCACGGTGACCAGCAGATCCAGCCCGTCGAGCCGGCAGCCGACGAGCCGGCCGCCGTTTGCGGTCACGATCTCCCGGGCCGACTCACACGCGCTGGCGACTCCGAGCACGGCGTCTGCCGCCCCAGCGAGCGCACCCAGGTCCGCCGCGACACCTGCCTGCTGTCGGGCCACCCGAGCCACCCCAACCGCCATGCCCGCCACCCCGAAGACCACGAATGCGACGCCGACCGCGAGCAGTAGGACCGTGGCACCGCCCCGGTCCCCACCAGCGAACACCCGCCCCCATTTTTCGCCGGTCTCCCGCGGCCCCAACCGAGCCCTCCTATCCCGACCGGCGGTGCGAGGACATCCGCTTCCACTGCCGGTCACCCTCCTGCTCCGGCTTCACCGACGACACCTTCGACCAGCGGGAACGGCTCGGGGCCGGGTTCGACCGCGGCCACGGTCGTCGCCGTGACCGTCAGTCGGGGAATCCGCGTCCCGAGGCCCCGGACCGGGGCGCGAACAGTGACGCGTACCCGCTCCCTGTCTTTGTCGATCGACACCCGGGCTCCGGGTGGGGCGAGCGCGCGGGCCACGGCCCACCCGTCTGCGCCCCGGGATACCGCGACCGCCGCCTCCCGTGCCGCGTGCAGAGCGGTGCCCTTGGTGCCCACCGCGTCAACCGCCGTCAGACCAACGAACAGGAGCAAGAGCAATGCCGGCAGGCCGGCCGCCAGCTCAGCGGTGAAGGCGCCCCGGTCTCGGCCGGCCCACCGGCACCGCCTCACTGAAGTGCCCGGTCAATGATGGCGGTCAACGCCGCCTGCGCACTGTCAGAGGTAAGTACCTTGAGTAGGAGCCCGGCGAAGGCGACTGCAGCGAGCGTGCCGACGGCGTATTCGGCGGTGTTCATCCCAGCGTCGCCTCGAAGTCGGGCGGTGATTGTGCGCATGTCCGTGGTCCTTTCTCGAGATCGGTCAGAGCACGTCACCGAGCACGGCGACGATCACCGGCACCAGGCCGGCGAGAATGAAGGCCGGTAGGAAGCAGAGCCCCAACGGCAGCACAATCAGCACCCCGGAGCGGCGGGCTGTCGCCTCGGCCGCCGCGGCCCGGTCGGCCCGCAGATCCTCGGCGAGACGGGTCAACGCGCCCGCCAGGGAGGCACCGCTGGTTGCCGAGCGGAGCGCGGCACCGACCAGGCGCTCGGCGCCGGGCACCGCCGCAAGCGACGACCACGCCTCCGCGGGCTCCGCTCCGAGGCGAAGAAGGCGCCCGACCCGGGCGAGTCGCTCGGCGAGGGGCCCGTCGAGCGCCTCCGCCACCGCCAGTACCGACCGGTCTACCGGGACTCCGGCGCGCATCGCCGACGCGAGCAGGTCAGCGGCGAGCGGCAGGGCGGCATTCTCCCGTCGACGCCGCTCCCGGACAGCCGGTGACTCGACCCGACGAAGCAGGCGGTCGAGCAGCACCGCGACGGGCGGGGCCCCGAGCAGGCCCGGTACTCCACCGGCCAGCACAGCGAGCGCCACAGCCGCGAGTACTGCGACGAGCCGAATCGCGCACCGCCGGTGGTGGGACTCCCCCGGGGTCCCATCCGCCGGTCTGATCAGTGGCGGGCCGGGCGGGACCCGGTCGAGGTCGCGCAGCCGACGGATCGGACGACGCCTCCTCCATCCGAGTCTGGCCAGCAGGGCTGGCACGCCCCAACGTTCGGCAGTCAGCACCGGCGGCGTCATCCGATCTCCCCGCCGCGGACCACGGTGAGCCGTTCCGTCCAGAACAACCCAGCAATCTGGAGCATGACAGCGAGGACCGCGCAGCTACCGCCGACCGCCGAGTGCAGTAGTACCGCGACCGGGTCAACACCGATGCCGTACCCCAGGCCGACGCCACCGATCGGAAGCGCCGCGAGCAGCCAGGCGGTCGCCCGCGCCCCGGCCGCCTGCGCTGCTGCCGTGGCCCGACCCCGGTCAGCGGCGCGGGCGTCCACATCGATCCGATCCAGCAGATCGGCGAGGGGCGCACCGGTACGATCAGCGAGCCGGACCGCCGCCCGGATCAGGGTGCCGCCCGAACCCCCGGCCATCGGCAGCGCCGTGGACTGGCCCACGGGCAGACCGGCACGCAGGTCAGCGGCGAGATCACAGAGCTGGTCGAGGTGACGGCGGCGGCGCTGGTCGGCCTGCCGGTTCGCGCGTCGTCGCAGCAGCGCCCGGACTCCCAGCGTGCCGTACGCGCCGACGACCACTGCTGCGACCGGACCGGCCAGCAGGGCACCCACGGCGGCGGCCAGGACACCCGAGAGCAGCAGCGTGCGCCGGGGTGCCGCCGCCAGGGGGTGGTACCAGGCAGAACGCGGCGGGGGCCCCGCGCTCCACGCACCGGAGACCGAACCATCCTGGCGGGCACCAGACATCGGGCGAGCCGTCCTGCTCGGACGCCTCGAGTCACGCCGGGATGGCGGCCCTGCCGAGCGGTCCTGCCCGCGCTGCTGGGGCCGCGTCCCGGCCGGCTTCGGCCGCGCCACATCCCGCGCCACATCCGTCTCCACCCCGTCCCCAGGTCCGGGCGGTGGGGTGCTGTGCCGCAGGCTGGCCACCCAGGTCACCAGTGGGTCGTCCACGGCACCCGAGCCGCTGCTGGTCTGGACCCGTTGCCGGGCGAGCCGGGTCAACAACCACGCCGCGACCACCGTTAGGGCGACCAGGAGCACCGGTAGCAGGAGCTGAGCCGGGGTCATCCCACACCTGCCGGACCGGGCCGGGACTCCCACAGGATCGGTGGGACCGGCACCTTCCGCTCGCCCAGCAGCCCGGCCAGCGTCCCGGCCGCTGGCCCCGGCCCACCAGTACGACCCCAGGCCGGAACCGCCCTGAGCAGCCGATCAGGCCCATCCGGCAGGAGCAGGCAGATGGAATCCAGCACCCGCCCCCGATCCGCGCGGCGTACCTGCAGCACCACCTGGAGTGCCGCCGCAACCTGGGCGTGCAGTGCGGGCCGGGGCAATCCACCGAGGAGACCGAGTGCCTCGAGTCGAGCCGGCACATCCGCGGGGGTGTTGGCATGCAGCGTCCCGGCTCCTCCCTCGTGACCGGTATTCATCGCCACCAACAGGTCCACGACCTCCCGGCCCCGGCACTCGCCGATGACGAGCCGGTCCGGTCGCATCCGCAACGCCTGCCGGACCAGGTCGGTCAGGCCCACCGCGCCCACGCCCTCCACATTCGCCGTGCGCGCCTGCAGCCCGACGACGTGCGGATGTGCCGGGTGCAGCTCAGCCGCGTCCTCCACCAGCACGATCCGCTCCGTGCCGGGAACGATGCCGAGTAGCGTGTTGAGCAATGTGGTCTTGCCAGAACCGGTGCCGCCGACCACGAGGTACGCGAGCCGGGCCGCCACCACTGCGGCCAGTACCGGGGCGACTGCCCGCGGCACGGACCCCTGACCGACCAGCTCGTCGAGCGTGAACGGTCGCTGCCGGAAGGTCCGCAGGGATAGGTATGGACCGTCGGTGGCCACCGGTGGCAGGACCGCATGTAGCCGGGTGCCGTCGGCGAGTCGCGCGTCAACGTACGGCGAGCCGTCGTCCAGCCGCCTGCCGGCGCTGGCGGCGAGTCGCTGTGCGAGCCGGCGGACGTCGTCCACCGAGCCCACCGGCACCGCGACCGCTTTCAGGCCCTCCCCCCGGTCGACCCAGACGTGAATGTTGTTCACGAGAACATCGGTGACCCTTGGGTCGGCCAACAGTGGGGCCAGCGGGCCGGCGCCCACCAGGTCGTCGTGCACCCGGTCGGCGAGGCGGAGCAACGTGGTGTCGCCGAGCACCGCGGCGGCCGGCTCGGCGCGTACGGCGGAGACAATCGCCGCCGGGGTGACCGGGGTGGAGGAGGACGCGATTCGCTGTCGGACTCGCGCGGCGAGGCCATCGTCCGCCGTGGTCATGCCACACCCGGCGCCGTACCGGTCAGTTCGTTGAGGAGCCGTTGGCACAGGACGGCCAGTGCGCCGCGCCCGTCCGCCGCCGGCGCTTCACCCCGTTCCAGGCCACGGCCGAGCGCCGGCTCCAGACGCACCGTGCCGGCCAACGGCAACCCAAGTGTCCGCGCGAGTTCGGTGGCCTTGAGCCGGCCGGGGGCGGGACCACGGACGATCAGGGAGAGGTCGGCGCAGTGTGGTGCGGCGGCGCTGACCACCCGAGCAGCAGCAGCGGTGGCGCGGAGTTCGGCGGGTACCACGACGAAGGCCCGGTCGACCGACTGCAGGGCGGTTACCGCCGCGTCATCCAGGTGCCGGGGCAGGTCAACCACGACCAGGTCGCGAGCCCGCCGGGCCGCGTCGAGGGTCGCCGCCATCGCCACGCTCGGCAACGACCGAAGATCACCTCGGTCCCACGAGAGGACCACCAGGTCGCCCCGGCTGGGCAGGGCCCGCACCAGCGACGCGGCGTCCACCCGACCGTCGGCGTCGGTCAGCGCGGGCCAGCGCAATCCGCCCAGTTGTTCCCAGCCGAGCACCAGGTCCAGCCCACCGCCGAGCGGGTCTGCGTCAACCAGAAGCGTCCGCAGGCGGGAGCGGGCCGCGGTGACAGCGAGCCCGCCAGCAAGGACACTGGCGCCGGCGCCGCCCCGTCCGCCGAGGACGGCGACGGCCCGGGCCGCTACCGGTTCGGGTTGCTCCGGGCCGCATTCGACGAACCGGTCGACCAGCCAGGGCTCGGCCGCGGGCAGGACGGCCACGAACTCGGCACCCATCAGGTCGGCCACATCCCGGCCGGGGTCAAGGTGCCCGGCGTGGCCGACCAGCACCAACCGCCGCCGGTGCGGCAGCCGCGCCCGGAGGCATGGCTGCGCCTGGTCGCTGCCGACCAGGACCAACGGCGCGGGGGACCAGCGGGACCGGGCGGCCACCGGATCCGGTGCGAGGTCGACTTCGACGCCACCGGCCGCGGCGAGCCGCAGCAGGGCGTCGAGGAGCATGTCGTCGGAGGTCACGAGAAGGGGCAGGCGGCGCGGGGGCGGTACGGCGGGGCGAGGTGGCATCACGGCCTCCAGCAGTCGGCTCGGGCTTCGCTGGTCTGGAAGCCTGCGCCGCCCGGCTGGCCCCGGGGCGACACCGACTGCCGGCCTGTGGATGGGCACGGCACCTGTGGACAGATTCCACCGGAACAGTTGATCTGCTATGCCGCGGCGGCGGCCGAAGTTACTCGTGACTTGTCGTCGGCCTGACTCTCCGCCCGGTCCCGGTCCCGGTCCCGGTCGGCCTCGGCGCCGTGCCGCCCGGTGGGTGCCATCACTGCCAGAAAGGGACGACCCCCGTCAGGGGGAGGACGGGGGTCGTCGGGTTCGGCTCCGGGGGGGGGCGAGCCGAACCACTCAGCGGTCACGGGGGCGCAACCGCCGAGGGCCTGCCGGTTGTCCGAAAGATGAACGCCTGTTGTGTCGACAGTCTGCCTGAGTGGACCTGGTTACGTCGAGTGGCGCGGCCTCCACTCCCTGCTGAATTCCGCCCAAAGGTGTGATTGGGGCCACTCAAAACAGGGTCGGCAATCGATCACATCGCACCCATCCGAGGGGTTGACGGACCCGGGCCCCCGCAGACGATAGACCATCGGGCTAGACTTGCGCGCCGTGGGCCGAAGCGCCGCTTTTTTCGATCTGGATAAGACCGTCATCGCCAAGTCAAGTGCACTGGCGTTCGGTCGGCCGTTCTATCGAGACGGGCTGATAACCCGACGAGACGTTGTCAAGTCGGCGTACGCGCAGCTGATGTTCCGGCTGGGCGGCTCCGACGAGCAGACCATGGCCCGGACCCGGGACTACCTCGCCGAGCTGTGCAAGGGCTGGCAGGTGGAACAGGTCCGCCAGGTCGTCGCGGAGACCCTCCACGAGCTGATCAACCCCTACGTGTACGCCGAAGCCGCTGCCCTGATCGAGGAGCACCAGGCTGCCGGCCGGGACGTCGTGCTGGTCTCGGCCTCCGGAGAGGAGATGGTCCGGCCGATCGGGGCGTTGCTCGGGGTGACCGACGTGATAGCCACCCGGATGGCCGTGGTGGACGGCCACTACAGCGGGGAGATCGAGTTTTACGCGGCCGGCCCGGCCAAGGTGGACGCGGTGGGCGAGCTGGCACTCACGCGGGGCTACGACCTCAGCGGCTCGTACGCCTACTCGGACTCGTACACGGACCGCCCGTTGTTGGAGTGCGTCGGCCGTCCGACCGCAGTCAATCCGGACCGCCAGCTACGCCGGCTCGCCGCGGAGAACTCCTGGCCGGTGCTGGAGTTCCGGCACCCGATTCCACTGGGGCGGCGGTTGCGGGATCGCCCCGCCGTGCCGGTCGCCGCCGCCGCGCTCGGCGTCGGGGTTGGCGTGGCGCTCGGCCTCGCCTGGTACGGCCGGTACCGTCGGGCCCGGCCTGCCCCGACGACCTGACCACCGCAGCCGGCTGCGGGCCGGACCGGGCGCCGGGTAGGTCGGGCGGGGAAGGTCACGGGGTCGCGGCGAGCACCTCGTCGCCGATCGCGGTGAGCTGGTCGGCGCCCACCTCGACGGCGCTCAGACAGTGCCGCAGCCACGAACGGAGTCCATCCGGGGTTCCGGTGGCGAACGCCCCGGCCGAGCCGACGTACTCCGGCTCCCGCTCCCGGTGCCCGACGTCCACGGCGAGCAGGCCCCGCGGGTCGACGCCCCGGGACATCAGCACCAGCCGGGCGGCAGCACGGGCGACCACCCCGGACGGGCCGGCGAAGGGCCGCAGGTTCAACAGCTCACCGTGGACAACCGCGGCGAGCACCAGTGGCGGCGCCGCGGTTCCCCCGGCCACCAGGGCGGCCAGCCGGTCCAGCCGGGCCGCCACGACCGCGTCGGGCACCGGGCGGCCCAGGTCGGTCTCCGGCACCAGCTCCCGCGCGGCGAGCACGTGCAGCTTCGCGAGCGCCTGCCGGGGCGCCTTCGGCCAGAGGTCGGTCAGCCCGGGTAGCGCCCCGGCGACCCGCAGCGCGCCCTGTAGCACCGGCTCGGTGACGGTGCCGGCGCGAACCTCCTCGCGATCGTGGAGGTGCCCCTCGAGGGCGGCGCTGGCCACCGCGCAGCGGAGGCTGACCTCCGCGGCCACCCGACCGCCGTGCCGGCGCAGGGCACGGTGCCGCTGCGCCTGGTCGAAGCGCTCGCGGGCCCGCTCCACGGCAGCGGCGACATCGGCGAGGGTGAGCAGCGGGGCGAGCGGGTCATCGGTCACCCCGCCACGTTAACGGGACCGCTCATACTGCCCGCCGGGTGCCATGCCACCCGGCGCGCCGCCGGCCGGGGTGCCATGCCACCCGGCGCGGGGGAGGCTCCGTTCGGCGCGATCCGTCGCTCTCGACTGTCGCCTGCGCCCGGCCGGCCGGCTAACCTCTGCACCGAGACGCAGGTCACCCCGAGCGACGAGGGAGCAGGCATGAGCGAGGCGTTGGCCAACCTGTTGCACGAGACGCGCCAGTTCCCGCCGCCGGCCGAGCTCGCCGCGAGCGCCAACGTCACCAGTGCGGCGTACGCCGCGGCGGGCGCCGACCGGCTGGCCTTCTGGGAACGGCAGGCCCAGCGACTGACCTGGACGAAGCCGTGGGACCAGGTACTCGACTGGTCGAAGCCGCCCTTCGCGAAGTGGTTCGTCGGCGGTCAACTCAACGTGGCGTACAACTGCCTGGACCGGCACGTCGAGGCTGGCCGGGGGGACCGGGTCGCGATCCACTGGGAGGGCGAGCCGGGTGACACCCGGACGATCACCTACGCGGAGCTGACGAACCTGACCTGCCAGGCCGCGAACGTGCTGACCGAGCTCGGGGTGACGGCCGGCGACCGGGTGGCGATCTACCTGCCGATGGTGCCAGAGGCCGTGGTGACGATGCTGGCCTGCGCCCGGATCGGCGCCACCCACAGTGTGGTCTTCGGCGGCTTCTCCGCCGACGCGTTGACAAATCGGATTCAGGACGCCGCGGCGAAGGTGGTGGTAACCGCCGACGGCGGCTACCGGCGGGGGCGGCCCTCCGCGCTCAAACCGACCGTTGACGAGGCGGTGTCGAACTGCCCGTCGGTGGAGCACGTGCTGGTGGTCCGTCGCACCGGCGAGGAGTGCGCCTGGTCGACGAAGGACCGTTGGTGGCACGAGACGGTCGGGCGGGCGTCGGTCGAGCACCAGGCCGCCGCCTTCGACGCCGAGCATCCGCTGTTCATCCTGTACACCAGCGGTACCACCGCCCGTCCGAAGGGGATCCTGCACACCAGCGGCGGCTACCTGACCCAGGCCTCGTACACGATGCACGGGGTCTTCGACCTCAAACCGGAGCGTGATGTCTACTGGTGCACTGCTGACGTCGGCTGGGTCACCGGCCATTCGTACATCGTGTACGGCCCGCTCTCCAACGGCGCCACCCAGGTCATGTACGAGGGCACGCCGGACACCCCGCACCGGGGCCGGTTCTGGGAGCTGGTCGACAAGTACCGGGTGACGATCCTCTACACCGCCCCAACTCTCATTCGCACGATGATGAAGTGGGGTGAGGAGATCCCCGCCGGGTTCGAGTTGTCCTCCCTGCGCCTGCTGGGCAGCGTTGGCGAGCCGATCAACCCGGAGGCCTGGATGTGGTACCGGCAGCACGTCGGCGGGGGACAGCTACCTATTGTGGACACCTGGTGGCAGACCGAAACCGGTGCCATCATGATCTCTCCGCTGCCCGGGGTGACCCATGCCAAGCCAGGGTCGGCGATGACTCCGCTACCCGGGATCAACGGCGACGTGGTGGACGACCAGGGGCAGCCGGTGCCGAACGGCGGCGGCGGCTACCTGGTGCTTCGGGACCCGTGGCCGTCGATGCTGCGGACCATCTGGGGCGACGACCACCGGTTCGTGGAGACGTACTGGTCGCGCTTCGGCGCCGGCGCGGGTGTCGGCGACGACTGGGTCTACTTCGCCGGGGACGGCGCCAAGAAGGACGATGACGGCCACATCTGGCTGCTCGGCCGAGTGGACGACGTGATGCTGGTGTCCGGGCACAACATCTCCACCACCGAGGTGGAGTCGGCCCTGGTGTCGCACCCGTCGGTGGCCGAGGCGGCGGTGGTCGGCGCGACGGATCCGACCACGGGGCAGGCGATCGTCGCTTTCGCCATCCCCCGAGCCAGCGCCGAGACCGAGGGTGCGGCGGGGGCTCAGCTCATCGCGGACCTGCGTACCCACGTCGCGCGCACCTTGGGCCCGATCGCGAAGCCGCGGCAGATCATGCTCGTGCCGGAGCTTCCGAAGACCCGCTCCGGCAAGATCATGCGACGGTTGCTGCGGGATGTGGCGGAGAACCGGTCCCTGGGCGACGTGACCACGCTGCAGGACTCCTCGGTGATGGAGCTCATCGCCACCGGCATGGGCGCTGGCAGGGGCGAGGACTGAGCCGGAGCGCACCGGCGGTGCCGGCCGGTTGCGGGGGGCTCAGCTGGCCGGTAGGTGTGTGACGCCGGAACTCCTTGCAAACAACTTCTTGCAACAAAGTGTCCGGACAGTCTTCCCCTCATCAACAACGATGTCTATCTTCACCAGTGGTCCCATCCGTGGGATCGTCGCACCGGCCCATGCCCCCGCTAGGCCGGTTTTCCTTCACACCCGGAGGTACCGCGTGCGCAAAGTCGCAGTGGGTCTACTCGGGCTCTCGCTGACGGCGACGGGACTGGCGGTCGGACCATCCGCCAGCGCCGCGCCGAAGCTCCAGCAGCCGACATCGGCTCCCTCAGCCGCAGAGCCTGCCCACGTTGACCACGATCTGCCCAACCCACTCGAGGAGAAGCGACGGGCGCTGCGCCAGGAGGGCCTGAGCAACGTCCTCTCCGGCGAGACGACATCGCAGCGAGTCAACGGCAGCACTGTCGTCAAGGTCGGTGAGACGGACGGCGGTTCCCCCACCGCCCGTGGTCACCGCGGCAAGAAGGACCAGTACGTCGAACTCTCCCGGGAGAACACGGACCGGATCTTCGTGATCCTGGCCGAGTTCGGCAACGAGCGGCACCCGGCCTACCCCGACCAGGACACCGCCCCCACCTGGCCGGGCCCGGCGCGGTTCGACGGCCCGCTGCACAACGAGATCCCGGAGCCCAACCGGGCGCTGGACAACTCCACGAGCTGGCAGGCGGACTACAGCGCCGACCACTTCCGGACGTTGTACTTCGGCGAGGCGGACGGCGACGAGTCGGTCAAGCAGTACTTCGAGGCCCAGTCCTCGGGCCGGTACAGCGTCGAGGGCACGGTCACCGACTGGGTCAAGGTCCAGTACAACGCGGCCCGCTACGGCCGTTCCCTGGACGACCCGACCGACGCCAACGGTGACGACCCGGCGGTCTGCGGCGGCAGAGTCTGCACCAACGTCTGGACCCTGGTGCGGGACGCCGCGAACCAGTGGGTCGCCGACCAGAAGGCCGCCGGCCGTAGCGACGCGGAGATCGCCGAGGATCTCCGGGCGATGGACCGGTGGGACCGGTACGACCACGACTCCGACGGCGACTTCAACGAGCCGGACGGCTACATCGACCACTTCCAGATCGTCCACTCCGGTGGCGACATGGCCAACAGCGACCCGCACCAGGGCGAGGACGCGATCTGGAGCCACCGGTGGTACGCGTTCGCGTCCGACCAGGGCCGCACCGGCCCGCCGAACTTCCCGGCGGGTGGCACCCAGATCGGCGACACCGGCATCTGGATCGGTGACTACACGATCCAGCCGGAAAACGGCGGACGCAGCGTCTTCTACCACGAGTACGCCCACGACCTCGGCCTGCCGGATGACTACAACGTGGTCAGTGGCGGCGACAACAACAACGAGCACTGGACGCTGATGGCCCAGAGCCGGCTCGGCGCCAAGGGCGACGGTGGGATCGGCGAGCGCGGTGGCGATCTGGGTGCCTGGAACAAGCTCCAGCTCGGCTGGCTCGACTACGAGGTGGTCGTCGCGGGGCAGAAGCGCACCATGACCCTCGGCCCGCAGGAGTACAACTCCAAGAAGCCGCAGGCCGCCGTGGTCGTGCTGCCGAAGCGCGAGTACGAGTTCGACAACGGTGCACCGTTCGCCGGCACGAAGCAGTTCTTCTCCGGCAACGAGGACGGCCTCAACAACACGATGACCCGGACGCTCGACCTCACCGGGAAGTCGTCGGCCGCGTTGACGATGAAGGGCCGCTACAGCATCGAGGCCGACTACGACTACCTCTTCTTCGAGGTGTCGGAGGACGGTGGGGACACCTGGACGCCGCTGCCCGGTACCGCCGACGGCACGCCGTTCAAGGAGATCTCCCCCGGACGGTTCGCCCTCGACGGTAGTAGCAACGACGAGTGGGTCGACGTCAACCTCCCGATGGATGCCCAGGCCGGCAAGCCGGTTCAGTTCCGGCTGCGCTACCAGACCGACGGCGGCGTCTCCGAGGGCGGCTTCTTCGGCGACGAGATCACCGTCACCGCCGACGGCGAGACGATCCTCAACGACGGTGGGGAGACCGGTGCCGGCGACTGGAACCTGACCGGCTGGAGCATCACCGAGGAGAAGTACACCCAGCTCTTCGACAACTACTACATCGCCGGCCACCGATCGTACGTCTCGTACGACAAGTACCTGAAGACCGGGCCGTACTACTTCGGGTACGCGAACACCCGCCCGGACTGGGTGGACCACTACGCGTACCAGGAGGGTCTGCTGATCTCCTACTGGAACACCCGCTGGGCGGACAACGACACGTTCGCGCACCCGGGTGAGGGGCGCAACCTCTACATCGACTCGCGCCCGCGGCCGATCTACAACCTGACCGGCGAACCATGGCGGGCCCGGGTCCAGGTGTACGACGCGCCGTTCGGCCTCCAGAAGGCGGACTCGTTCACGCTGCACATCGACAGCCAGCCGCAGTACATCCGCGGCCAGGCCGCGCAGCCGCTCTTCGACGACACCCAGAAGTACTGGTACGAGGAGCTGCCCAACCACGGGGTGAAGCTCCCCGCGACCGGCACGAAGATCGAGGTGCTGAAGCAGAAGGGCACGTCGATCAAGGTCCGCTTCAAGTAACGGGAACCACACGAGGGCGATGCCCGGGCCGGTGACCGGCTCGGGCATCGCCTTTCCCTGGCGCCGACACCGACACCGACTCGCGCTCGTCCGCCACGCGTCCGGACCGGTTATGACCCGGGCCTTAGGCTGTGGCACATGACCGAGCAGCACGACAGGGCCCTTGACGAGTCCTGCGTCCTCGCCGAGGGGCCGTGGACGCACCGGTTCGTCGGCGCCAACGGCAGCCGGTTCCACGTGGTCGAGGCCGGGACCGGCCCGATGGTGCTCTTCCTGCACAGCTTTCCGGAGCACTGGTGGGCGTGGCACAACCTGCTACCGGCGGTCGCCGACGCCGGGTTCCGGGCAGTCGCGGTCGACCTACGCGGCTACGGCGCGAGTGACAAGCCACCCCGGGGTTACGACGGATACACCCTGGCCGGCGATGTCGCCGGGCTGATCCGGGCGCTGGGTGAGCGCTCCGCCACCGTGGTGGGCTCCGGCGCCGGCGGGCTACTGGGCTGGACAGCGGCGTCGTTCCACCCGACGCTGGTCCGCCGCCTGGTGGTGCTCGGCGCCCCGCACCCGCTCCGGCTACGGGCCGCCATCTTCGCTGACCCGCGCGGCCAGTTCGCCGCCTCCACCCCGACGCTGCTGTTCCAGCTGCCGCGCTACGAGCACGTGCTGACCCGCGACGACGGGGCGGCGGTAGCGGAGATCCTGCGCCGCGGGGCCGGTCCACGCTGGGTGCACAGCCCCGAATTCGAGCCGTACGCGGCTCGGTGCCGGACGGCGATGCAGATCCCGCAGGCGGCGTTCTGCGCCCTGGAGGGCTACCGGTGGGCTTTCCGGTCAGCGCTACGGCTGCACGGCTACCGCTTCGTTCGGCTCATGCAGAAGCCCCTCGTCACGCCGACCCTCCAGTTACACGGTGCCCTCGACCGGGCGGTCCTGCCCCGTACCGCCCAAGGCTCCGGCCGGTACGTGGTGGCCCCGTACGAGTGGCGCCTGCTCGACGAGGTCGGGCACTTCCCACACCTCGAGGCCCCGGAGATCGTACTCGGCGAGATCCTGCGCTGGGCGAAGTCTTAGCTGACCGGCGCTAGACGCGAAGCTCCCGCAGGTCGCGGACCTCGGCGGCCGGTGCCCAGCCCTGGTAGACGCCGTAGTCGAACGCCTCGAGACCCAGCGCCTCGGCGACGGGCCAGCGCCCACCCGTGTACTCGACCCGCAGCCAACCCTCGTGCTCGCCCAACACGATGAATGGCCGCCCCTGCCAGGTGCAGGTGGTGCGGATGTACGTCAGCCCGTCGACCTCGGCGGCCGGCACGACGCGGAGGTGGCGGCCGGGGCGTACCGGGGTGAAGCCCGCCGCCGGCTCGTGCTGATAGAGCCGGATGTCGTCACCGTCCGGGCTGGCCTGGTATTCGCGGTCCCGCCAGCGAGCCACGTACCCGTCCCGTCTCACCCGTCACCCGCCTGTCGCCACCGCAGTACGTCCACATCCAACGTGGCGACGAGCCGCTCGGCGCCGTCCGCGCCGATCCGCCACAGCTGCGCGCCGTGCGGCAGTCGGGCACTGTCGACCTTGAACTCCGCCACGACATCGCTACTCTCGCTCGGGGCGAAGCCGTTGCCACGGAACGGCGGCCGCTCGATCACCCAGCCCTCCATGGCCCGCATCGCGGCTTCACTCTGCCCGCCGTACGGGATGCGGTAGAGGTTCGGTCGGAACGCCGGCCACCGCAGTACGTAGATCTTCTCGGCGCTCCGCTCGAAGGGAGAACCGGGGTAGCCCAGGCCGAGCGCGTCGTAGAGCTGAGCCGGGGTGGTCAGGTGTGCCAGCTCGGCCGCCCGGTGCACGAAACCGGAGACACGGTCGTAACCTCGGTCCAGATAGTAGGCGAGCTGGCTGGCCGCCACCGCCTTCTGCATCAGGACGGGACTCGTGGAGTCGGGGCTCGGCGGCCGGTAACGCGGCCGGTCGGCAGTTGCTGGTGAGTCGACCGGCGCCGACGCAGCCGGCGCCGCTGGTTCTGGTGCTGGCTCTAACCCTGGCTCTGGCTCCGGCTCCGGCTCCGGCCGATCCGCACCCAGGCCCACCTCCGCCGCCCAGTTGGCGAGCCCGACGATCTGCTCACCGGGCATCGTCGTACCGATCGGAGTTCCCGGGTTGACGGCGAACGACCACGTCCGGTCGGGCCAACGCTGGATGAGCTGCACGAAGCGGACTCGGATGGTCTCGACCGTCCCGGCGGTGTGGTCGGCGAGGCGCTCCGGGGAGGTGTAGACGACCACGGACACCGCTCCGTCCCGCTCCTCGGTCCGCCAGACGAACCCCGTGCCGCCGGGCCGGCTGTCCGGTGCCGAGTCGGCTGCCACCGGAAGCAGCACCTGGGCAAGCAGCAACGTCGACAGGAACGTGTCGGTGTTGCCGCTGATGGCCGCCGTGACGAGGTCCGCCTCGACCTCATTGGCCGGTTCGAAATCCGGGGGCACAACTGCCGTGGGCGTGGGCGTGGGCGTGAAAAGGCTATCCGCTCCCGCCACGCTGATCCGGAGCGTGGCCTCGGCCCGAACGTCGGCGTCGGGCAACGTCGGGTCGGCGGCGGCCGGTACCACTGAATCGCCGCGGTCGGGGGCCGCGCCCGTCACCGTCGATATCGGTACGGTCGTCGAGACGTCGGCCGTACCGGCGGCGGTCACATTTCGGAGATCAACGACCGCCCCCTCGATCACGGTCGGCGGAGGCGTTCGCCGGGGTAACGGACTGGACGCCGGCTCAGTGATCGGGCCGGGCTCCGACTCCGCCGAGGTGGGGCGGGGTTGGCGGGTTCCCTCCTCCTCGGCGGTACGGCGGGCGTACCGCCGAAGTGTCGCCGGGTCAGGAACCGGGAAACGGACGGTCCGGGTCTCCTCGGCCGGCGTCTGCTGCCGGACCAGCCGGGGTGCTGTCTCGCCGGACGGGGCAGCGGCGTCCTGGTCGACCTGGGTCGTGGCTCGGGTCGAGAACATCGGCGACGCGACGGGCGGCGGTTCACCGGCCGGTCGGCGGCGCGGGAACTGTTGGGCGCCCCGAGCAAGGCGCGGCGGTCGTACGCTCTGCTCATCCCGGTCGCCACGGCCCGCGGCCGGTTCGAAGAAGGAGCGGCGGCTGGGGGGTGGTCCGGGGCGACCCCGGGGTTGCTCCCGCGGGGATGCGGCTCCACTGACGGGCTGGTGGCCGAGGTCTGGCCCGGGCGGGCGAGCTCCGGGGGCCACCGGATCACCGCCAGCGATGCGACCAGCGTCCATCGTCGGCCGCCGGAGGGTAGCCGCACGTAGGTCGGCTGGGGTACGCAGCGGCGCAGCCGGAGATGACGCAGGTGGTGACGACGCAGGTGGTGACGGGCGCAGGGGGGTGATCCCGCCGGGCGTCTGGCCAGCCCGCGGGGCGCGGTCCGGCTCCTTCACCCCGGCGGCCGGCTCCCCTTCCCGGCGCCCGAAGGGACGGGGTCGGGAGTATGCCTCGTCGCGCTCCAGCCGGGCCCGCGTCCCCATCGTGCGACCGGGCAGGCGGACGTCGCCCCGGGAGAGCTGGGCGACATACCAGGCGGGCAGATAGCCCTCGATGGGCAGGCCCGGGTTGACCGCCAGCCACCACTCGTGGTTGGGCCAATGGTCGGCAAGCTCAGCGTAGGGGGCTCGGCGGTTCGCGCCCGCATGCTCACCGAGGCAGGCGCGGAGCGCGGCAACCGAGGTGAACGCCAGCACGTGGGTTCGACCACCGGTGGTCCAGGTGCCCCAGTTCATCGGTGCCTGACCGGCCAGCGCCTGCGCGGAGACGGGTAGCAACAGCTCCGTGCGGGCCAGGACGCGGAAGTATCGTTGCTGGTCCTTGGCAAGCAACGCGTCACGCAACGTCACCTCCGCCTCGGTGGCCGGCTCCCATGTGGTCAAGGCCAGCTCCTCCCGGCGACAACGCACCCGTATCGGGTACAACCTACAAGGTGCCCACAAGATCATGACGGCGTGACCGTACCGACGCATCGCGGGCGATAACACCCAGATCCAGTGCAGATACGATACGGAGTCAATCGATGTAATGGAACCTGCCGCACCCTGCTCGCCGCTTGTTCGCGACCCGGCTCGCGATGCTCGCGCCGGAGGCGAGGGAGACCCCGCCCCGCCGGCTCCAGGCCGGCCCGTCACGGCAAACAGGACCCTAGCCTTCCCTGAACAAACGGTCCGTGGCAGCATTCTCCGCCATGGGTTTCCTGAAAGGGCTCTTGATCCGGTTGGGCGCCACCGCGGTTGCCTTCTGGCTAGCCACACTCCTGATCTCGGGCATCACGCTAGATGCGGAATCGGTCACTGAGACGGTCACCACGCTGATCCTCGTCTCCGCGATCTTCGGCGTCGTCAACGCGGTGCTCCAGCCAATCATCAGGACCGTGGGCTGCGGCTTCTACCTCCTCACCCTCGGTCTGATCGCACTGGTCGTCAACGGCCTGCTGTTCCTGCTGACCAGCTGGATCGCCGGCGAGGCCGGGCTACCCTTCCAGGTAGACGGGTTCTGGCCGGCCGCCGTACTCGGCGCGCTCCTCGTCAGCGTAATCACCTGGATACTCGGAGCTCTCTTCGACCGCGACTAGCACGCCAGCGTCACGGCGTCCTCCAGCGCCACCGGGGCGCTCTGGGCAGCGGCTGGTGATGCCGCATGCGCGGCATCACCAGCCAACACCATCGATCCGTTGTGCCACTTCGGTGTGGTGGGGATGTCGAATGAGTCACCACCCACGAGGTCGCCCGATCTCCGCTGTCGGTCCGGAGTCGTCACGAAACGCGTCCAGTACGCGGTGCCGCCAGCCCTCCGGCCGGATCCGCTGTGTCGACTCGGCGGCGGCGAGCCGGGCAAACCACCAGATACACCCGTCCGACGGTGTCGGGTTGCCGTGGTGCTGGCAGCCGGAGGTGCGCCGCTCCTCCCGGCCCGGCATCGCCGGTGATCTTGGGGGCTACCGAGAATGAGGGCCGTCCAACCGCGGGAGTTCAACTTCGGTTCACACGGCTGCACACTGGTGGTAATTGTCTCCTCCTAGCCTCCGGCGGGTACGCATGCCATCCGCTGACCTCGGCGTGCGCCATCGAAACCAGGAGGCTCCTCCACATGAGCGACCGCCCTCGGCTGCTCCCGCTGCTCGGCTCCATCCGCCACGGCAGTCGTGATGCCATGACCTGTCTCTACCGGTGTGGCAACGCCTGTGACCACCCGGTCCCCAACACCTCGGACAACACCTACTTCGGCGACCTGGTGGACGCCGAGGTTTCCCGCCGCGGCGTCGTCCGCGCCGGCACTGTCGGTGCGCTGGTCCTGGGCTTCGCCGGCGCCGGGGCGCTCGCTGGCAGCGGCGCCGCTTCCGCCGCCAGCTCCGCTCCGGTGACGCCGGAGGCGACCGAGTTCGCTACCCCGCCCGGTGGCGTCGGCGACGGAAAACTGACCTTCAAGCCGGTCCCACCGAACACCCTGGACAGCTTCATCGTCCCGAACGGCTACGACCACTCGGTGGTCATCCGCTGGGGCGACGAGGTGGTGCCGGGCGCGCCCCCGTTCGACCTGCACAAGCAGACGGCCAGGGCACAGGCCCAGCAGTTCGGCTACAACAACGACTTCGTCGGCGTGCTGCCGCTGGGCCGGAAGAACGCGCTGCTCGTGGTCAACCACGAGTACACCGACGAGAACCTGATGTTCCCCGGCTTCACCGACGTGGACTCGCTCAGCGTCGAGCAGCTGAAGGTCGCGATGGCCGCGCACGGCATGTCCGTGGTGGAGTTGGAGCGGGTGCAGGGCACCGGCGAGTGGCGCCCGGTCAGGTCCGGCAAGCGGCCGTACAACCGCCGGGTGACCGCCTCGAAGACGAAGTTCGAGTTGACCGGCCCGGCCGCCGGCTCGGACTGGCTCAAGACCGCGGCTGACCCGAAGGGGCGCACGGCCATCGGCACGTTGAACAACTGCGCCGGTGGGGTAACCCCCTGGGGCACGGTGCTCTCCGGCGAGGAGAACTTCAACCAGTACTTCATCGGCGGCGACGGCGCCCCGGAGGAGCTGAAGCCGAAGCTGGCCCGGTACGGCGTCAACACCACCGACCGTTACCCGAGCGGGAACCGGAAGTGGGACCGCGCCGACGAGCGCTTCGACCTGACCGAGCACCCGCACGAGGCGCACCGGTTCGGCTGGGTTGTCGAGATCGACCCGTACGACCCGGAGAGCCGGCCGCGCAAGCACACCGCGCTGGGCCGGTTCAAGCACGAGGGCGCGAACGTCATCGTGGCGAAGAGCGGACACGTGGTCGCGTACATGGGCGACGACGAGCGGTTCGACTACCTCTACAAGTTCGTGTCGGAGAAGAAGTTCAAGAAGGGGAACTCCTGGCGGGACCGGGAGCACAACCTGACCCTGCTGGAGTCGGGCACCCTCTACGTCGCCAAGCTGGACTACACCAGCGCCGACGAGATCGACGGTTCCGGCGAGCTGCCCAGCGATGGTGCGTTCAACGGCGGCGGTCGGTGGATCAAGCTGGTCAGTGGCAACCGCTCGTACGTCGAGGGCATGACCGCCGCCGAGGTACTCACCTTCACCCGGCTCGCCGCGGACCAGCTCGGCGCGACCAAGATGGACCGGCCCGAGGATGTCGAGGCGAGCCTGCACACCGGCAAGGTGTATGTGGCACTCACGAACAACTCCGGGCGTGGGGTTGACAGCAACCCGAAGGCGGACGAGGCGAACCCGCGTAACGCCAACCGCCACGGCCACGTGCTGGAGCTGGTGGAGAAGCACGGGGACAACTCGGCTGAGACGTTCACCTGGTCGCTGCCGATCGTCGCCGGCGACCCGGCGGACTCCTCGACCTACTTCGCCGGGTACGACAAGACGAAGGTCTCCCCGATCTCCTGCCCGGACAACCTCGCCTTCGACGCCACCGGCAACCTCTGGATCTCCACCGACGGTAACGCGCTGGGCAGCAATGACGGCCTCTTCGCCACGCCGATCGAAGGCCCGGAGCGCGGCCACCTGAAGCAGTTCCTCACCGTGCCCGTCGGCGCGGAGACCTGCGGCCCGTTCATCACCGGCGACAACCGCTCGGTCTTCGTGGCCGTGCAGCACCCGGGGGAGATCTCCGGCGCCTCGATCGAGAACCCCGCCTCCACCTGGCCGGACGGCGACTACGCCAAGCCGGGCGTGGTGGTCACCTGGCGCCTGGATGGCGGCCCGATCGGTAGCTGACCGCTCAGCTCCCTCGGCCCCTCCGGGCGCGAACGGGCCCTCTCCCAGCATGGGTGAGGGCCCGTTCCCCGTGGCACCCGGCCCGCACCCCGCCTCCGGTCAGGGATCGCCGATGAGGCAGTCGGCAATGCTCCGGGCGGTGGCGAGCAGCTTCGCCCGAACTGCCCG
This sequence comes from Salinispora goodfellowii, assembly GCF_059570675.1. Lineage (NCBI taxonomy): Bacteria > Bacillati > Actinomycetota > Actinomycetes > Micromonosporales > Micromonosporaceae > Salinispora > Salinispora goodfellowii. The sequence continues at coordinate 90,116 of NZ_JCANTD010000011.1, read as the reverse complement.
GGCGGAGGCCATCATCTCGCCAGCCGGCAGGGCACAGGCGAGCGCCACCCGCCGCTCCACATCCTTGTCAGCGCTCACCAACACCGCCGCGCAGGCCACCCCCGGCCGGTACTGCCCCAGCTCCAGCTGCATCCCCCGCCGCTCGCCGGCCGCGAGGTCGGCCTCGAACGCCTCAATGGTGGTCAGCGTCCCGGTGGTGAACGGGCGCATGCCGTTCTCCCGCAGGTAGCGCAGCCGCTGTTCGGTGGTGAGGGTCGCGAGTAGCGCCTTACCGAGTGCGGTGGCGTGCGCCCCCTCGTCGAAGCCGGGAACCAGGTCCTCCAGGTAGGGGGAGCGTGGGCCTTCGGTGGTGGCCGTGATGGCGACCTGGCCCCCGATGAACCGGCCCAGAAAATGGCTGTAGCCGGTGTCGAGGACGGCCCGGCGCAGGGACTCCCCGACCGTCGGCGGTCCGCGGAAGGCGCTGACCAGCTCACGGTAGCGGTCGGCAATCTCCAGGCCCACGATGTACGTGCCGTCCTCGCGCCGGATCACGTAGCCCTCGTAGGCCAGGGTGCGGACGAGGTGGTACGTGGTTGCCACGGTCAGCTCGCACCGTCGCGCGATCTGTTTGACAGTCAGCCCTTTCGGGGCACGACCGACCGACTCGAGCACTCGTAGCGCGCGGGACACGCTTCGGATGAGGTCCGAAGGCTCCGCCAAGGGGTCGCGCACAACCACCTCCGCAGCCGGGGACTTACACCATATGAAATTCAGGACCGGTAGGAAACGCCTGTTCGGGCAGAGACCACCAGATCATCACCCACTGCCAGTGATGAATTGATCACGTTATGATGACCTGGGAGTGCCCGGATGCTGCTGAACCGAGGTGAGTCCGCTGCCGGAGACACCACCGCCGGTCGGTAGCTGTGTCAGCTGGTCCGGTCTGCGATCTGGTCGCAGAGGGATTCGAGCGCCTGCCGGGCCGGGCCCGGCGGCAGCGGCGCAAGCTGCGCGCGCGCCTCCTCAGCACGGCTCCGCACCGTCTCCCGGGCCCGTTTCAACGCCGGGCTCTCCCGGAGCAGTCCGAGCGCCTCGGCGTGCAGGTCATCGTCGGTCAACGGACCGACCGCCAGGACTTCCCGGAGCCGCACCGACGCGGCGTCAGCATCGTCCGAAGCCAGGGCATACAGCACTGGCAGGGTGGGGACACCCTCGCGAAGATCGGTCCCGGGCGTCTTGCCGGAGCGCTCCGCCTCGCTGGAGATGTCCAACAGGTCGTCCGAAAGCTGGAAGGCGACCCCGATGGTCTCACCGTAACCAGCCAGCGCCTCGGTATGCGTCGGGCTGGCCCCGCTGAACATCCCCCCGAACCGGGCCGCGGTAGCGATCAACGAGCCGGTCTTCTCGGCGATCACGTGCAGGTGGTGCGCCACCGGGTCCACCCCGGGACGCGGCCCCACGGTCTCGGCGATCTGGCCGTGCACCAACCGGGCGAAGGTCCGCGCCTGCAGCCGGACAGCCTCGGTGCCCAGGTCCGCGGAGATATCAGCGGCGCGGGCGAAGAGATAGTCACCGACCAGAATGGCCACCGAGTTCGTCCACCGCGAATTGGCGCTCGGAGCCCCCCGACGCACCGCCGCCTCGTCCATGACATCGTCGTGGTAGAGCGTGGCCAGGTGGGTTAGCTCCACCACCACGGCGGCCGGCACCACCTGCGCCCTGGTCGGATCCCCGAACTGGGCGCCGAGCGCCACCAGCAGGGGACGGAACCGCTTGCCACCGGCGTCGAGGAGGTGCCGGGCGGCCTCGGTGACGAACGGGTCGGCGCTGACGACATCGGCCCGCAACGCGGCCTCGACCCCCGCCAGCACCTGAAGCGCCGAATCCGTGAGCCCCGCGTCAACCGGATGCAGCCCGAGGGCACCCAACTGACCCGCGCCGCCCCGGCCGGAACGACTGCCCACGCCGGTGGCACCCGAAAGCTTGTCAGCCGGATTCACCACGCCTCCCACCATGTCACACCAATACCATCGACCCCGGGGCGGGGATGACCCAAAGGGCGCCCGCGTATGCGTCCATGACCTCCGAGAACAACGCCGGGGCCGGCACGGAGGTCACGTGCCGGCCCCGGGTTGGCGGTGTCACCGCACGAACTCTGCGGCTCCTGCGGCGAGATCGAGCAGCGGCTGCGGAAACACGCCGAGCACCAGGGTGGCGACCACACCGATAGTCAGCGCGGCCGAGGTCAGCCAGCCCGGCATGACCACGGCGGGAGTGGACTCGCCGGGCTCGGAGTGCCACATCAGCACAACCACCCGCAGGTACGGGAAGGCGAGCACCATGCTGGTCAGCACACCGGCGATCACCAACCAGCCCTGACCGCCGTCGAACGCCGCGCTGAAGACCGCGAACTTGCTCGTGAAGCCGCTGGTCAGCGGGATACCGGCGAAGGCGAGCAGGATGAAGGTGAACAGCCCGGCATAGAAGGGCGAGCGCTGGCCCAGACCCGCCCAGCGGGACAGGTGGGTGGCCTCGCCGTCGGTGTCCCGGACCAGGGTGACCACGGCGAACGCGGCCAACACCGAGAAGCCGTAGGCCACCAGGTAGAACATCGTCCCGGAGACCCCGTCGCTGGTCGGCGCGAGCACCCCGACCAACAGGTACCCCGCGTTGGCGATCGAGGAGTACGCGAGCAGCCGCTTGATGTCGGTCTGGGTGACCGCCAGCACCGCGCCGACGAGCATGGTCAGCACCGCCACCGCGCCGAGGATCGGAGTGAAGTCCCAGCGGGCTCCCTCGAAGGCTACGTGGAAGACCCGCAGCAGGGCGCCGAACGCAGCGACCTTCGTGCAGGCGGCCATGAAGCCGGTAATCGGGGTGGGCGCACCCTGGTAGACGTCCGGCGTCCAGACGTGGAACGGCGCGGCACCGGCCTTGAACAGCAGGCCGATGGCGATCATCGCCATACCGCCGAAGAGCAGCACCGGGCTGGACGGGCTCTCCGCGACCGCCGCGTGGATGGTGGCGAAGTCAACCCCCGCCGCCCGGTCCGGGGTGCCGGCGGTGAAGCCGTACACCAGCGCGACGCCAAAGAGGAAGAACGCCGAGGCGTACGCGCCGAGCAGGAAGTACTTCATCGCCGCTTCCTGGCTCAGCAGCCGCCGGCGGCGAGCCAGGGCGCAGAGCAGGTAGAGCGGCAGGGAGAGGACCTCGAGCGCGATGAACATGGTCAGCAGGTCGTTCGCCGCCACGAAGATCAGCATGCCGCCGACCGCGAAGCTGATCAGCGGGTACGCCTCGGTCAGACCGGGAGCCCCTTCGGCCTGCCGACGGTCGTCCGCCGACTCGGCGGTCACCGCCGCCTGCGCCACGAACGCCCCGCCGCGCTCGACCGTACGCTCGCCGATGAGCAGCAGGGCCATCGCGGCCAACACCAGGATCGCGCCCTGCAGGAAGAGCGCCGGCCCGTCGATGGCGATCGCCCCACCGATGGTGATCAGACGATCATTGGCGTTCAACACCACCATGGTCAGCGCACCGAGCACCGCCAGCAGCGCCACCGTGAGCTGCACCACGTGCCGCAGCCGGCGCGGCACGAACGCCTCGACCAGGACACCGACCAGCGCGGCGCCCAGCAAGATGAGCGTCGGCGCGAGCGCCGCGTAGTCGATCGACGGAAGCTTCAGCTCGCTCACCGGCTCGCCTCCTGTGGAGTTCCGGCCGACGGGGCCGGGTCAGTCTTGCCGATATCCTGCATGGTCGCCTGGACCGCAGGGTTGATGACATCCGTGACCGGCTTCGGGTAGAAGCCGAGCAGCACGATCAGCGCGACCAGCGGGGCCACGACGACCTTCTCGCGCAGGTTCAGGTCCCGCTTCATGCCCTCGACCTCGGTCAACGCCGGGTTGAGCGTGCCCTGGGTGGTGCGCTGCACCATCCACAGCACGTACGCGGCGGCCAGGATGATCCCGACTGTGGCGATCACCGCCACTGGCTTGTTCACCGAGAAGGTGCCGATCAGCACCAGGAACTCGGAGATGAACGGTGCGGTGCCGGGCAGCGCCAGCGAGGCGAGACCAGCGAAGAAGAGCACCCCGGCCAGCAGCGGAACCAGCTTGCCGGCGCCGCCGAAGTCGCTGATCAGCGCGGAGCCCCGGCGGGCGACCAGCATCCCGACCACCAGGAAGAGCAGACCGGTGGCGAGCCCGTGGTTGACCATGTAGAGCACCGCACCGGTGGCCGCCTGGCTGGTGAACGCGAAGATGCCGATCCCGATGAAGCCGAAGTGCGCGATCGAGGTGTACGACACCAGCCGCTTCAGGTCGTTCTGACCGATCGCGAGGAGTGCCGCGTAGATGATGCCGATCACGCCCAGCGCCAGCGCCCACGGCGCGAACCACTTGGCCGCGTCCGGGAACAGCGGAAGGCAGTAGCGCAGCAGGCCGAACGTCCCGACCTTGTCGAGCACCCCGACCAGCAGCGCGGCGGCACCGGCGGGGGCCGCGCCACCGGCGTCCGGCAGCCAGGTGTGGAACGGGAAGAACGGGGCCTTGATCGCGAAGGCGATGAAGAAGCCGAGGAAGAGCCAGCGCTCGGCACCGGTGGAGATGTCCACCTCCGACAGCGCCGCCCAGTCGAAGGTCTTTCCGCCGACCACCCAGAGGCCGATCACCGCGGCGAGCATGAACAAGCCGCCGACCAACGAGTAGAGGAAGAACTTCACGGCCGCGTACTGCCGCTGGTGTCCGCCGTAACTGCCGATGAGGAAGTACATCGGCACGAGCATGACCTCGAAGAACACGTAGAAGAGGAAGACGTCGGCGGCGGCGAAGACGCCGATCATCGTGCACTCGAGCACCAGCAACAGGGCGAAGTAGACCGGCACCGACCGCTTGGACGACTCGGCGTCGTGCCAGGAAGCCAGAATCACCAGCGGCACCAGCAGCGCGATCAGCATCAGCATGACCAGCGCGATGCCGTCGGCGGCGAAGGTGAAGTTGACGCCCCAGTTCGGAATCCACGGATAGGACTCACGGAACTGGAACCGGTCACCGCCGGTCTGCCAGGTCACCCACATGACCACCGAGAGCGCCAGCACCAACAGCGACCAGCCGAGCGCCACCTGTTTGGCCAACTCCGGCCGGCGGCGGGGCAGGACGGCGACCACCAGGGCACCGACCAGCGGCGCCACGGTGAGCACCGAAAGAAACGGGAAGTCGGACATTACGCGGCCTTACCTCCGTCGTCACTGTGCGGTCCGCCGACGGCGGCCACCGCGGGGTTCCCCGACCGCCTCCTGAGGTCGATCACACCAGCCACCCCGCCTCGACGGCCAGGAAGGCCGCCACCACCAGCAGGGCACCGGCCAGGATCGAGGCGGCGTACGACCGGACGAAGCCGGTCTGCAGCCGCCGGAGCCGACCCGAGCCGCCGCCGACGCCGGCGGCGAGGGCGTTGACCAGTCCGTCAATGCCCCGGTTGTCCAGGTAGACCAGCGCCCGGGTGAGGAAGATGCCCGGCTTCTCGAACACCGTCTCGTTGACGGCGTCGGTGTAGAGGTTCTTCCGGGCGGCGGTGACCAGCACCCCCGCCGGCTGCGGCTCGGTGGCCGTGCCGCGCCGGAACAGGAACCAGGCGAGCCCGGCACCGATCACGGTTACCCCGATGGACAGGATCGTGATGACGAGGTGCGAGAGCACTGCCTCGTGCCCGGCCTCCGAGCCACCGCCCAGTCCGGCGGTCGCCTCCAGCCACTCGGGGACCGGCCCGACCATCAGGGCACCGGCGCCGAGCGAACCGACCGCGAGCAGGATCAGCGGGATCGTCATCAGCTTCGGCGACTCGTGCGGGTGGTCGATCTCCTCGGTCCAGCGAGCCGGGCCGTGGAAGGTGAGCACGAACAGCCGGGTCATGTAGAACGCGGTCAGCCCGGCACCGAGCAGGGCCGCCATGCCGAACAGCCAGGCCGTCCAGTCGTCCCGCTCGAACGCGGCCACGATGATCGGCTCCTTGGAGAAGAAGCCGGAGAACGGCGGCAGGCCGATGATCGCCAGCCAGCCGGCCATGAAGGTCAACCAGGTGATCTTCATGTACTTCGCCAGCCCGCCGAAGCGCCGGATGTCGACCTGGTCCTTCATCCCGTGCATCACCGAGCCGGCGCCCAGGAACATGTTGGCCTTGAAGAAGCCGTGCGCCAGCAGGTGCACGATGGCCAGCGCGTACGCCGCACCACCGAGGCCGACGCCGAGGAACATGTAGCCGATCTGGCTCACCGTCGACCAGGCGAGCACCCGCTTGATGTCGTCCTTGGCCATCCCGATGATGGCGCCGAGCAGCAGCGTCAGCGCGCCGATGCTCACCACGACCAGCTGCAGCGTCGAGTTCGCCGAGAAGATCGGGTTGGAGCGGGCGATCAGGTACACACCCGCGGTGACCATGGTGGCGGCGTGGATGAGCGCCGAGACCGGGGTCGGGCCCTCCATCGCGTCCGGGAGCCACGCCTGCAGGGGAAACTGACCCGACTTTCCGGCCGCACCGAGCAGCAGGAGCAGGCCGAGCAGCAGGACCGTGGTGGCGGTCAGCGAGCCGACACCGGTGAAGACCTCGTCGTACTGCGTGGTGCCCAGGGTGGCGAACATGATGAAGATGCCGATCACCAGGCCGGCGTCGCCGACCCGGTTCATCAGGAACGCCTTCTTACCGGCGGTGGCGGCGGCGGGCCGCTCGTACCAGAAGGAGATCAGCAGGTACGACGCCAGCCCGACGCCCTCCCAGCCGAAGTAGAGCATCACGTAGTTGTTGCCGAGCACCAGCAGGAGCATGGCGGCGACGAACAGGTTGAAGTACGCGAAGAACCGCCGACGCCCCGGGTCGTGGGCCATGTACTCCACCGCGTACAGGTGGATCAGGAAGCCCACCCCGGTGATCAGCAGTACGAAGACCGCCGCCAGCGGGTCGAAGAGCAGACCGAAGTCCACCCGGAGGTCACCGACCGCGATGAAGTCCCAGAGGCTCAGCTCAACGGACCGGTTCTCCAGGCCGCGGAGCTGGAAGAAGTAGGTCAGGCCCAGCAGGAACGCGACACCGACCGACGCGACACCCAGCCAGTGCCCCCACCGGTCCGCCCGACGGCCGAGTAGCAGCAGGATCGCCGCGCTGACCAGCGGGATCGCCACCAGCAGCCAGACGCTGCCGAGTAACCCCTCGGCGGTCGCGTACGTGACGGCGCCCACCGGCTCGACGGGGGCTTTCGCCAAAATCTCCATCACCGCAGGCCCCTCAGTACTTCAGCAGGTTGGCGTCGTCGACGCTCGCCGAGCGCCGGGTCCGGTAGATCGCCATGATGATCGCGAGTCCGACCACAACCTCGGCCGCGGCCACCACCATCACGAAGAACGCCATGATCTGCCCATTGAGGTCACCGTTGATCCGGCTGAAGGTGACCAGGGTCAGATTGGCCGCGTTGAGCATCAGCTCAACGCACATGAACAGCACGATCGCGTTCCGCCGGACGAGTACCCCGGCGGCGCCGATGGTGAACAGCACCGCGGCGAGGACCAGGTAGTAGTTCGGCTCGACCGAGAAGAACTCGCTCACTTTTCGGTCCCCTTCAACGTCGTGTCCTCGGCGGTCAGCTCACGAACCGGCAGGATCTCCGGGGTGCTCTGCTCGGCCAGCCGGCCGTCGGGCAGGCGGGCCGGCGTGGCGACCGACGAGGAGGTGGCGAAGACGCCGGGGCCCGGCTTCGGGCCGGGGTAGTTACCGGGACGGAACCGCGCCCTCATGGTGGCGGGCTGGTCCATCCGGTCCTCCCGGCGCCGCTCGATGTGCGCCAACACCATCGCACCGACCGCCGCCGTGATCAGCAACGCCGAGGTCAGCTCGAAGGCGAGGACGTACCTGGTGAACAGCAGCCGGGCGATGCCCTGCACGTTGCCCTCGGCGTTTGCCTGGGCGAGACCGGCCGCGGTGCTACCGGCCAGCGCCCGGTACATGCCGGTGCCGACGAGGCCGGCGAACCCGACGCCGAGCACCAGCGCCGCGACCCGCTGGCCGCGCAACGTCTCGATCACCGAATCCGAGGCGCCGCGGCCCACCAGCATCAGCACGAAGAGGAACAACATCATGATCGCGCCGGTGTAGACGATGATCTGCACCAGGCCGATGAACGGCCCGGCCTGGACCACGTAGAAGACGCCCAGGCAGAGCATCGTCAGGACCAGCATCAACGCCGAGTGCACCGCGTTGCGGGCGGCGACCATGCCGATCGCGCCGATCAGCGCCAGCGGGGCGAGGATCCAGAAGGTGACTGCCTCACCGCCGGGTACCGAACCCGCCGCGGCGAGCACCGTCTGCGTGGTCATGCTCCGTCTCCCTTGTCCGCCCGCTCTGCGGCCTGGTCGGCGCCGGGGAACTGCACACCGGGGTGCTCGCTGATCCGGTAGCGGCCGGGGCCCATCGGCGAGCGCTCCGCCCCGGCTGAGGTGCCCGGGTTCTCCAACGCGCCGACGTAGTAGTCCTTCTCGCTGTCACCCAACCGCATCGGGTGCGGCGGCTGCTCCATACCGGACAGCAGCGGCGCCAGGAGTTGCTCCTTGGTAAAGATCAAGTCCTGGCGGTTGTCCCGGGCCAACTCGTACTCGTTGCTCATGGTCAACGAGCGGGTCGGGCACGCCTCGATGCAGAGGCCGCAGAAGATGCAGCGGGCATAGTTGATCTGGTAGACGCTGGCGTACCGCTCGCCGGGGGAGAAACGCTCCTCCTCCGTGTTGTCGCCACCCTCCACGTAGATCGCGTCCGCCGGGCAGGCCCAGGCACACAGCTCACAGCCGATGCACTTCTCCAGGCCGTCCGGGTGCCGGTTGAGGATGTGCCGCCCGTGATAGCGCGGCGCCGCGACCGGCGGCTTGAACGGGTAGTCGGTGGTGACCACCTTCTTGAACATGTGCGAGAAGGTGACCCCGAAGCCCTTGAACGTTCCGGTGATCGCGCCCATGTCACACCTCCCTGGAGTCCGTGTCGGCGAGGTTGGCCGGCTCCCGCTCGGCGACCATGCGCTGGGTCCGCGGGCTCGGTGGTACCTGAAGGTCCAGCGGCGGCAGCGGGAAGCTGCCCGGCGGCCGGTTGTTGACCTCCTCGGCCAGCGTCGGCTTCGGCGCCGACTGCCGGTTCGGCCAGATCAGGGTGACGATCAGCACCACACCGGCGATGGCCCCGTAGAGGATCAGTCGGTCCGCTCGCTCCCAGCCCTGGGTCTTCAGCCAACCCGCCAGCACCAGGATCCAGACCAGGTTGAGCGGAAGCAGGACCTTCCAGCCGAGGCGCATGAACTGGTCGTAGCGGAGCCGGGGCAGGGTGCCCCGCAGCCAGACGAAGACAAAGACGAGCAGGAGGACCTTGCCGAAGAACCACAGCATCGGCCACCAGCCGGAGTTCGCCCCATCCCACAAGCTGATCGGCCAGGGCGCGCGCCAACCGCCGAGGAAGAGCGTCACCGTGAACGCCGACATGGTCACCATGGCGACGTACTCGGAGAGCATGATCAGCGCGAACTTCAGCGAGCTGTACTCCGTCATGAAGCCGGCGACCAGCTCGGACTCGGCCTCGGGCAGGTCGAACGGGGCCCGGTTGGTCTCCCCGACGATGGCGATGAAGAAGATGACGAAGCTCGGGAAGAGCAGGATCGCGTACCAGCCGGGCGCCGCGAGATCGAAGCCGAAGAACTCAAGCTGGGGGCGTTCTCCCTGGGCCGCGACGATCCCACTGGTCGACATCGTGCCGGAGAGCATGAAGACCGCCACGATGGAGAGGCCCAGCGCGACCTCGTACGAGATCAGCTGCGCGCTGGAGCGCAGGCCCCCAAGGAGCGGGTAGGTCGACCCGGAGGCCCAGCCCGCCAGCACCACGCCGTAGACCGCCATCGACGAGCAGGCCAGCACCAGCAGCACCGACACCGAGACGTCGGTGACCTGCAACGGCGTCCGGTGCCCGAAGATGCTGACCATCGGGCCGAAGGGCATCACCGACAGCGCGGTGACCGCACAGACCACCGAGATGACCGGCGCGAAGAAGTAGACGACCTTGTCCGCGGAGCGCGGCAGGATGTCCTCCTTGAAGGCCATCTTCATGCCGTCCGCGAGCGTCTGGAGCAGGCCGAACGGGCCGAGCTGGTTGGGACCCGGCCGGACCGCCATCCGGCCCACGACCCGCCGCTCGAACCAGACGCCGAGCAGCGTGGCCAGCAAGCCGAACGCGAACGCGAAGACAATCTTGATCAGGACCAGCCACCACGGGTCCTGGCCAAAATCGGCCAGCGTCGGTTCCTGGGCGAGGAAGGTCACTGTGCCCACCTTTCGGTCGCGACTGCGGGGCTGACCCGCCCCACTCGTGCTCTCCGCACCCTCACTGGACACCACCGGAGTTGAGGAGCGGGCCCGGGCGGCCGGTCACGTCGGCGGCGACCGGGGCATCGGACTGCGGGGGAACGGTCGAGCCGGTCGTACCGGCGGAGATCCGCACCACCGCGCCGGCCGCGACGCCGAGGCTGCGGCGGAGGGTCGATCCGGGCGAGTTGGTGGGCAGCCAGACCACGCCGTCCGGCATCTCCGTCACCACCACCGGCAGGGTCACGCCGCCGCGTTCGGTGCCGACGGTCACCGCGTCTGCATCGGCCACACCGATCGACTCCGCGGTGCTCCGGGCCAGCCGGACCACCGCCGGGCGGGCCGTACCGCCGAGATGCTCGTCCCCCTCGGTCAGCGTGCCCAGGTCGATCAGCTGGTGCCAGGTGGCCAGCACCGCCTCGCCGGCGCCCGGCTGCGGTACGGCCGCCGGGGCCACCGTCGGCGGGGCCGGCCTCGTCGTCCGGGTCGGCGGCAACTCGCCCAACTCGCGGCGGACGGCCGGCACGTCAGCGGTGCCGAGCCGTACGTCCAGCTGCGCGGCGAGCGCGTCCAGCACCCGGCCGTCGGTCATCGCGGCGGTGTTCAGCACCGCCTCGAAGGGACGCAGCCGTCCCTCCCAGTCCAGGAAGCTTCCCGCCTTCTCCAGCACCGGGGCGACCGGAAGGACCACGTCCGCCCGCCGCGCCACCGCGCTGTTCCGCAGCTCGAGGCTGACCAGGAAGGGCACCGTGTCCAGCGCCTGCTCGGCCAGTCGGGGGTCGGCCAGGTCCGCCGGGTCGACGCCGGCCACGACCAGCGCGCCGAGTTCGCCGGCGCTCGCCGCGGCGAGGATGGCGTCCGTGTCCCGGCCCGCCTGGCTCGGGATGGTCCCGGCCGGCACGTCCCACGCCTCGCCCAGCTCGGCGCGGGCGGCGGGCTCGGTGACCAGCCGACCACCGGGGAGCAGGTTCGGCAGGCAACCCGCGTCCACCGCGCCCCGGTCACCAGCGCGCCGCGGCACCCAGGCCAGCTTGGCGCCGGTACGCCGGGCCACCTCCGCCGCAGCGGAGAGCCCACCCGGGGTCGCGCCCAGCCGCTCACCGACGAGCAGGACCGCCCCCGGCTGGCTGAGCGCCTCGGCGACCGTCGCGTGCTCGGCGAGCACGCTCGCCTCCTCGCCCGGCACCACCCGGGCCAGCTTGGCACCGAGCTTCTCCAGACCACGGGTGGCGAACGGCGCGATGGCGTAGACCGTCAGGTTCTTCTTCAGGTGCGCCTTGCGCAGCCGCAGGAAGAGGATTGGGCACTCCTCCTCCGGCTCCAGGCCGACCAGCACCACCGCGGGCGCCTGCTCGATGTCGGTGTAACTGACATCGGTGGCTCCGGCGACCGAGCTGGCCAGGAAGTCGGCCTCCTCGCGGGAGACCGGCCGAGCCCGGAAGTCGAGGTCGTTGGTCTGCAGCGCGATCCGGGCGAACTTCGCGTACGAGTAGGCGTCCTCGACGGTCAGCCGGCCGCCGGTGAGCACCGCCGTACCCGACCCACCGTCGCGGGCCGCCCGCAGCCCGTCGGCGGCGACCGTCAACGCCTCGCTCCAGGAAGCCTCGCGGAGCTCGCCGGTGCGCTCGTCCCGGACCAGCGGCGTGGTCAGCCGGTCGGTGGCGCGGGCGTACTGGAAGCCCCAGCGCCCCTTGTCACAGTTCCACTCCTCGTTGACCGCCGGGTCGTCGCCGGCCAGCCGCCGCAGCACCTTGCCCCGCCGCCAGTCGGTGCGCTGGGCGCAGCCGGCCGAGCAGTGCTCGCAGATGCTGGGGCTGGAGACCAGGTCGAACGGGCGGGCGCGGAAGCGGTACTGCGCGCCGGTCAGCGCCCCCACCGGGCAGATCTGGACGGTGTTACCGGAGAAGTACGAGTTGAACGGCACGTCGCCGTCCTCGCTCTCCGAGTCACCGTACGCCTCGTCCCGGTAGATGTTGATCTCCTCGGCCGAGGAGCGGTTCATCAGGTCGATGAACTTGTCACCGGCAATCTCCTCGGAGAACCGGGTGCACCGCTGGCAGAGCACGCACCGCTCGCGGTCGAGCAGCACCTGCGTGCTGATCTCCAGCGGCTTCTCGTACTCGCGCTTGTGCTCGTGGAACCGGGAGTCGGTACGACCGGTCGACATCGCCTGGTTCTGCAGCGGGCACTCGCCGCCCTTGTCGCACATCGGGCAGTCGAGCGGGTGATTGACGAGCAGCAGCTCCATCATCCCCTCCTGCGCCTTCTTGGCGACCGGGGAGGAGAGCTGCGTCTTCACCACCATGCCGTCCGCGACGGTCTGGGTGCAGGAGGCGACCGGCTTGCGCTGCCCCTCCACCTCGACCAGACACTGCCGGCAGGCCCCCACCGGGGCCAGCAGTGGATGGTCGCAGAACCGAGGGATCTCGACGCCCATCTGCTCGGCCACCCGGATCACCAGCTCCCCCTTGGGCGCGGTGACCTCAATACCGTCGATGGTGAGCGTGACCGTCTCGGTCTGCTTGGCTACGTCCGTCATCAGTGGGCTCCCACCAACTGCTTGTCGGAAAGCTTCGGTGCGGTCCGGCCCTCGACATAGTCGAGGTAGTCCTGCTTGAAGTACTTCAGCGAGGAGGTCACCGGGCTGGTGGCACCGTCACCGAGGCCGCAGAACGAGCGGCCCAGAATGTTGTCGCAGGTGTCCAGGAGCGTGTCCAGGTCCTCCTGGGTGCCCTGGCCGGAGAGGATCCGGCGGTAGACCCGGACCATCCAGTAGTTGCCCTCCCGGCACGGGGTGCACTTGCCGCACGACTCGTGGTGGTAGAACTCCAGCCACCGGTAGGTGGCGTAGACCGGGCAGTCCTGGTCGGAGAAGATCTGCGTCGCCGTGGTGCCGAGAATCGACCCCGCCGCCGCCACTCCCTCGAAGTCCAGCGGCACGTCCAGGTGGTCGGCGGTCAGCAGCGGCGTTGACGAGCCGCCCGGCGTCCAGAACCGCAGCGAATGCCCCGGCTGCATGCCGCCGGCCAGCTCGATCAGCTCGCGGAGCGTGACCCCCATCGAGCACTCGTACTGGCCCGGGTTCACGACCCGACCGGAGAGCGAGTAGATCATCGGCCCGGAGGACTTCTCCGTGCCCATGCTCCGCCACCAGGCGGCACCCCCCAGCACGAGATACGGAACCGAGGCGATGGTGCCGACGTTGTTCACCACCGTCGGGCTGGCGTACAGACCGTGGGTCGCCGGGAACGGCGGGCGCAGCCGGGGCTGGCCGCGGAACCCCTCCAGCGAGTCCAGGAGCGCGGTCTCCTCACCGCAGATGTACGCCCCGGCCCCCGAGTGCACCACCAGCTCCAGGTCGAAGCCGCTGCCGAGGATGTTCTTACCGAGGTAGTTCCGGGCGTACGCCTCCTGCACCGCGTGGCGCAGCCGGCGGGCGGCGTGCACCGCCTCGCCGCGGATGTAGATGTAGGCACGGTTGGCCCGGATCGCGTACGACGCGATGATCACACCCTCGATCAGGGAGTGCGGGTCGTGCGTCATCAGCGGCAGGTCCTTGCAGGTGCCCGGCTCGCCCTCGTCCGCGTTGACCACCAGGTAGTGCGGTCGGGTCGGGGCCCTGCCCTCCGGCTCCTGCGGGATGAACCCCCACTTGAGGCCGGTCGGGAAGCCCGCCCCGCCCCGACCGCGCAGCCCGGAGTCCTTGACCAGCTGGATCAGGTCGTCCGGGTGGGCACCCAACGCCTTGCGTAGCGCGGCATACCCGTCCAGCCGCTCATAGGTGCCGATCCGCCAGGCGTCCGGCGACAGCCACCGCTTGGTGAGCACCGGCGTGAGCTTGGCCAGCGTCTCCGGCCGAGGAGTGGTCACTGGTCTGCGCCCCTTTCGTTCCCGGCCGCATCTCCCATGCCCGCCGCTGCGTCCTTCAACGAGCGCTCCTTCACCGGCGCCTCGTCCCCCGCGGGCTTGGCGTCACTGGCGGGTTTGGCGTAACCGGCCGGCCGGCTCTCCTGGGCCCCGCCAGCCGAAGCGGCGGCGGGCTTGGCGGCCTCGGCCTTCGCCTTCGCCTCGGCGGCGGCCTGCTCGGCCTCGGCCTTACTGCGGATCGGCGTGTTCGGGTCGAACCCGGTGACCGCGATGCCGTGCTCCTGCGCCAGCCGCAGCCCGCGCACGGTCGGCTCGCCGGGGTCCCCGTCGGCGACCGCGCCCTCGCGCTCGTCGGCGAAGCCGGCGAGCTGCACCGACATCTCCTTCAGCTGGCAGAGCCGAGCCCCGCGACTCGGGGTCGGCCGGTTACCGGCCCGCAGCTCGTCGACCACGCCGACCGCCGTCTTCGGGTCCACGTTGTCGAAGAAGTCGTAGTTGACCGTCAGCACCGGTCCGTAGTCGCACGCCGCCAGGCACTCGGCGTGCTCCAGGGTGATCGTGCCGTCGGCCGTGGTCTCCTCGTGCCCGACACCGAGGTGCTCGACCAGGGCGTCGTACACCTCCTGGCCGCCCAGCACGTTGCACATCGTGTTGGTGCAGACGCTGACCAGCCAGTCGCCGGTCGGCCGCCGCTTGTACATCGTGTAGAACGAGGCGACCGCACCGACCTGGGCCTTGTTCAGCCCCAGCACCTCGGCGCAGAACGCGATACCGGCCGGGGAGACATACCCCTCCTCCGACTGCACCAGGTGCAGCAGCGGCAGCAACGCCGAGCGGGACCGATCGGCCGGATACCGAGCGATGATCTCCCGGGCCCGCGCCCGGGTCTCCTCGGAGAACACGGTCATCGGTGCCCCCTTTCCGTTCGCGACTGCGTCACTCACCGGTCACACCCACCCATCACCGGGTCCAGCGAGGCGCCACCGGCGATCACGTCCGCGATCAGGCCGCCCTCGGCCATCGCCGGCAGGGCCTGGAGGTTGATGAAGCTCGGCTCCCGGTAGTGCACCCGGTACGGCCGGGTCCCCCCGTCGGAGACCGCGTGCACACCCAGCTCGCCCCGGGGCGCCTCAATGCCCACGTACACCTGGCCGGGCGGGACCCGGAAGCCCTCGGTGACCAGCTTGAAGTGATGGATCAACGACTCCATCGACTGCCCCATGATCTTTGCCACGTGCTCCAGCGAGTTACCCATGCCGTCGACCCCGATGGCGAGCTGCGCCGGCCAGGCGATCTTCCGATCCGCCACCATCACCGGGCCCGGCCGGAGCCGGTCCACCGCCTGCTCGACGAGCTTCAACGACTCCCGAATCTCGGCCAGCCGAACCAGGTACCGGCCCCAGACGTCACCGTCGGTGTGGGTCGGCACGTCGAACTCGTACGTCTCGTAGCCGCAGTACGGCATCGTCTTGCGCAGATCCCAGGCGAGGCCGGCGGAGCGCAGCACCGGGCCGGTCACACCCATCGCGAGGCAGCCGGTCGCGTCGAGCACCCCGACGTTCTGCGTCCGCTCCAGCCAGATCGGCTGACCGGAGAGCATCTTCTCGTACTCCGCGAGCTTCTTCGGCATCAGCTTCAAGAAGTCACGGATCTTGGCGATCGCCTCGTCCGGCACGTCCTGCGCCACCCCACCCGGGCGGACGTAGGCGTGGTTCATCCGCAGCCCGGTGATCAGCTCGAAGATCTCCAGGACGTACTCCCGCTCCCGGAAGCCGTAGAGCATCATGTTGATCGCGCCCAGCTCCATGGCCGTGGTGGCCACCCAGACCAGGTGCGAGGAGATCCGGTTGAGCTCCATCATCAGCACCCGGATGGTGGTCGCCCGCTCGGTGATCTGCTCCTCGATGCCGAGCAGCTTCTCCACCGCCAGCGAGTACGCCGTCTCGTTGAACAGCGGGGCGAGGTAGTCCATCCGGGTCACGAAGGCCGAGCCCTGAACCCAGTTCCGGAACTCCATGTTCTTCTCGATGCCGGTGTGCAGGTAGCCGACGACCGAGCGGAGCTCACGGACCGTCTCGCCCTCCAGCTCCAGCACCAGCCGGAGCACCCCGTGCGTGGACGGGTGCTGCGGACCCATGTTGACGACGATCCGCTCGTCGTTGATCGGGTCAGTGCCGGAGAGGACGACATCCCAGTCCCCGCCGGTGACGGTAAAGACCTTGCCCTCGGCGGTCTCCCGCTCGGTGGCGTAGTTGGACGCGCTCACTCTGCCTGCCCTCCGTTCGCGACTGCGGGGCTCGCAAGCTCACTCCTCGCGCTCACCATCCCTAGCCCTCCGTTCGCGACTGCGGGGCTCGCAAGCTCACTCACTGGTACGACCTCCGGCGGTCCGGTGGCGGGATTTCGGCGCCCTTGTACTCGACCGGCACACCACCCAGCGGATAGTCCTTGCGCTGCGGATGGCCCTCCCAGTCGTCCGGCATCAGGATCCGGGTCAGGCCGGGGTGACCGTCGAAGATGACGCCGAACATGTCGTACGCCTCCCGCTCCTGCCAGTCGGCGGTCGGGTAGACGCTGGTCACACTGGGCAGGTGCGGCTCCTCGGCGGAGACCGCCGCCTCCAGCCGCACCTGACGCCGGTAGGTCATCGAGGTCAGCTGGTAGACCACGTGCAGCCGGCGGGCGTCGGTGCCGAGGTAGTCCACCCCGGATACCGACGAGAGGAGCTCGAACCGGAGCGAGAGGTCGTCCCGCATCACCTGGCACACCTCGGCGATCCGCTCCGGGCGGATGTGCAGGGTCAGCTCACCCCGGTCAACCACGACCTTCTCGATCGCCTCACCGAAGGCCGGGTACGCCTCCTCCAGTGCGTCGGTGACCTCGTCGAAGTAGCCGCCGTACGGCCGGGTGGCCGCCTCGATCGACCGTTGTGGGCGGACCAGCCCGCCATAGCCGGAGACATCGCCGGTGCCCTGGTCGCCGAACATCCCGCGCCCGGCGGGGCTCGACGGGGGCAGCTCGGCCGGAGCGCCGCCGGTGGCCCCGGCCGGGGTCACCGGTACCGGCACGCCGCCGTCGTCCGTCCTGTCCTGGGGTGCGCTCATGTCACCGGCCCTCCGTTCACGACCGCGGGGCTCGCAAGCTCAGTCACTTCTTCAACCCCTCGTACTGCTGCAGGTGGGGCTGGGCCTTCATCCAGTTCTCAATCCGCAGCTGCTCCTCGCGGCCCTCGCGGACAGCCTTCGTCCACTCGGCGCGGCGGGCCTTGTCGCTGCGGTACGACGACGGCATCGACCCGTAGGGCACGACCGGCACGTCACCGCGGGCCTTGCGGGCCTCCGCCATCTTGCGGCCGTTCGGACCGAGGGGCTCGTGCATGATCTTCTCGCGGAGCTTGAGGACCGCGTCGATGAGCATCTCCGGCCGGGGCGGGCAGCCGGGCAGGTACATGTCCACCGGCACGACATGGTCAACGCCCTGGACGATGGCGTAGTTGTTGAACATGCCCCCGCTGCTGGCGCAGACGCCCATCGACAGCACCCAGCGGGGCTCGGCCATCTGGTCGTAGATCTGCCGGAGGACCGGGGCCATCTTCTGGCTCACCCGCCCGGCAACGATCATCAGGTCGGCCTGCCGGGGTGAGGCCCGGAAGACCTCCATGCCCCAACGACCCATGTCGTAGTGCGGTCCGCCGGCCGCCATCATCTCGATGGCGCAGCAGGCGAGGCCGAAGGTGGCCCCCCAGACCGACGACTTACGCGACCAGTTGACGAACTTCTCCACCGAGGTGAGCAGGACACCGGCGGGGAGCTTCTCCTCGATACCCATCTACGGTTCCTTCCTCAGTCCCAGTCCAGGCCGCCGCGCCGCCATACGAAGGCGTACGCGACGAAGACCGCGACGATGAACAGGACCATCTCCACAAGGCCGAAGATCGGCAGGGCATCGAACGAGACAGCCCAGGGAAAGAGGAAGATGATCTCGATGTCGAAGACGATGAAGAGCATCGCCGTCAGGTAGAACTTGATCGGAAACCGGCCGCCGCCGACTGGCTGCGGGCTCGGCTCGATTCCACACTCGTACGCCTCGAGCTTGGCTCGGTTGTAGCGGCGCGGGCCGGCGAGACGGGCGGCTGCCACGGAGAACAGCGCGAACGCCGCGGCGAGGGCGAACAACCCGATGATCGGTATGTAAGGCGAGAGCGACATCGTTTCTCCTGCTCGTCCTTCCCTGCCCTCGTTGCTGGACAAATATCACACTATTCACATCCCGATCGGCGATTGCCGGCGGGGTCAAAACACACCGCGATCCAGACCGCGTCACACCGCTGGCGCCGCCTTCGCCATCGCGTTGATGACCCGGTCCATCGCATCCCCGTCGCGCGGGTCGGTCAGGTTGGCCAACAACTTGAGTACGAAGCGCATCAACATCGGGTGCGGCAGGCCATACTTCGTGGCCGCCCGCATGATCTCGGGGCGACCGATCAGCTTCACGAAGATGCCGCCGAGCCGGTAGTAGCCGCCGAACCGGGCCTTCAGCTCGGCCGGGTAGGCCATCAGCGCGCGCTCCCGCTCGACACCGGCCGGACGGGCGAGCGCCTGCACCGCGACCTCCGCGGCCAGCTCCCCCGACTCCATCGCGTACGCGATGCCCTCGCCGTTGAACGGGTTGACCATGCCGCCGGAGTCGCCGACGAGCAGCGTTCCGCGTGAGTAGTGCGGCACCCGGTTGAATCCCATCGGCAGCGCCGCGCCGAGGATCGACCCCTCGGCGTTGGCCTCGTCGGCGATCCCCCACTCCTCGGGGGTGTTGGCGAGCCAGTCGGTGAGCAACCGCCGGTAGTTCGTCTTACCGAAGGCGGCGGAGGAGTTCAGGACGCCGAGCCCGACGTTCACCCGACCGTCGCCCAGCCCGAAGATCCAGCCGTAGCCGGGCAACAGCGCGTCGCTGCCCTTGCGGCGCAGCTCCAGCCAGGACTCGAGGTAGTTGTCGTCGTGCTTGGCCGGGCAGCGGTAGTACCGCCGGACCGCCACGCCGAGCGGTCGGTCATCCCGCTTGGCCAGCCCGAGGGCGAGCGGGAAACGGCCGGATACACCGTCCGCGGCGACCACGAGGGGCGCCCGGAAGGTGGCCGGTTCCTGCTCCGGGCCGACCGCCGCCTCCACCCCGACCACCCGGCCGGCACGGTCGAAGATCGGGGCGGTGACCTCCACCGCGGTGCGCAACTCGGCACCGGCGGCGACGGCGCGCCGGGCGAGCAGTTCGTCGAAGTCCAGCCGGGGACGCACCAGGCCGTAGTTGGGGAAGCTGGCCAGGTCGGGCCAGTCCAGTTCGAGTCGGAGGCCACCACCGACGACCCGCAGGCCCCGGTTGCGCACCCAGCCCGCCTCGACCGAGGTGTCCACGCCCATCCGTACCAGCTGGCGCACTGCGCGCGGGGTCAGCCCGTCGCCGCAGACCTTCTCCCGGGGGAACTCGGTCTTCTCCAGCAGCAAGACTCGGACGCCGTGCTGGGCCAGGTGGTACGCGGTCGCCGAACCACCTGGGCCCGCGCCCACGACGATCACCTCGGCGTCGTTCTCCGTGGTCATCCCCACCTCCCCTCCCGCACGCTCGTGAAAACGTTCACAAGCCAGACGGTACGGAGTCTATGACCGACCAGCTGCCGGCTGCATATTAGGGGCACCTAACTTGCGGGGAAACCCGCCGGTCAGCGGCGGTAGGGGCGAGGTAGCGGATCGCTTCGGCACGAATCGCCGTTTTACGGCCGGCCTACCCGAGGCACGGGCGCCGCCGTCACGACCGGAAGGCACGGTGCAGTGCGACGATGCCGCCGGTCAGATTGCGCCAGGCCACGCGCTGCCAGCCCACCGACCCGATCAGCTCCGCCAGCGCCGCCTGATCCGGCCACGCGCGGATCGACTCCGCCAGATAGACGTACGCGTCCGGGCTGCTCGCCACCGACCGCGCCACCGCCGGCAGCGACCGCATCAGATACGACAGGTAGATCGTGCGGAAGGCGGGGTTGACCGGGGTGCTGAACTCACAGACCACCAGCCGACCGCCGGGCTTCGTAACCCGGGCCAGCTCGCGCAGCGCCGCCGCGGTGTCCTGCACGTTGCGCAGCGCGAAGGAGATGGTCACCGCGTCGAAGCTCGCATCGGCGAAGGGCAACCGCAGCGCGTCCCCGGCCAACAGGGGCACCTCGGGGCGGGTCCGCCGGCCCGCGGCCAACATGCCCAGGGAGAGGTCGGCGCCGACCGCGTACGCCCCGGAACGGGCGAGTTCCCCGGTCGAGACGCCGGTGCCGGCACCCACGTCCAACACCCGCTCGCCAGGCCGCAGGCCCAGCGCGGCCCGGGTCGCCCGGCGCCAGGACCGGTCCTGCCCGAAGGAGAGAACGGTGTTCGCCAGGTCATAGCGGGCGGCCACGCCGTCGAACATCGCGGCGACCTCATGCGGCTGCTTGTCCAGGCTGGCGCGCTGGCCCTGAGACGTACTCACCCCTCCACTGTGCCAGCCGTCGCACCTCCCGCCGGGAGGCCCCCCTACCAGGCCATCCGCGCCGGGGCCCGCGGAACGAGGGCGGGGTGGCCGTCGACCCGCCCCACCCTGTCGCCGCTGACCAGGGTCAGTCGGTGTCCCGCTCCTGTCCCGGGTTCACCAGGACCATCTTCCGCCGCCGCGAGAGCAGCAGCAGCGCAGCACCGGCCAGCAGTACGGCCGCACCAACGCCACCGATCAGACCGACCTGCACCCCGGTGACCGGTAGGCCGCCGCCGCCACCGGAGCCGTCCGGGGCCGCCGTGGCGGTCGGGCTCGGCGAACCGGTGGGCGTGGGGGTCGGCTCCGGGGACGAGGAGAAGTCGACGAAGACGTCGAACTGGGCCTCCCCGTCGCCGGGGTCGACCTCGGCGAACGCCCGGAGCTGGAGGTCGGAGGCGGTACGTGACGCCGCCTCGGGTGCACCGGAGGCGAGATCGAGACCCACCGAGTAGAGGAAGCCCGGGCGGAGCACCGACTCGGTCACGTCGGCGCCCACCCGCACCCGCACCGGTGCGGTGTAGTACTCGCCGGGTTCCAGCACCGCGCCAGAGTCGGTGCAGTGCACCTGCACCAGGCCGCCGAGACCCGACTCGGTGCAGCCCGCCGGCAACTCGGCGAAGTCGACGCCGGCCGGCAGGGTGAGCCCGTACGCGATACCGGTGGCCGCGCGGCTGCCGTGGTTGTACACGGCCCAGTCCAGCGGCGCCGTCTCGCCGGGCCGGACCGGCGTCCGGGCCGGCTCACCGCTGTCGTCGCCGTCCACCTCCACGTCGGCGTAGACGTCCTGCGCCCAGCTGGTGAGGTCGTAGCCGGGCTTGGCGACCGTGATGCGGTGCTTGATCTCGTTGTCCTCCGAGACCGGATCGGCGGTGGCCGAAGTCACGGTGACGACCAGATGACCCGCGGCACCGCGCTTGCCGAGGGAGAAGAGGGGGATGCCGAAGTCCTCGGTGGTGCCAGCCGGCAGGTCGCCGAGCAGGCAGCTGAACGTGGTCCCGGCGGCCTCGCAGCCCGCCGGGACGACCACGCCGACCTTGCGCTCATTGAGGTCCGCCGTCTCGACGGTCACCCGCACGGACTTCGCGTCGGCCGTACCACGGGTGTTGTCGATCTGGAATTTGAAGGGCTTGGCCCTGGCCTCCTCGACGCCCTTGGCCAGCTCGTAGCTGAGCGGGATCAATGCCAGGTCAGCCTGGTCAGCGGCGTGCGCCGGAGCGGACACCCCGATGCTGCCGGCCGCGACGAGCAGGGCGACCGCCCCGACCCGGGCCAGCGACGGACGGTGGAGCAACATCATCGATCCCCCCGAGGGTTAGGGACGCGAATTCGAAAACGGGCGGAGGCCCGCCACCCTTGATCAGGAAGGGCCGGCCCGGGCAGCTCGCCGGACCCGAACCACCCGGGCCGGGACATTAGCGGGCGACGATCACCCTGGCTAGCCCACTGTGCGGGCAGGCTGACGTAACCCCGCGCAGCCACGCCGGGGGAATGTCCGGACTAACGGGGTTTGTCATCCACAACGTGGACCGTCGCGTCAGCGAACAGGTCGCCGAGGTCGATACCTACGGCCCACAGCCCCTGAGCCGTGCGGCCCACCCGTGGAAGACCCTCATCCGCGGGGTGGCGCCGGCCAGCCACCTCAGCCGGCGTCAACCAGTGGCAGCGTCTTCCCGGCGCCGCCGCCGGGCAGGGCGATCGACGAGAAGTGCGACACCACCCGGTCATCCCGCGGGTCCTCGGCGGGAGTGCGGTGCACGGCGAGTCGCCGGTAGTGGGTATCCCGCTGAGCGGGAATCCGGTCCGCCGACCGGATCATCCCGATCAGGTCGTGCAGGTTCGAACGGTGCCGCGCCCCGGCCGAGGAGATGACGTTCTCCTCCAACATGATCGAGCCCAGGTCGTCAACCCCCATGTGCAGCGCGAGCTGACCGACATCCTTGCCGGTGGTGAGCCACGACGCCTGAAGGTGCGGCACGGTCTCGAAGAAGAGCCGGGACACCGCCACCAGCCGCAGGTACTCCAGGGTGGTGGCCTGGGTCCGACCCTTGAGGTGATTGTTCTCCGGCTGGTAGGTCCACGGGATGAACGCCCGGAAACCCCGCGTCCGATCCTGCACGTCGCGGATCATCCGGAGATGCTCGATCCGCTCGGTGGCGGTCTCCCCGGTGCCCATCATCATCGTCGCGGTCGACTCGACGCCCTGCTGGTGGGCGAGCTCCATCACCTCAAGCCAGCGCTCACCGGACTCCTTCAACGGCGCGATCGCCTTCCGCGGCCGGGCCGGCAACATCTCGGCGCCGGCGCCCGCGATCGAGTCCAGGCCGGCCGCCTTGATCCGGGCGATGGCCTCGGTCAGCCCCACGCCGGACACCTTCGCCATGTGCAGGATCTCGCTCGGGCCGATCGAGTGGATGGCGAGCTGCGGGTAGGCCCGCTTCACCGAGGAGAAGAGCTCCTCGTAGTACTCCACCCCGTAGTCGGGATGGTGCCCACCCTGCAGCATTACCTGGGTGGCGCCCAGCTCGACCGCCTCACCGCAGCGGCGCAGGATCTCCTCCGTCGGGTGGGTCCAGCCCTCCCGGTGCTTGGGCGCGCGGTAGAAGGCGCAGAACCGGCACGCCGTCACGCAGACGTTCGTGTAGTTGATGTTGCGGTCGATCAGGTACGTGACGATGTTGTCCGGGTACCACCGCCGCCGTACCGCGTCGGCCGCCTCACCCAGCGCGTGCAAGGGCGCTTCGGTGTAGAGCAGCAGGGCCTCCTCGGGCGTGATCCGCCCGCCGTCCGCGCCGCGCTGCAGGATGTCGTTGATCTCCCGGCTCACCGTCACGCTCCCGAGCCTACGTCGCCCCGGCCCGACCGGTGACGAGCGGCCACCGGCGGTGTGAGCTCTCCGGCCGTCAACCCGCCGCCGCCCGGGTGGCCGACCATCCGCGACCGGCCCCGCCCGGTCGGCTCAGGCATCGTAGTCAACCGTGAGCCGATCGGTGGTCGGACTCGACTGGCAGGTCAGGACGTAGCCCGCTGCCAGCTCGTCCGGCTCCAGCGCGTAGTTGCGGGCCATCGTCACCGCGCCGGCCACGACCTTCGCCCGGCAGGTCGAGCAGACGCCCCCCTTACACGCGTACGGCAGCTCCGCGCGGACCCGCAGCGCCGCGTCCAGCACCCGATCCGCCCGCCCCATGGTCACCGTTGACGAACGCCCGTCCAGGACGATCGTGACCTCGGTGCCCGCCGTCGGCTGGTGCTCGGGGCGGCGGACCGGCTCCGGGGGCGCATCCACGTGGAAGAGCTCGGCGTGCACCGCGGCGTCCGGGACGCCCCGGGCCGCCAGCACTCGCTGGGCGTCCGTCACCAGCGCGTACGGGCCGCAGAGGAACCACTCCTCGATCGCCTCGCCCGGCACGATGGTGTCCAGCAGCCGGCCCAGTCGCTCGGCGTCGATGCGGCCCGAGAGCAGCGGGGACTCGCCCTGCTCGCGGGAGAGCACGTGGACCAGGTGCAGTCGGGTCGGGTACCGGTCCTTCAGGTCGGCCAGTTCCTCGGCGAACATCACGGTGTTCGCCGCGCGGTTGCCGTACACCAGGGTGAAGGTGCTGGCGGGCTCGACGGCCAGGGCCGTGGTAACCAGGGAGAGCACCGGGGTGATGCCGGAGCCGGCGGCCACCGCCGCGTAGGCGCGTACCCGGTCCGGGTGCAGCGCGGTGGTGAAGTGCCCGAGCGGCGGCAACACCTCGACGGTGTCCCCGCCCCGTAGCGCCCCACAGGCGTACCCGGAGAAGGCGCCGCCGGGGATCTCCCGGACCCCGATCCGCAGCACGCCCCGCCGGGCCAGATCCTGGGGCGTCGAACAGATCGAGTACGAGCGCCGTACCTCCTCGCCCTGCTCCGTCGTCCGGCGCACGGTGAGGTGCTGGCCGGGGGCGAACGCGAAGGTCGCGCGCAGCTCGTCCGGTACGGCGAAGGTGACCGCCACCGCGTCGGCGGTGAGCCGGTCGACGGTGGCCACGGGCAGCGGGTGGAAGACCGGCCGACGACGGGTCGGCCGGGTGATCGTGACAGTCACAGTGCCTTCAGGTGGTCGAAGGGTTCGGTACAGGTTCGGCAGCGTCGTAAAGCCTTGCACGCGGTCGAACCGAAGCGGCTGATCTGCTCGGTCTCCGGGGATCCGCACCACGGGCAGCGGACGGCCAGGGTCAGCGGCACCGGGCCGGTGGGGCGGACCGGACCGGGTGGGGCGATGCCGGACCGGGCGAGTTTGACCCGCCCCGCCTCGGTGATCCAGTCGGTGCTCCACGCTGGCGTGTAGACCGTCCGGACCTCGGCCGGCGGGTGGCCGGCGGCGGCGAGCGCCCGATGGATGTCGGCCCGGATCACCTCCATCGCCGGGCAACCGGTGTAGGTGGGGGTGATGGTGACCACCACCCGACCGGTGCCCGGCTCCTCGGCAACCGACCGCAGGATGCCGAGCTCCTCGATGGTGATCACCCGGAGCTCGGGGTCCACCACCGCGGCCACCGCGGCCCGGGCGGTCGTCACCAGGACGCTCCGGGATGCGCGCGATGTAGCACCTGCAGCTCGGTGAGCAGGTAGGACAGGTGCTCGGTGTGCACGCCGTTCCGGCCGCCGGCCGGCGTCCAGGAGGTCTCGGGCACCGTCAACGTGGGCTCGGTGAGCACACTGGAGACGACCGAGTCGAAGTCGGCGCGCAGGGTGGCCGGGTCGACCGGCGCGGCCGGGTCCGGGGTGAAGAGTTCGTGCGGGTACGGCCAGACCTCGTCCACTGCCGCCTGCATCCGGCGGTGCGACTCGTCGGTGCCGTCGCCGAGCCGCCGCACCCACAACGAGGCGTGCTCCAGGTGGTAGGCCGACTCCTTGCGCGCCTTCGCCCCGATCGCGGCCAGCCGCTCGTCGCCGCAGCCGGCCAGCGCGGTGTAGAGCGGCACCTGGTACGCCGCCAGGAAGAGCAGCTTCGCCATGGTCACCGCGAAGTCACCGTTGGGCAGCTCGACCAGGAGGCAGTTGCGGAACTCCCGGTCGTCGCGCCGGTACGCCAACGCGTCCTCGTCCCGCCCAGCTCCCTCCAACTCGCCCGCGTAGGTCAACAGCAGGCGGGCCGCCCCAAGCTGGTCGAGGGCGATGTTGGCCAGGGCGATGTCCTCTTCCATCTCCGGCCCGCGGGTGCACCACTCGGCCAGCCGCTGGGCCGCGACGAGCGCGTCGTCGGCGAGGCCCAGGACGAACTCGAAGTGCTTGCTGACCGGCCCCGGCGCGCCCGTCGTCGTCCCCGGCGCGGCCGGCACGGCCTCCGGTCCGGTCTGTTCGACATGCGCGGTCACAGGTGAGCAACCCCCTCCGGCACCTCGTAGAAGGTCGGGTGGCGATAGACCTTGTCCGCCGCCGGGTCGAAGAAGGCGTCCTTCTCGTCCGGGCTCGACGCGGTGATGGCGGCGGCCGGCAGCACCCAGATCGACACCCCCTCCTGTCGTCGGGTGTAGAGGTCCCGGGCGTTGTGCAGGGCCAACTCGGCGTCGGCTGCGTGCAGACTGCCAACGTGGGTGTGGGCCAGTCCGCGCCGGGCCCGGACGAAGACCTCCCAGAGGGGCGCCGGCGGAGCCCCACCCGGCTGGCTGGTCGGCTCGCTGAACTCGCTCACGCCACCCTCTCCTTCTTGCTCGCCAGCTCCGTCTTGCTCGCCCGCTTGGCCGCGTACGCGGCGGCGGCGGTCCGGACCCAGGCACCCTCCCGGTGTGACCGACGACGGTGCTCCATCCGCTGCCGGTTACACGGACCCGCCCCCTTGATCACCCGCATCAACTCCCCGTAGTCGGGCTGGGTGAAGTCGTAGCCACCGCGCTCGTCGTTCCAGCACAGCGCCGGGTCGGGAAGCGTGAGGCCGAGCACCTCGGCCTGGCCCACGCACATGTCCACGAACCGCTGGCGCAGCTCGTCGTTGGAGAAGCGCTTGATCTTCCAGGCCATCGACTGGGCGGAGTGGGTGGAGTCGGTGTCCGGCGGGCCGAACATCGCCAGCGACGGGTACCACCAGCGGTTCACCGAGTCCTGCGCCATCTCCCGCTGGGCCGGGGTGCCGTGGGCGAGGGTGTAGAGGATCTCGTACCCCTGCCGCTGGTGAAACGACTCCTCCTTGCAGATCCGGATCATCGCCCGCGCGTACGGCCCGTACGAGCAGCGGCACAGGGGCACCTGGTTGACGATCGCCGCGCCGTCCACCAGCCAGCCGATCGTGCCCATGTCGGCCCAGGTGAGGGTCGGGTAGTTGAAGATCGAACTGTACTTCTGGCGACCGGCCAGCAGCAGGTCAACCAGCTCGTCCCGGCTGACCCCGAGGGTCTCCGCGGCGGCGTAGAGGTAGAGGCCGTGGCCGGCCTCGTCCTGCACCTTGGCGAGCAGGATCGCCTTGCGCTTGAGGGAGGGAGCGCGAGTGATCCAGTTGCCCTCCGGCTGCATTCCGATGATCTCGGAGTGGGCGTGTTGGGCGATCTGCCGGATCAGGGTCGCCCGGTACGCCTCCGGCATCCAGTCCCGGGGCTCGACCTTCTGGTCGGCGGCGATGACCTCGGCGAAGTGGGCGGCCGGATCCGCGCCGGCGGCACCGTGCCGCCCACGCTCGGCCGCCTTCCGCAGCGCCAGCTCGGCCGCCTCGACCTCGCCGAGCAGGCCGCTGGAGGTGTCGTCGGCGGGGAAGTCATTCCCATACATGCCCCAAGTGTTACAGCTCGACACACCAATCTCTAGGGGGTGTAACAGGTTTCCGGCCGAGGGCGGAGCACGCCGCACACCAGCCCCTTATGAACCGAGTCACAATTAACCCCCCAAAAAGGGCAGAAAGCGCGCGCTGTCTGCAACTCCCGCCACGGATGACACGCCTTCGCCGCGAGCGAGCCTCGGCACGGCGCAGATCCAGACGTAGACTTCCCCGCGGTCACACCGACCTGCTGCCGGCGATCGTTTACGTAACTGAGGCCGCCCCCGCCTCGACCGCGCCGATCCCTCCCCCGGCCTTGCGAGCCGGCCCCCTGGCCCCGACATCTGGAGTTCACCCAGTTATGCGTCCCCGGTTGCTAGCCGTCATGGCGGTCGTCCTCGGAATTGCTTTGATCATTCCCGCTGCGTACGCCCGCCTCGACGACGGCGGCACCGACTCCGAGGCCAGCGTCCCCACGCCCGCCCCCGCCGCGCCCCCGCCGCCGACCCTGGCCGACGCGCCGGTGTCCGTACCCTTCGAGGGCGAGTTCTTCTCCTGGGCGCTGATGGACCGCCAGACCGACACGATCTCCGGCGCGGAGAACCTCACCGACACCAGCTCCACCGAATCGATGATCAAGGTGTGGTTCGCTGCCGACTACCTGAACCAACTCGGTGACGAGTCGCTCTCGACGACGATGCGCGACGCCATCACCACCGCGATCCGGGACAGCAACGACGACGCGGCGAACCTGCTCTACCGGGAGGTTGGCAGGTCGGCCACCATCGACCGGATGATCAGCACCTGCGGCCTCACCGACACCAAACCCGGCACCGTGCCGGGCTACATCGGGTGGTGGAGCTTCACCCAGATGTCCCCCCGGGACGCGGTCCGGCTCGGCGACTGCATCGCCGACGGCACGGCGGCCGGGCCGACCTGGACCGAGTTCCTGCTGGACGAGATGAGTCAGGTTCGCGGTACGACCGCCGCCGACGACCAGAACGCGCGCTCCGGAGGCGGCCGCTGGGGGATCATCGACGGCCTACCCGAGTCGATCACCAGCCAGGGCCCGGTCGGCATGAAGAACGGGTGGACGGCGCTGAACTACGACGGCAACTGGCACGTCAACTGCCTCGCCGTCAACGACCAGTGGAGTCTCGCCGTGATGATGCGATACCCACAGCAGAATGGGCTCGACTACGGCGCCCAGACCTGCGCGAGCGTCGCCACCCAGCTCGTCACCCCACAGCCCGGCGCCGCCCTGAAGGTGCCGCAGCAGCCGACCGGGGACCTCTGATGGCCAGCCAGCCCGACGCACGGAAGGGCGGCACCTCACTGCTCAAGGTGGCCGCGATCACCGCCATCCTGATCGGTTTCGTGCTGGTCTCCCTCCGCCTGCTACCCGGGTCGCCCTTCGCATCGGCGGCCACCGCTCGGTGGGGCGAAGGCCCAGCGCCGGAGCAGTCCGATGGCCGCGAAGAGCAGGCCCAGCCCACGCCATCGCCGAGCCCGACCCTCGAACCCCTGCCCTTCGCCGCGAACGATCTCACCAACCTGGGCGTCGACGGCTGGTACGCCTGGAGTGTGCTGGACCGCCGTACCGGTGAGATCACCGGCTCGGAGAACCTGGCCGAGACCAGCACCACGGCTTCGATGATCAAATCCTGGATCGTCGCCGACTACCTGCGCCGCACGGTGGAGGCCGGCCGAACCCCGACCGAAACCGAGCTCGCCGACGCCACGAAAATCATCCGGGACAGTGACAACACCCTTACCCAGGAGTTCTACAACAACCTCGGCAGGTCCGTCACCATCGAGCGCCTGCTGTCCCTATGCGAGCTGACCGACAGCAACGTCGCGGAGGACGGCGGCTGGAGCCGGACCGAGCTGTCCCCACGGGACACCGCCCGGCTCGGTGCGTGCATCGCCGACGGCACGGCCGCCGGCCCGGAGTGGACGGACTGGCTCCTCGAGGAGATGCGGCAGGTCCGGGGCGCCGGCGACTTCGGTATCCGCAAGGCGTTCCCGTCGGCTGTCAGCGAGACCATCGCCATCAAGAACGGCTGGGTGGACCGCACCCGCGAGCAGGAGAACCACGTCAACTGCCTCGCGATCGGCGACACCTGGACGATGGGGGTAATGCTGCGCTACCCGGTCGCACAGGGCTACCAGTACGGCATGGACAACTGCCAGAAGATCACCGAGGCCCTGCTGGCCGAACCGACCTGACCGGCGGCACCGGCCGCAGTGGTCAGCCGACGAAGCGGGCCGGGCCGCCGGCGGGAAGCTCGGGGACGGCGTCGGCGGCAGCGGCCCGCCGGGCGAACTCGCACAGCCCGGCGATCTGGCGATCCCCCAGGCTGAAGTCCAACATCCGGAAATAGGTCGCGAGGGTCTCCGCGTCGAAGCTCTCCCAGCGGGCAGCCGCCGTCGCCACCTGGTCCAGCTCGGCCAGGCAGAGGTCCCGGGAGCGCAGGAACGCCTCGTGCACCTCCTTGACCAGACCGGGATGCGCGGCCGCGAAATCTCGGCGGACCGCCCAGACGGCGAAAACCATCGGCAGCCCGGTCCACTCGTTCCACGCCTGACCGAGGTCGGTGACGGTGAGGCCGCGGGACGGCGCGTCCAGGAGGGCCCGCAGCGCCACATCGCCGATCAACACCCCGGCGTCCGCCTCCAGCAGCATCTGGGTGAGGTCCGGCGGGCAGCGGAAGTAGTCGGGCCGCACCCCGTACCGCTCGGTGAGCAGCAGCTGAGCCAGCAGCACGCCGGTCCGCGAGGTCGACCCGAGCGCGACCCGGCACCGGTCGAGGTCGGCCAGCGGGCGGGTCGAGACGACGTTGACCGAGAGCACCGGTCCGTCACTACCCACCGCGAGGTCGGGCAGCAGCAACAGGTCGTCGGCGTTTCGCAGGTACTCCACCAGGGTGATCGGGCCGATGTCCAGGTCACCGGCGACCAGCGCGGCGCTCAACCGATCCGGCGAGTCCTTGTGCAGGTCAACATCGATCAGGGCGCCCGAGCGCATCAGCCCCCAGTAGATCGGTAGGCAGTTCAGGAACTGGATGTGCCCGACCCGAGGGCGCGCGACCGGCTCTACCATGCCCCGACCGTATCGCCGCCACCGCGTACCGCGACGCCGGGTCGGGGCCGAAGTGGCCAACACCGCAGCCAGCGCGCCGCCAAGGGCAGGGCGGCAGGAGTCACGCCGGAGCGGGCACCTCGGGCCCGGCGGCGCGGTCCGGCGCTTCGGTGCAGAGCGCTACCGGCAACGCTCGGGCGTGCAGCACCGTCAACCGGGTCACCGCGCGGGTGAGCACGACGTAGAGCCGGTGCAGTCCGCGCGGTTCCGCGTCCACGATCTCGGCCGGTTCGAGGACGATCACGTGGTCGTACTCCAGGCCCTTGGCCAGCGTCGCCGGGACGACGGTGACGCGCCCGTTCTCCGGGGCGTCGAGTTCCCCGGGCGCTTCGCCGGCCGCGACGAGCGCGGCCCGCAGCTCGTCCAGGTGCCGGTCAGCGGCGATCACCCCGACCGACCCCGCCAGCGAGCGGGTCGCGGCCAGCTCCGCGACCACCTCGGCGGCCAGGTCGTCCACCCGGCGCAGGACGAGACTCCCGTCCGAACGCAGCGACACCGCTGGGGGGACGTTCACCTCCAGCGCGGGCAGGAGCCGGTTGGCCAGCGCCACCACCGCCTCCGGTACGCGGAACCCGGTGGTCAACGGCACGACCGCCGCGTCCGGCTTACCCAGGTGCCGCAGCGACTCCGCCCAGTCGGTCGCCGCCCATGGTGCCGTGCCCTGGGCGAGGTCACCGAGGAGTGTGATCGACCCGTGCGTGGTGCGGCGGGCGATGGCCCGACACTGCATCGGGGAGAGGTCCTGCGCCTCGTCGATGATGATGTGGTGCAGGCTCGGCTCCCGCTCCAGGAGCCCGGCGGCCTCGTCGAGCAGCACCAGGTCGGCGCTGCTCCACCGGACGCTCTTGACGCTCCGGAAGCGCCGGGGCCAGCGCAGCGCCTGACACTCGGCCTCGGTGAGGATGCCCTCGGCGGCGCGGGCCAGCGTCTCCGCGTCGCTGAGCAACTCGAAGACGAGTGACTGCGGCGTCACCGCCGGCCAGCAGGCGTCGAGGAACTCGACCACCGGTTTGGCCTTCCCCATCCGCCGTTGCCACGGCTCCCCCGGTGACTCGCCGGAGCGCGTCTCGGCCTGGCGTTGCAGCAGGCCGACGACCCGGGCGCGGACCCGCTCCCGGCCGAGCAGGTACGCGGGATCCTCCCGCCGGGTGTCGTCCACCAGGCGGGTGAGCACCCCCGGATCGATGCGCCACCGGTAGGCGCCGTCGGATACCTGGATCGCGGAGTCAGCTCGACCGAGCCGGGACCAGAGCGCCCGCCGCAGCACCGTCGCCATCCGGGGGTCGTGCTTGACGGCCTCGGCCGCAACCGCATCAACCCCGGAGATCGGCACCCGCCCGATGAGCCCCTCCAGGGTGGCCTGCCGCACTTCCAGCTCACCGAGCGCGGGCAGGACCGCCGAGATGTAGCCGAGGAAGGCCGGGTTCGGCCCGAGGATCAACACGCCGGTACGCCGAAGCCGTTCCCGGTGCAGATAGAGCAGGTACGCGGCCCGGTGCAGACCGACGGCGGTCTTGCCGGTTCCGGGCGCCCCCTGTACGCAGATCGAGGTGTCGAGGTCGGCACGGACCAGCTCATCCTGCTCGGGCTGGATCGTGGCGACGATGTCGCGCATCGGCCCGACCCGGGGGCGTTCGATCTCCTCGATCAGAATCTTGCTCGTGGTACCGAACTCCTCGCCCTGGTCGAGGCGTTCGTCTTCGAGGCTGGTCAGGTCGCCGCCGGCGAACCCGAACCGACGGCGGGTCCGTACGCCCTGCGGGTCACGGGCGCTGGCCTGGTAGAAGGCGCGACTGACCGGAGCTCGCCAGTCCAGCACCAGCGGCTCACCGAGCTGGTCGGAAACGTGCCGCCGTCCGATGTGGTACCGGCCGGTCAACGACTCGCCTGCCGGCACCGCGACGCCGTCGAGGTCGAGGCGCCCGAAGAACAGTGGCGTACGGGGGTCGTCGGCGAGTTCGGCCACCCGCCGGGCCAACGCCACCCCGAGGGTCTCGGCGGAGAAGGGGTCCCCGGCGATCTTCGCGCCGACGGCGTACATGGCTTCGGCGTGCTCGCGCATCGCGTGCAGGGCGGCCCGCGACGCGGCCATGTGCGCGCGCTCGGTGTCGAGCTCAACAGTGAGGTCAGCGGTGCGGTCGGTAGTGCGGCCAGCGGTGCGGTCGGTAGTGCGGCCAGCGGTGCGGTCGGTAGTGCGGTCAACGGTGCGGTCGGCAGGCATGACGGCGGTTCCTCCGGGTCGACAGGGTGAGCTGGCCGCCCGGCCACCCACGTCGGGTACCGGCGTTGCCTCGGCGCGGCGCGGGAGCGCACGGATCGACCAGCCTAGCCCCTCCGACCGCTCCCATCGACAGGTTTCCGCCGGTGGTCGAGCCCGGCGAATCCGGCGAAAGCCCCGCTCGGGAGGTGCGGGTTGCGGCCCGATGCCCGCTGGTCAGGCGAGCACCGGGTCTCGTCTGGCAGCCGCCGTTGCCGATCGGAAGCCGCCGAAGCACATTCTTCAGAAGCCGAAGGGTTGGGCGGAGAGCAGGACCTCGGTCCAGCCGGAATCGGTCACCCCGCCCTGCCCGTACAGGTCGCTGCCGTTGTTGTCGTACGGGTTCCGGTCGCCGTATCGGTGCAGGGCACCATCGCTGGTACGGCCGTAGTAGATACCCGCGCCGGGAGACAGCAGGTGGGTGATGTTCTGCCGGGTGCTCGACTTGAGCTCGCCGGACTCCCAGCTACCCACTCCATTAATCTTGTACGACATCAATCGGCCATCCGAACCCGTACCGAGGATCCAGTCCGGCCCAGTCGTGGTCAGCGTTTTGAGGGTGAAACCACTGTCGATCGCCACCCAATTGACGATCTCACCACCAGTCGGCTTCGTCGCGGTCACTGCGTGGCGCTGCAACACCCCCGCCGAAGTGAGCCCATACAGACCCCCGGCACCGTCATAGGAAAGATGAGTGTGCGTCCATCCGCCACTGAGAATCTTCACCGGCGGATCGAACACCAACGACGCATTGTTCGCGACCACATCGACCCGATACAGGTCACCCTCCGTCGAGGTAAACAGAATCGTGTTGAAGTTCAGCGTCGCCATCGCCTGCGGCGTGAACCCCAGCGTCGCATCCGACGTCACATCCTTCAAGAACCGACCTGAACCCGACTCGACCAACGAATACGTAAGCCTACCATCCGGCAGGACCCCGTAGATGGAAATGTCGCCACAATTAGAACTAACGGCATTGACCGGTGGCGACAGCGGCTCCCCGGAGGGAAAACCGTCCGTCGTAATCTCCGAGCGGACGCCGTTGAAGTATGCCTCCACCGTGGCGCCGTCGCGCCGCTGCTCGTGATGCAGGTGAGGGGCGCTTGAGTTGCCGGTGCTGCCCACTGTGCCGAGCAGTTGCCCCTGCCGGACCCACTGTCCGGTGTAGACCAGCGGGGGTGACTCCATGTGCAGGTAGAGCGACTCCCAGCCCTCGCCGTGGTTGAGCCGGACGTGCCAGCCGCCGCCACTGTCCCAACCAGCATACGAGACGGTGCCGGCGGCGGCGGTCAGAATAGATCGGCCGGCCGTGTTGCCACTGTTCGCGAACATGTCGACGTCGTAGTCGTCATGACCGCGATAAGTGGAGATCTGCCATGATTCGCCACACGGGAATGGAAGCTGAAACGAAGGCCGCACACCGGCGGCCCGAGCCTCGGCCGGACGTACTGTCTCGACCATCACAGCACCGTTGACGGCGAGGGCCAGTGCGGCCAATGCCGCCGGGAGGGAGCGACGTATTCCAGTTTTCGAGGGCATGGGTCTCCTCGGGGGTTCACTGAGACGTGCTGGCATTGAAGCGGCCACGGTCATACACCCCCGCCGAAGTGATCCAATACAGACTCGCCGCCGCCCTCGGCGTCAGCCTGCCGTCTGACAACACCGACAACAGTGACGGCCAGCTGGCTTCAACGATGATCTCCGCGGCGCCCACCTACTTATGGTAGCGATCTGAGTACGCCGAGACCCTGCACAGCCTGACATAACTCACCCGACCGGGGCAGTCAGAGTTATTCGGAGACAGATTAAGCATTTTGCTCCGGAACACATTGGTGGCCCACGTGGGGTCCAGCCGCGGCGAAACCACCAGCAGCCAGGGCAGCGCGGAAGCCCGAGTCACCTCTTGGCGTTGACGTTTGCCCATTTCCCGCCGGATGGGCTGTGGCAGTGTCATCATGTCGTCCGGGGCGGGTCGCGGTGGCCGCCCCGGACGAGAGGGGTTGAGGTGGGCATCGTTCCGGCGGGCACCCCCTGCTGGGCTGACCTGGCCGCGCCGGACCTCGACGACGCGCGCCGCTTCTACCCGGAGCTGTTCGGCTGGACCGGCCGGATCGCGCCGGAGCCCGAGGCGAACGGTTACACCGACTTCCTCCGCCGCGGCCAGGCGGTGGCGGGTGCCGGGCTGCCGGCCATTCCCGAGCAGGTGCCGATCTGGTCGATCTACGTCGCCGCCGACGACGCCGACCTGGTGGCCGCGCGGGTCGAGGAGGCCGGCGGGCAGCTCGTGGTGCCCCCCTTCGACGTGTTCGACCGCGGTCGGATGGCGGTGTTGAGCGACCCGGCGGGCGCGACGCTGTGCGTGTGGCAGCCGTTCACGATGCCCGGCGGCGAGGTCTTCGGGGTGCCGGGGGCGATGAGCTGGACCGAACTGGTCACCCCCGACCCGGAGGGCGCGAAGGTCTTCTACGAGCTGGTCTTCGGCTGGCAGCCGGACGAGCCGCCAACCGGTCCGGCCGGGCACACCGGCTGGCGCCTCGGCAGCCAGATCGTCGCCGGGATGACCACACCGCTCGGCGACTACCCGGCCGGCGCGCCCGCGTACTGGTCGGTGTACTTCGGGGTGGCGGACGTGGACGCGACCGCAGCCCGGGCCGCCGCCCTGGGCGGGGCGATCCTCGTGCCGCCCCGCGAGACCGCGGCCGGTCGCTGCACGGCCCTGCGCGACCCACAGGGCGCGCTCTTCAACGCGATCACCCCGCCCTGATCTCCAGCATCCCGTCAGATGCGGAGGCGGGGCGGACGGGTACCACCAGCGGGCCGTGCTCGCCGTCGATCACCTTCACGGTGGCGCGGTAGTGGCGAGCCAGCAGCTCCGTCGTGAGCACCTCCCGAGGGCTGCCGGCAGCGGCCACGTGACCGTCTGCGAGGAGCACCATCCGGTCGGCGTACTCGCCGGCGATGGAGAGATCGTGCATGGTCGCCACCACGGTCAGGCCGTGCGCCCGGCGGAGCTGGTCGACCAGTTCGAGGACGTCCTGTTGGTGGCCGATGTCCAGCGCGCTGGTCGGTTCGTCGAGCAGCAGCAGGGTGGCGCCCTGGGCGAAGGCTCGGGCCAGGAAGACCCGCTGCCGCTCGCCACCGGAGAGGGTGGCCAGTTCCCGGGCGTGGAATCCGGTGAGGTCCAGCCGGTCCAGGACATCGTGCGCGGCGGCCAGGTCGGCGGTGGACTCCCGGCCCAGCGGCGCGATGTACGGGGTGCGGCCGAGCAGCACGTAGTCCAGGACCGACATCCCGGCGGGCACCACCGGCGACTGGGCGACCGTCGCCACCACCCGGGCCCGGTCCCGGCGACGCAGCTGCTGGATCGGCGTACCGAAGAGGGAGACCGCGCCCCCGGTGGGCAGCAGGCCGCCGACGGCGCGCAGCAGCGTCGACTTGCCGGCGCCGTTCGGGCCGATCACGGTCACCCACTCGCCGGCGGCGACGCTCAGGTCGACCCCGGTGAGGACGGGTACGCCGGCCAGCCGGACCCGCAGGTCGCGTACCGCCACCGCCGGTGCGCTCATCCCAGCACCCGCCGGGCGCTGCGCAGGACCAGGACGAAGAACGGGCCGCCGAGCAGGGCGGTCACCACGCCGATCGGGATCTCCTCGGGGGCGGCGGCGGTCCGGGCGACCACGTCGGTCAGCGCCAGGAACGCCCCGCCGAAGAGCATCGACAGCGGCAGGATCACCCGGTAGCTGGAGCCGGCGAGCAGTCGTACGGCGTGCGGCACGATGATCCCGACGAAGCCGATCAGCCCGGACGCGGAGACCGCGGCGGCGGTGCCGAGCGAGGCCGCGGCGATCAGCAGGTAGCGGGACCGTTGCGGGTGCAGGCCCAGGCTGGTCGCCTCGTCGTCACCGACCGAGAGGACGTCCAACTCCCGCCGGTGCAGCAGCACCACCACGGCGGTCAGCAGGAAGTACGGCAGGACCAGCCGTACGTCGTGCCAGCCGGCGGTGGCGAGCCGCCCGAGCAGCCAGGCGTAGACCTGTTGGATGCTGTCCGAGTTGCGTTGCAGCAGGTATGTCTGCCCGGCGGAGAGGAAGGCGGAGACCGCCACCCCGGCCAGGATCAGGGTCGCCGGTGATCGGCTTCGGCCGCCGGCGGAGCCGAGCAGGTAGGTCAGCGTGACCGCGCCGATCGCGCCGACGAACGCGGCCAGCGGGATGGTGACCGGCAGCCCGGTGACCGCCCCGCCGACCCCGCCAGCGGTGATCACCACGGTGACCGCGAACCCGGCGCCGGCCGCTACCCCGAGCAGGTACGGGTCGGCCAGCGGGTTGCGGAACACGCCCTGGTAGGCGCCGCCGGCCAGGGCGAGCAACCCGCCGACGAGCAGGCCGAGTACGGCCCGGGGCAGGCGCAGCTCGGTGATGATGGCGATCTCCCGCTCGGTGAGCCCGCTGTCGAGGCCGACCCCGGGGAGGAGGTTCAGCAGCTCGACCGCGACGCTGCCGGGTGGCAGGCTGACCGGGCCGAGGGAGACGCCCGCCACCAGGGCGACCAGGACCGCGGCCAGCCCGGCGACGAGCCAGCCGGGCCGCAGCCCGGCGGGCCGAGCCGCCGGCCCGCCGGAGGGGCGGCCGGAGGGGCGGCCGGAGGGGCGCTGGGTTACCACCTGCCGCATGGGGATGCCTCTGCTATCGCCACAGCTCCAACGTCACGCGGGGACCTTCGCGGTCGCCTCGATGATCGTGCGGAGCAGGTCGACGACGCGCGGGCCCCACCGGGAGGCGACGTCGTCGTCGAGCGCGACGACCTGGCCCTCCTGCACGGCGGTGATCGTCGCCCAGCCGGGTCGGGCCTGGACCGACGCGATGCTCTGCTGGCAGCACTTGGTGTCGGCGAGGAAGACGAAGTCCGGGTTGGCCTGGACGATGATCTCCTCGGAGAGCTGCGGGTAGCCACCGCTCGCGCCGTCCGCGTCGGCCGGGTCGGCGATGTTCTCGAGCCCGGCGAGCGCGTAGAGCGAGCCGATGAAGGTCTTGCTGGTGGCGGTGTACAGCTCGGGGCCGAGCTCGTGGAAGTAGGTGAGCTTCTCCGCCCGCTGGGGCAGGTCGGCGACCAACTCCGCGATGTCGTCCTGCATCTGGCTGACCACGTCGGCGGCCTCGGCGGGGTGCCCGGTCAGCGTGCCCACCTCGGTGAGCTGCCGATAGGTGTCGTCCAGCGTGGCCGCCGCCGGGGTGAGGAAAACCGGGATCTTCAGCGTGGTGAGCTGGTCCACGATCTTGTTCTGGTCGTCGGCGAGCAGGACCAGGTCGGGGTTCTGGGCGGCGATCGCCTCGGCGTTCGGCTGGAAGCCGGAGAGGTCGGTCCGCGGTGCCTCCGCCGGATAGTTGGAGTTGTCGTCGACCGCGACGACCTGCGGCCCCGCCCCGATCGCGAAGAGCACCTCGGTGGCGGTCGGCGACAGCGAGACGATCTTCTCCGGCTGCTCGTCCAGCGTGAGCGAGCCAACGGTTACCGGGAAGGTCGCGGCGCTGGACGCGCCGTCGTCAGCGGGGGAGTCCGTGGTCTTCTCGGCGCAGCCGGCGAGCGCGAGCGCGGCCACCGCGAGGGCCGCGGTGAAGAACCGGGGGGTACGTCTGGACATCGGGCCTCCTGTCGGTCGAGGAGTTGGTGCTTCGCCGACAGGGACCGAGGTGCCCGTCCACGAGGCACCCTTCCTCGAGAGCGCGTATCGCGACCGACCGCAGGCGACCTGACTCGTCCCCGGGACAAGCCCGGGGCATCACAGTTGCGGGACAGCGCCGGTTTCCCACCGGCTTCGCTGCGGGATGGTCGGTAGCACGGTAGCGCACGGTCGGGCCGGGGCCCGGAGTTGGCCGCAGACGTGTGACGAGGTGGGGAGGGGTGGGGGCCCCGGGAAAGGGCCCCCACCCCAGATTCAGGAGACGGTGATGGTGACGTTGTCGACTGCTGCCTCGACGAGGCTCCCGCCGGCGGCGTCCGCCGCCGCCACCTGGATCTGGATCGACTGGCCGGCGTACGGCGTCAGGTCGAGGTTGGCCACCGACCAGGAGGCGCTGCGGTTGGTCGCCGCGCCGGTCTGGTTGAGCAGGGTGGTGGTGCCGCCGCTGTGCACGACGCTGACCCGGAAGTAGTCGGCCGAGGAGGCGTTCGAGTAGTGCGCCAGGTACCAGGCCAACGAGAGCGTCAGCGTGCCGCTCGACGGCAGGGCCACCGCCGGGGAGCGGGCGCTGGTCGCGCCGCCGTCGATGTCGTGGGTGCCCACCGAGGAGCCGGCGAGCCGGCCGGTGACCAGGTCGTTACCGCCCGCGTACGGGGTGAGCTGCTTGGCGCCGGAGTAGCTGGTCGCCTGGGCGGCACCCCGCTCCCACTGGCCGGTGGTGGCGGTGTCGGTGCCGTTGGGGTTGATCGTCCAGCCGGTCGCGGTCTCGAAGGTGTCCGCCCAGACCGTCTCCCCGCCGCCGCCACCGCCGCAGTACTGGTCCTCCTTGCCGATCGCCCGGTACGGGCAGTCGGCGTACTCGGAGAGGAGCAGCACCGCTTCGCGGTTACGGGCGGTCTCCGCCGGGATGACCTCGTCGGGTGGGTAGAAGCCGCCGCCCGCGGCGGAGCCGGGGTACAGCTCGAAGGTGTACGCCCAGATCCCGTGCGCCCCCCACATCCAGTCGATGCTGCTGCCATCGGTGATGTAGAGGTCGCTGGACTGCTGCGGGGTGTAGCCGTTGGTGGCCGCCATCTCCCCGCCGATGGTGGCGAAGGTGTTGTACTGGTCGGCCGTCATCCCCGGGGCGGTGTTGCTGTACGTGTAGCCGAACGGCCAGAGCACCAGCTCGGAGTAGGTGTGGAAGTCGATGTTGGCCTTGATCTGCTGGACTCCGCCCACGACCCGGCTGTCCACGAAGTCGCGCACCGCATCGGTCTCCGGGGCGGAGAAGGGCGACGGGCCCCGGTAGGTGCTCGACGAGGTGGAGCCGGAGGAGCCGCCGCAGCAGCCCCAGAGGTAGTCCCAGTTGCGGTTCAGGTCGGTGCCGACCCAGGACGAGCCGCTGTTGGGCTGCCGATTCTTGCGCCACGACCGGTACGAGCCGGTGGCGATGTCGTACTCGCTGCCGTCCGGGTTCACGGTCGGGATGATCCACAGCTCCCGGCTGTTGACCACGTTGGTGACCCGGGAGTTACTGCCGTAGTTGTCGGTGAAGAGGTTTAGCAGGTAGATCGCCATCTCCACGGTCAGGTGCTCCCGAGCGTGCTGCTGGGAGTTGAAGAGGATTTCCGGCTCGTCCTCGTCGGTCCCGACGTTGTCGGAGATCTTCACCGCCATCAGGTCCCGGCCCTCGTGCGAGGTGCCGATGCTGATCTTCCGCGCGATGCTGGGGTGCTCCGCCACCACCTGGTTCACCACGGCCGTCAGTTCGGCGTAGTTGTGGTAGTCGGAGTCGGCGGGCGGGAAGTCGAAGATGCCGACGTCCCCGTGGTCGTGATCGTGGCCGGTGGGGGTTACCGGCACCTCCTCCAGCTCGAAGCCCAGCCGGGTGATCGCGGCGGCCTCGGCGGCGGTGGCGGTGACGTGCAGGACACCGTGCTCGGAGTAGTCGATCGCGGCGCCGGTGCTGGCGACCGCGCTGCGGTCGGTCACGGTACGCGGGCCGAGCACCCGGTACTGGACGGCGGCCGACTCACCGCTGGGCTCCGGCGTGGTGTTCGCGGAGACCGGGGACGCGGCGAAGGTGAGCAGGCCGAACCCCGCGGCGACGACGAGCGCGAGGCGGCGGCGAAGGGTGGGGGTGCGGAAGGCCATGGACAACCTCCTGACGAGCGCGGGAAACCTTTCCCGCCTGGTACCGCACACTCCACCACTCAACGCATGGTCATATCAATGTTCTTCCATGTGTAAATTTAATGGCGCCCGTGGATCAGGACTTCGGTGCGTCGCCGTCCCGCTCCGGCGAGTCCGTCCCGGCGTCGTCCTCGCCGGCCAGCGCCGAGCGCAGCCGCTCCTTCTCCGCGCGCCGCCGCTCGGTGGCGGCAGCCATCTCCTCGGCCATCTCCTCCCGCCACGGCCGCAGCAGGAAGAAGGAGAGCGCCGCCGAGAAGATCAACGCCACCATCAGTTTGATAAAGAGATTCAACTCCACGAACCAGAGGGCCGCCAGCACGACGACAAACAGCCCGATCCGGCCCAGCGTGTACTTGACCGCCGCGCTCATCTCCGTACTCCGTTCTCCGCCGTCGACGGGCGGCCTCAGCCCGTCCTCCGGGCGAGCCACCGCACCCCGTGGAACCACACCACCGCGTACCCGACGGTGAAGGCCGCCGCACCCAGCCCGCCGGAGACCACCGGCGGCAGGTCAGCGGTGAAACCGGCCACCACCAGGCCGAGGGTCAGCCCCACGGCTCCGGCCGCCAGGCCCGCCGCCACCCGGGCGGCGCCAAACCCCCAGGCGCGGAAGTCATCCCAGTAGAGCCAGGCCGGCAGGATCACTGCCAGCCACCCGTTGGCCTGGCCGAACTCCCCCGAACTGAGCGAGGTGAAGCCCAGGTCCAGGGTCGCCAACGCGAGCACCCCGACAACCCAGCCGGCCAGACTCACCCCGAGCAGGTCACCCAGGGTCAGTACCCGCCCCTCGGCATCTCGCCGGGGAATTCTGTTGCGCTGCTCGGTCATGGCCCTACGAGGGTACGCGAACCGCCGACCAGCACGATCAGGCCCACACCTGCTGCGGCTCGGCGCGACGCTCGGCGAGCGAGGGCGCGGCGTCGTACTCGCGCACGACGTCGTACCGGGTGTTGCGCTCGACCGGGCGGAACCCGGCGTCCCAGATCAGGTCCAGCAGGTCAGCCCGGTTCATGGTGCTCGGCGTGCCGTACGAGTCGGCGTCATGGGTGATCTTGTATTCCACCACCGAGCCGTCCAGGTCGTCCACGCCGAAGTTCAACGACAGCTGGGCGACCGACAGCCCGTGCATCACCCAGAAGCACTTCACGTGCGGGACGTTGTCGAAGAGCAGCCGGGAGACCGCGTACGTCTTCAGCGACTCCGCCGGCGAGGCCATCGTCGTCCGCGCCTGGATCTGGTTACGGATCTTGCCGTCCGCCGAGTCGACGAAGTCATGCTGGTAGCGCAGCGGAATGAAGACCACGAAGCCGTTGGTCTCGTCCTGCAGCTCCCGCAGCCGCAGCACGTGGTCAACCCGGTGCCGGGGTTCCTCGATGTGCCCGTACAGCATGGTTGCCGGGGTCTTCATGCCCTTGTTGTGCGCCAGCCGGTGGATCCGGGACCAGTCCTCCCAGTGGCAGGCGTGGTCCACGATGTGCTGCCGCACCTCCCAGTCGAAGATCTCCGCACCGCCGCCGGTCAGCGACTCCAGACCGGCGTCCATCAGCTCGTCCAGGATCTCGTCGGCGCTCAGGCCGCTGATCTTCTCGAACCACTGCACCTCGGTCGCGGTGAACGCCTTGAGCCGGACGTTCGGCAGCGCCGCCTTCAGCTCACGGAGCACCTTCGGGTAGTAGCGCCAGGGCAGGGTGGGGTGCAGCCCGTTGACGATGTGCAGCTCGGTGAGCTGCTCGTCCTCCATCTCCTTGGCCTTGCGGACCGCCTCGTCGATCCGCATCGTGTACGCGTCCTTCTCGCCCGGCTTGCGCTGGAACGAGCAGTACGCGCAGCTGGCGCTGCAGACGTTGGTCAGGTTCAGGTGCCGGTTGACGTTGAACATCACCCGGTCGCCGTTGCGCTCGGTCCGCCGGTGGTGGGCAAGCCGACCCAGCCAGGTCAGATCGTCGCTGTCGTAGAGGGCGATCCCGTCGGCGCGGGTCAGCCGCTCGCCGGCGTACACCTTCGCTTCGAGCTCGCGCTTGAGTCCGGCGTCCATCTCCAGCCCCGTCCCTTCCGCCTGCGGTCCCGGTCGAGCCTACGTGGGCCGGCGAACCAACGGTCAGCGCGGGCGGTGGGTCGCGACGAACCTCACCGCTCTCCACCGTCGCCGTTAGCCGAATTCTCAGCCACTCGTAACCCGGCCACACATCGACACTGCTGCCCGCATGCGATAAGACAGGGTAGGCCGGGCGCGACACACCACTGGTAGCGTCCGGGCACCGTGTGCACCCAATGCACGGATTGACCCAGACGGGAGCGGAATGGGCGACAGCGGCTACAGGCGGCGACCTCGACGAAACCCCGTGGTCTCGCCGGTGCTCCGTCCAAAGCTATGGTCCGCGTTGCTGGGCATCATCGCCGCCGGTGCGCTCAGCGCGCCGGTCTACGCCGATCCGCCACTGCCCAACACCGTGCCCGACAGCGGCGCCCGCCCCGTCCTGTCCGGCCCGCTCAGCCTGCCCGGCGGTGAACCACTCCCCCCGTCGGCCACAACGCCGGTCAACAACCTCATCAACGGGCCGCTCGCCGCCCAGATCTACGCGGCCGAGGCCCGCATCGGCCAGCTGAGCGACGAGCTACTTCTGCTGAAGCAGCAGCGCACCGAGGCGGAGGCACAGCTCGTCGCCGCCGAGCAGGAGCTGAACGTGGCCCTGACCGCGCTGGCCAAGGCCCAGTCGCGCGCCAATGCCGCAGCGGCCGACGCGCTCAAGGCGGCTGCGGCGCTGCCCTCCGCCCCCTTCGCCGACGATCTCCAGGATTTGAGCGAGATCTCCGGCCTCGCCCGGGGGAAGGACGTCGCCGGCGGGGAGACCACCGCGGCGACCCGAGAGCTCAACCGCGCCCGCACCGACGAGCAGGCCGCGCAGCAGGTGATGACGGCGGCGCAGTCGCGGCTACGTTCCGTCAACACCTCCTACGCCAGCACCGAGCAGGCGCTGCAGAGCGAGCAGGCGAAGCTCACCACTCTCCGCCAGGACAACGCCGCCCAGCTGCTGGAACTGGAGCGTCAGCAGGAGGCGGCGGAGCAGGCACTCGGCGCGCAGTGGGTCGCCAACGAAACCGCGAACGGGCTCGCGGCGCACCCCACCGCCCGCGCGGCGGTCAGCTACGCGCTGGACCAGCTCGGTGACCCGTACCTCTGGGCGGCCGAGGGACCGGACCGGTTCGACTGCTCGGGCCTGATCTGGGCCGCCTACCGCTCGGCCGGCTACCGCAACCTGCCCCGGGTCTCCCGCGACCAGTACTACGCGACCCGGCACCGCACCGTTCCCCGGACCGGCCTACTCCCCGGTGACCTTCTCTTCTTCGCCTCCGGCTCGAGCTGGACCAGCATCCACCACATCGGCATGTACATCGGCGGCGGGCGGATGGTCCACGCCCCGAGCAGCGGCGATGTGGTCAAGATCTCAACT
Source organism: Salinispora goodfellowii (assembly GCF_059570675.1). Lineage (NCBI taxonomy): Bacteria > Bacillati > Actinomycetota > Actinomycetes > Micromonosporales > Micromonosporaceae > Salinispora > Salinispora goodfellowii. The sequence goes on along the minus strand of NZ_JCANTD010000011.1, from coordinate 45,924 downwards.
GTGACCTGGTCGCGCCTCTATGCGGCGACACGAGTAGTCGACGGGGTCCCCGCGCCCACGCCAACCCCGAAGCCCACGCCGACCCCCTCGAAGCCGACACCGTCCCCCTCGGCCACGAGCACCCCATCGCCCACCACCAGCCCCAGCAACACCCCATCGCCCACCACCAGCCCCAGCGACACCCCGTCGCCCACCACCAGCCCCAGCAACACCCCATCGCCCACCACCAGCCCCAGCGACACCCCATCGCCCACCGCCTCGCCCTCGGCGTCTCCGACCACCACCTCGCCCTCGGCGTCTCCGACCACCACCTCATCCTCGGCATCCCCGTCCCCCACCGTCTCGTCCTCAGCGGTACCGAACAGCAGCTCATTCCTGCTGGGCTACGGCAGCCCATTCCGGCTGAGCTTCGGCTCCTTCCTGCCGTAGCCGACGCGACCGCGCCGCACAACCGGCCCTACGGTCAGCGCCGCACCCGTAGCCGGACACCCGGGGTGGCCCGGCAGACCGCCGGTAGCCCTGCTCCGGCTGTGCTCCCTGGACGGAATGTGGCACGGTGAGACCAGGCATTCCCGGCTCGGGTGGCACGAGTCCGGGTGCGAGCACGGCGCGGAGGGCGAACATGGCCGAGCAGAACGACCCGGTGGCCCCGTCCGCCGCCGACACGACGGTTATTCGGTCGGGGACGGGGCAGGCATGGGTTTACCACCAGGCTGGCCCTAGCGAGCCCGAGCCGGTGCAGCCACCCGAGCCGGTGCAACCACCCGAGCCCATGCAACCGCCCGAGCCCATGCAGCCACCCGAGCCGTCCGTTCCAGACCCGACTCCACCGGCACCCGAGCCGGCGCCGGTCCCCGGTCCCCACCCGCCGGGGCCGATCCGACCACAGCCGGCGCCACCTGCCCCGGCACCCCCCGCCCCGGCGCCACCTGGGCCGCCGGTGCCCGCGCCAACCGACCCGGCGCCGACCTCCCCGTTCCCGCCACCACCGGTCACCTCCGGCGGCAGTACCGGGCCGCTTGGGCGAGCCAATGCCCTCACGCCCGGCCCATTCCCCACCCCCCGTGCCGCGACGTCGCCGGTCTCCGAGATCCACCCGGAGTCACCACCGACGCCGGCCTCGGCCGCCAGCACCCAGGCCTTCCCCGCAACCGGCAACCAGCACCGCACCGCGGCCTCAGCCGCCACCCAGGCCTTCCCCGCAACCGGCAACCAGCACCCCACCGCGGCCTCAGCCGCCACCCAGGCCTTCCCCGCGACCGGCAACCAGCAACGGCCGGGCATCGGGCACCGAAAGCCGCACGAGGGTGACCTGAGCAGCCTCTACGCTGACGGGTCGGGCCTGTCCACCGTCGTCTTCCCGGTCAACCCGGTCGAGAACTCGGGATCCCTGACCGGGCACATCCTCGCCCAGGGCCGGACGGAGATATCGAACGAGCAACGTTCCAGCAATACCCGGGTGCTGGTCGCCCTAGCCGCCTCGCTCGCCCTGCTGGTGGCGATCGGTGTGCTGGTCGTCCTCATCGCCAACAATGCGTTGGACGGAGCGTTCCAGAACCTCTCCAACGGGTGAGCCCGCCCACTGTGCCGCGGCGGGTGTACGGCGCGGTGGGACATCGCCGTACACTGGCGCGGAAACTGACCTGGCGCGCCCCTTCGCGCGCCCATGGGCGATCTTGCGGGTGATCCGGCGGCATTCCGTCGCGGCGGCCATCGCGAAGATGCGCCCCACTCGAAAGGCCATTCTTGACCACGTCGATCGACCCTGGCATGCCCCCGTCCGCCCCCGAACTCGTCGACTTCGCCGCGCTCGGCCTGCCCCAACCCCTGGTCCGGACATTGGCCCGGCAGGGGATCACCACTCCGTTCGAAATCCAGCGCGCCACCATGCCGGATGCGCTCGCCGGCCGGGATGTTCTCGGCCGCGGCCAGACCGGCTCCGGAAAGACGCTGGCGTTCGGCCTCCCCCTGCTCGCCCGGATGGCGGACGGGGAACGGGCCCGCTCCCGACACCCGCGCGCGCTCGTGCTGGTACCGACTCGGGAGCTGGCTATGCAGGTCAGCGACGCTCTGTTCCCGCTCGGCCGGGCGGTCGGGGTATTCCTGCGGACCGCGGTCGGCGGAGTGCCCTACGACCGGCAGATCAGTGCCCTACGACGCGGCGTCGAGGTGCTGGTGGCCACACCTGGCCGGCTCGCTGACCTCATTGAGCGGGGCGTCTGCCGCCTCGACGACATTGAGGTCACCGTGCTGGACGAGGCGGACCAGATGGCCGACATGGGGTTCCTGCCCGAGGTCACCGAACTTCTGGCGAAGACCCCCGCCGACGCGCAGCGGCTCCTATTCTCGGCCACCCTGGACCGAGACGTGGACGCGCTGGTACGGCGCTTCATGACCGACCCGGTCACCCACTCGACCGCGCCACCGACGGCGGCGGTGGAAACGATGGATCATCACCTGCTGCTGATCCCACCGCAGGACAAGTTCTCGGTCGTCGCGTCGATCGCGGCCCGGGAAGGGCGGACGATGGTCTTCGCCCGGACCCAACTCGGCGTGGACCGACTCGTGGGGCAGCTCGCGGCAGTCGGGGTGCGCGCTGGCGGCCTGCACGGCGGCAAGACCCAGCGGATGCGTACCCGCACCCTGGCCGAGTTTCGGGAGGGCCGGACGAATGTCCTGGTCGCCACCGATGTGGCGGCCCGCGGCATCCACGTCGACGGCGTATCGCTGGTGCTGCACGTTGACCCGCCGAAGGATCCGAAGGACTACCTGCACCGAGCGGGGCGGACCGCACGGGCCGGCGAGACCGGCGCGGTGGCGACCCTGGCACTGCCGAAACAACGCCGCGGCACCCTCGCCATGCTGGAGAAGGCGGGTGTGGCCCCGGCACAGACCCGGGTACGAGCCGGCGACTCAGCGCTGGCCGAGCTGACCGGAGCGCGGGAACCGAGCGGCGTACCCATTCGGGACGAGCCCGAGCCCGAGCCGCGCCGACGCGCTGGCCGGCCAGACGGGGGTCGCCGGTTCCCGGACCGTCACCGCCGCGGCGAACCGGTACGTTCCGGCGATCGCCGCCACCCGGGCCGGTCGACGGAAGGCCGATCGGAGCGGCAGTCGACGGAAGGCCGATCGGAGCGGCGGTCGGGGGATCGGCGGTTCGGCGGCCGACCAGCCGCGAACACCTACTGACCCGGCCGGCGCCGGGCCGGCCGGAGGGCACTCCTCAGGCCGGCCAGGCGCCGCTGGCCAGGAACCGCTCGATGGTCGCCAGATGTGGGGCGAGATCCAGCCCTTGGGCGGCCACCCAGTCGTCGGCGTAGTAGGTGTCGGCGTAGCGGTCTCCAGCATCGCAGATCAAGGTGGCCACCGAGCCGGTCCTCCCCTCCGCGAGCATGCCGGCGATCAGGCCGAAGGCACCCCAGAGGTTGGTGCCGGTCGAGCCGCCGAGCCGGCGGCCGAGCACCGCGGAGCCGGCCCGCATCGCGGCCAGCGAGGCGGCGTCAGGCACCTGCACCATCCGGTCCACCACCGATGGCAGGAAGGATGCCTCCACCGTCGGCCGCCCGATGCCCTCGATTCGCGAGCCGCGGCCGGTGCACACCGACCAGTCGGATGCCTGCCAGGCCGGATAGAACGCCGAGTTCTCCGGGTCCACCACGCAGAGCTTCGTGGGCAGCCGCCGGAAGCGGGTGTACCGGCCGATGGTGGCGCTGGTGCCGCCGGTGCCGGCTCCGACCACGACCCACGCCGGCACCGGGTGCCGCTCCAACGCCAGCTGCGAAAAGATCGACTCGGCGATGTTGTTGTTGCCCCGCCAGTCAGTGGCCCGCTCGGCGTACGTGAACTGGTCCATGAAGTGGCCGCCCGTGTCCTCGGCCAGCCACCGTGCCTCGATGACCACCTTGGCCGGGTCGTCCACCAGGTGGCAGCGCCCCTCCTGGAACTCGATCTTCGCGATCTTCTCCGGCGAGGTGGACGCCGGCATCACCGCGATAAACGGCAGCCCCAGCATCCGGGCGAAGTATGCCTCGGAGACCGCCGTCGACCCCGAGGATGCCTCCACGATCGTGGTACCCGGGCCGATCCACCCGTTGCAGAGCCCGTAGAGGAACAGGGAACGGGCCAGCCGGTGCTTCAGGGAGCCGGTGGGATGCACCGACTCGTCCTTGAGGTAGAGGTCGATTCCCCACTGCCGGGGCAGGGGGAACGGCAGCAGATGGGTGTCGGCGGACCGGTTGGCGTCCGCCTCAACGGCGGCAATCGCCTCGGTCACCCACCCCCGGATTGCCTCGTCACACCGGTCCAGATGAGTCACGCCCAGCAACCTAGCAAGCCGGACCGGCGCGGCCTGATCCCGGCCCACGCGCAGTGGCCGAGCTTCGGGCGGGGGGTTCGACCGGGCCCGGCGGGCGGGTTTGACGTCGGCGGAGAGCCGGCCGGGGTCAGGCCGGCGGCGTACCGACGGGCTGGGGACGGTTCTCCCACTTGGTCGACAGGGCGATCCCGGTACGGGTGGAGGCGACACCGGGAGTACGGTTCAACCGTACGATCAGCGCCTCCAACTCCCCGATAGTGCCGACCCTCGCCTTGAGCAGGAACGACTCCACGCCGGCCATGAAGTAGCAGGACTCGATCTCCGGAATGGCGCGGAACGACTCCAGCACGTCGTCGGTGTCCGCGGCGGACTCCTCAATGATCTCGATCAGGGCGGTCACGCCCAGCCCGATGCTCTCCGGTTCAATCTCGGCTCGGTACGCACGGATGACTCCACTGGACTCCAGCTTGCCGACCCGCTCGTGCACTGCTGGTGCCGAGAGGCCCACCTGGCGGGCAAGCTCGGCGTACGAGAGGCGGGCGTTGCCCCGCAGCAGTTCGATAAGGTTCAGGTCGATCGCGTCCACGGACTGTAGACCCTAGTAGCACCGACCGGCCCTCGGGAGTCCGGTACCGAGGGTCGGCCCCGCGCCCTGTCATTGTTGACGAACCAACCGCAACAGGGCACAGCTGCGGGTACCATTGCCTACCTCCCGATCAGTGCTTTTCTCGCGTTCGGCGGACACGACTGGCTGCCGGTGCTGTAATTGCCATACGTCCCTCATGACGGCTCTGGGCTCGCACCGCCGGGGGCAGTGTGTTCAGCCGGGGGCTTCGTCGATGCGAGGAGGGGGCTGTGGACACTGGAGATCGCCTGCTGACACCGGGTGAGGTCGCCGCGCTGTTTCGGGTGGATCCGAAGACTGTCACCAGGTGGGCGGCGGCTGGCCGGATAGGCAGCATCCGAACTCCGGGCGGGCATCGCCGATTTCGAGAATCCGAAGTTCGGGCCCTGCTCGAGGGCGAGGGAATGCTGGACGAGGCGGAGGGGATGGAGCGACCGAACAACACTGGCCCCGCCGCCCCGACCGGCCCTGGACCTGGCCCGGCCAACGCCGGGATGTACTGAGGCGGTGGCCGGCGGCTGATCGCCGCCCGCTCCGGGACGCGCCACCGCCAGCTCGGGAACGCGCCGACACCGCCAGCTCGGGAACGCGCCGACACCGCCAGCTCAGGAACGCGCCGCTCCCAACTCACCCGCCCAGCGCCGGAAGAGCGTGTGCGGCACGCCCAGGGCGTCCAGCACCTTACCGGCGACGAAGTCGACCAGCTGGGCGGCCGAGGCATCCGCTCCCGCACCGTAGAAACCGGGGCTGGCGGGCAGCACCACCGCACCGGCGTCGTGCAACGCGATCAGGTGCTCCAGGTGGCTCCGAGTCACCGGTGTCTCCCGGGGCACGACGACCACCGGGCGGCGCTCCTTGAGGTTGACCTCGGCGGCGCGTTGCAACAGGTCCTTGGAGAGCCCGATGGAGATCCCGGCACAGGCCGCCGTGCTCGCCGGGACGACCGCCATCCCGCGCGCCCGGTAGGAGCCACTGCTCGGCCCGGCGGCGAGATCGCCGGCCGGCCAGTGCCGAAGATCGGCTCCGCTCAGGTCGCGCCCCAGCCAGGCGGCGAGGTCCTCCGCCCAGTGCCCGTCCCGAAACGACCGCCCGGTCTCGTCCAGGATGGTCAGCCGGGCCGCCCGGGACACGATCAGATCAACGGCTTCGCCCGCGTCAAGTAGGGCCCGCAGGACAGCAGCCGCGTACGGCGTGCCGGACGCTCCGGAGACACCAACCACCCATGGTTCACGCATGGTCCCAGCCTGCCTGGTCACCCGCGACCACCGACGGGCACCCCCGGTTCCCTGGTCAGGGCCGCAGCCCGAGGCGTACCACCAGGTCAAGCAGGGCGAAGCCGAAGAGCGCGATCCCGACGAAGCCGTTCGCGGTGAAGAAGGCCCGGTTGACCCGGCTCAGGTCGGTCGGGCTCACCACCACGTGTTGGTAGGCGAAGGCGACCGCGGTCAGCGCCAGCCCGATCCACCAGAGCCAGCCGAAGCCGATCAGGGCGCCGAACCAGACGAAGAGCACGAAGGTCACCACGTGCGCGACGGTGGACGCGTGCAACGCGAACCGCAGCCCGTACCGGGCCGGAACGCTGTGCACGCCGATCTCCCGGTCCACCTCGGCGTCCTGACAGGCGTAGATCAGGTCGAAACCGCCGATCCACAGCCCAACCGCCACCCCGAGCAGCCAGGCCGGCCCGGAGCCGGCGAAGGTGCCGGTCACCGCGAGCCACGCACCGACCGGGCCGACCGCCTGCGCCACCGCCAGGACCGCGTGTGGCCAGTTGGTGAACCGCTTCGCGTACGGGTAGCCGACCAGCGGTACGACCGCGAGCGGCGCCAGCACCAGACAGAGGGGGTTCAGCAGCGCGGCAGCGACCAGGAAGACCGCCAGGGCGACGCCCGCGCCAGCCCAGGCCGTACGCAGACTGACCGCCCCGGTCACCAGTTCCCGGTTGGCGGTGCGCGGGTTCAGCGCGTCGATCCGCCGGTCCAGGATCCGGTTGGCGGCCATCGCGAACGTCCGCGCCCCGACCATCGCCACGGTGATCAGCAACAGGTCGAGCCAGCGAACCTCACCGCCGTTGACCTGCATCGCGGTCAAGGCGGACAGGTAGGCGAAGGGCAGCGCGAAGACGGAGTGCTCGATCGCCACCAGGTCGAGGAACGCCCGGATCCGCCCGCGCGGTTCCGCGCTGGCCGATGCGGCGCTGGCCGATGCGGCACGGGCCGATGCGGCACGGGCCGAGACGGCGCGGTCCCGCGGATCGGAGGAGCCGGACATCAGATGCCGTACTCCTTCCAACGCTTGTCGACCAGCGACACCACCTCGGGGGACATGGTCATCTCCTCGGGCCAGCCCCGGGTGTAGCCCTCGCTGGGCAGCTTGCGGGTGGCGTCGACGCCGGCCTTGCCGCCCCAGAACTGCTGGTACGAGGCGTGGTCCAGGTGGTCCACCGGGCCTTCGGTGAGCAGCAGGTCCCGGGCGTAGTCCACGTTGCCGAAGGCCCGGAACGCGACCTCGTTGTAGTCGTGTACGTCGCAGTCCTCGTCCACGACCACGATCAGCTTGGTCATCGACATCAGGTGCGCACCCCAGATCGCGTTCATCACCTTCTGCGCGTGCTTCGGGTAGCGCTTCCGGATCGACACGATCGCGCAGTTGTGGAAGACCCCGGCGGCCGGCAGGTCGTAGTCGACGATGTCCGGGATGAGCAGCTTGAGCAGCGGCTGGAAGATCCGCTCGGTGGCCTTACCCAGGCCGTGGTCCTCCTGCGGCGGCTTCGAGGTGACGATCGAGTGGTAGACCGGGTTGCGCTGCATGGTCATCGTCTCGACGTGCAGGACCGGGAACGGCTCGACCGGCGTGTAGTAGCCGGTGTGGTCCCCGAACGGCCCCTCGGGCAGCCGCTCACCCGGCTCCAGGTAGCCCTCGAGCACCACCTGGGCGTGCGCTGGCACCTGGAGCGGGACGGTCAGGCAGTCGACCATCTCGACCCGCTCCCCACGCAGAAAGCCCGCGAACAGGTACTCGTCGATGTCGCCGGGGAGTGGGGCGCTCGCGGCGTACGAAATCACCGGGTCGCAGCCGATGGCGATGGCGACCGGCAGCCGCTGGCCGAGCCGCTCCGCGACCGCGTGATGGGCGGTGGAGTCCTTGTGGATCTGCCAGTGCATGCCGAGCGTGTTCCGGCTGTGTTGCTGCAGCCGGTATAGGCCGAGGTTACGGGCGCCGGTCTCGGGGTGCTTGGTGTGGGTCAACCCGAAGTTGTGGAAGACCCCGCCGTCGCCGGGCCACATCTGCAGGCCGGGCAGCCGGTTCAGGTCAACGTCGTCGCCCCGGTACACCACCTGCTGGCAGGGGGCGGTCTTCACCTTGCGCGGCGGCACCGACTTTAGCTGCATGACCTTGCCGAGGCCCTCCCGGATACCACTCCAGCCGACCGGCAGTTCCGGCCGCACCAGCGCACCGATCCGCGCCCCGATCTCGTCCAGCGACTCGACGCCGAGCGCCATCGCCATCCGCTTCTCGGTGCCGAACAGGTTGATCGCCACCGGCATCTCGCCTCGGGTCGGCTGCTCGAACAGCAGCGCCGGCCCTCCGGCGCGAACCGTGCGGGTGACGACCTCGCTCAACTCCAGCGACGGATCCACCGGGACGTCCACCCGCCGTAGCTCACCCGCGCGCTCCAGCGCCGCCAGGAAGTCCTTCAAGTCGGAGTACGGAAAGCCACGAGCCGCCATGCCCGCAAGTCTCCCCCACCCCCCGGCTCACCACCCCAGCCGGGGTGCGGGAACGGGTTTTGATCAACGCAACGGGCTGCGCGCATGGCGTCCCAACGTCAGGGAGCCGGCTTCCAGGCATACTGTGCTACCGGCGGGTCGAGCGGCGCGCGGGTGAGCCGGTTGGCGAAGGTGGAGATGGTGTAGGCCCCCACCCCGAGCACCACGTCGAGGGCATGCCGGGGCTGGTAACCAGCCGCCAGAAAGGCGGAGAGCTCCGCGTCGGGCACCGCGCCCTGATAGTCGAGCACGGCTTGGGCGAAGCACCGGAGCGCCTCCAGCCGACTGTCGGACAGCCGGGTGCCGGCCCGCAACGCGCTGATCAACTCGGGTGCGGCGCCGCTCTCGGTCAGGATGGCCGTGTGCATGGCGACGCAGAGATGACACTCGTTGCGGGTGGCGACGGTCAGCACGACCACCTCCCGCTCAACCGCGGTCAACCCACAGCTCTGGTAACTGCGGTTGACGGTCAGGAATCCGCTGAGCAGTTCCGGGGACTCGGCCATCAGACCTACAGCACCGGGCAGGTGGCCGAGGGCGCGGTGGACACCGGCCATGGTCGTCCGGGCGGCCGCGGGCGCGGTGTCGAGGGTGTGGGTGGTGAAAGCGGGGTGAGACACGACGATTCTCCTCGCGTACAATAGTCAACGTGGTTGACCAAACCGTAAACCAGGTTGTCGAACATGGCAACGATGATCCGGAACGGCCCGGCTTCCTGCTCCCCCTGCTACTCCTGGCCGGGTTCCGTACGCTCATCGATGACCTGCACGCCGAGCTGGCCCGGCAGGGGCACCCCGACCTGCGTCCGATCCACGGTTTCGCGCTCCAAGCCGTCGGCCCCGACGGCACCACCGCCTCCCAGCTGGGCCAGCGGCTGGGGGTCTCCAAGCAGGCAGCCGGCAAGACGGTGGACCGGCTGGTAGCCCTCGGCTATCTCGAACGCGCCGACGACGCCCGCGACGCCCGCCGAAAGCTGATTCGACTGACCCCACGCGGAGCCGACGGACTACGCCGGTCGGCGATCGTCCTCGACGAACTGCGACAGCGCTGGGTCGACAACCTCGGCGCGGAACGGGTGGCAGCCCTGGAAAACGATCTGCGTGCGGTCACGCCGAACAACTGGTGGCGGCTCGACGGGCCGGGCTGGTTCGCCGGCTAGAAAGAGCCACCCGTCGTCAGCACCGATCAGGTGATCAGTCGAGGCCGCCGTAGGAGTGCAGCCCCTCGAAGAAGATGTTCACGCCGAAGAGGTTCATCAGCACGGTGAGGAAGCCCAACACCGCGAGCCAGGTGGCCACGTTCCGCCGCACGCTCGGGGTGGCCCGGGCGTGCAGGTAGCCGGCGTAGACCACCCAGGAGATGAATGCCCAGGTCTCCTTCGGGTCCCAGCCCCACGCCCGACCCCACGCCGCCTCGGCCCAGATCGCGCCGGCGATCACCGCGAAGGTGAAGATCGGGAAGGAGAAGGCGTGCAGCACGAAGGTCAGCCGCTCCAGGGCCGCCGCGGCCGGCATGCGCTTCGCCAACAGGTAGGGGAAGCTGCGCCGGCCCTGCTCGTAGCCGGCCCGCATCAGGTAGGCGCAGGCCGGCACCACACCGAGCAGGAAAATGCCGGAGCTGAAGACGATCGTGGCGACGTGAATGATGAACCAGTACGAGTTGAGCGCCGGCACCAACGGCACGATCGGGGTGTAGAGCAGCAGCTCGGCGGTGGCCACCAGCAGCACCATCACCAGCGTCAGGAACAGCCCGAGCCGGCGCAGTGAGGGGCGCTTCCAGAGCACGACGAACCAGGCGGCGACCCCGATGAAGGAGACCGTCAGCACGAACTCGTACATGTTGCCCCAGGGCATCCGATCGGCGGCGATTCCGCGGGCGATCAGCGCACCGAGGTGCAGCAGGGCGGCCAGCACGGTCACCGCGACCGCGCCCACGCCGGCCGCGCGAGCCCGCGCGGCGGTGCGCTGAGCGGCGGTGTCAGCACGGGCGGCGGTGTCAGCACGGGCGGTCGACTTCGGCCCGGAATCCGCACCACCGGCTGATCCAACACCCGCGCCGACCAGCTCGCGGGCGGGCGGGCCGACGCGAACGCGGGCGTTGCCCAGCGCGTACTCGACGGCGTGCACGACCATCGCGACCAGGTAGGCCAGGATCGAGAAGGTCACCAGCTGGTCGGAGAGTTCGGACATCACTCGGCTCCTACTCGCGCTCCGGCCGGCCCGTCAGGATCGGCCCGCCGGCCGGCTCCGCTGACCGCCGCCACGAGCCGGGTGAACTCGTCGGCGAAGCCGGGATGGTCGACGCGCGGCAGACCACCGGCGTCGACCAAACTACTACCGGGCGTCGAAGATTCACCCGCGGGGTCAGCCGGGCGCACCCGGAAGAAGACCCGTCGGCGGCGGCCGAAGAGCGAGCCCATCAGGCCCAGCAGCAGCGTGCCGGAGCTGATTAGCAGCAGCGTCGAGCCCGGGTCGTGCCGCACCGACAGGACGATGTACGGCTCGGTGCCGAGGAACTCCAGCGTGGTGTCGTCGTCCAGGGTCCAAACCTCACCGACCTGAAGCAGCTTGGTGCCGACCTCCTTGACCCGGCCGGCGTCGACCTGCCGCTGGTCCAGCTCGTACACCGAGCCGGGGATACCAGCATCCAGCCCCAGATTGCCCCGGTACGCGACGAGATTGAGCAGTGGATTGCGCTCGGTCGGGAACTCCGACCGGACGAACGGAGCCTGCTGCGGGGCGGTCGGCAGGTACAGACCGGTGAAGGCCACCTGGAGCTCCGGGTCCCGCTCACCGGTGTCCGGGTCCACGTTCGCGTCCGGGAAGGCCGCCATTCCCTCGCTGGTCAAGCCAATGTCTCCGACATCCAGGAAGGGGTTCGGGCTGGTCTGGCTCCGCCCGAACCGGTCGGTGTAGCGGACCACCGGGGCGTACCCGTGGCCGAGCAGGTAGACGTTCGCCCCGTCCAGCCGCAGCGGCGAGTTCACCGAGAACTCCGCCGGGCGGGGGGTGCCGCCGTCCTCGTCCACGGTCACCTTCGCGTTGAAGAACTCCGGCTGGCCGTTGGACTCCAGGAACCTCGCCTCGAAGTCGTCCAGCTGCAGGCAGAACCGGGGCAGATCGGCGCCGGCCACCTGGGGGCCGAACGACGTCTCGGCGTACTGCTGCTGCGTGTTGCAGAAGGCGTTGTCCGCGCCGGCGACCAGGATGCGGTTACCACTCCAGCCGTACCAGGAGCCGAGGGCGACAGCGACGAGCACCACCACCAACGAGGCGTGGAAGAGCAGGTTGCCGGTCTCCTTCAGGTAGCCCTTCTCGGCCGACACCTCGTCGCCGCGTACCTCCACCCGCCAGCGGTGCCGGCGCAGCGCGGCGGCGATCGCCGCCGCGCCACCGGCCGGGGCCGCGAAGACGGTGTACTGGGGCAATCGGTCCAGCCGCTTCGGCGCCGCGGGGGGCTTGGACCGCAGGGCGCGGACGTGGTCCCGCAGCCGGGGCGTGATGCAACCGACCAGCGAGGTGAAGAGCAACAGGTAGATGGCGGAGAACCAGACCGAGCCGAACGCGTCGAAGGCGCCGAGCCGGTCCAGCACCGGCGCCAGATCGGGGTACGCGACGAAGTAGTCCCGGACGTCCTCGGGGTTGACGCCGCGCTGCGGCAGCACCGACCCGGGAATCGCGGCGATCGCCAGCAGGAAGAGCAGCACCAGCGCCGTACGCATGCTGGTGAGCTGCCGCCACGAGTTGCGCAGCAGCGCCAGTACCGGGTTGGGGCGGCGCCGGGAGGTCTCGCCCGGCGGCGCCGGCCGGTCGTCGGTGACCGTCATCAGATGCTTACCTGCCCCGTCCCGAAGGTGGTCTGCAGCAGGGTCACGAAGCTGGTCCACCCACCGGTGACCAGCGCGAGGCCGATCAGGACCAGCAGTCCGCCACCGATCCGGGTGACCCACCTGCTGTTACGACGTACCGCCTGGAAGACCCCGAGCAGGCGGTGGAACCCCAGCCCAAAGAGGACAAACGGCACCCCCAGCCCAAGGCAGTACGCCACGGCCAGTACCACCGCCCGGTTGGTCTGCCCCTCCACGAGGGCCATGCCCATCACCGCACCGAGGGTCGGGCCGGTGCAGGGCAGCCAGCTGAGTGCGAAGACCGCGCCGAGCACGGGCGCGCCGAGCAGTCCGGCGGCCGGCAGCCGTTGGATACGCAGCTCGCGCTGCAGCCCCGGGACCACGCCGAGGTAGCCCAGTCCGAGCAGCACCACCACGCCGCCGATGACGATCTCCAGCGTCCGCTCGTGGGCGAAGAGGACCTGGCCGACCGTGGTGACCAGGACCGCGGTGACGGTGAAGACGGCGGTGAAGCCGGCGATGAACAGCAGCGTGCCGGCGAGTACCCGGCCCTTGACGGCCGCGGTCCCCAACCGGGCGGTCCGTTCCCGCACCGCGACTGCCCCGGCGGTGGCACCCGGGTCTCCCCCGGCCACCGGCGGCGTGCGGCGGGAGTCGTCGCCCGCTCCCCGACCTTCCAGGTCGGCGCCGGCCAGGCCGGTCACGTAGGAGAGGTAGCCGGGCATCAGCGGCAGGACACACGGGGACAGAAAGCTGACCAGCCCGGCCAGCGCCGCCGTGCCGATGGCGAGCAGCAGTGGGCCGGACTGCGCGATCTCCCGGAACGTCTCGCCCATCAGTGGCCGCCGGTCGAGGCGGGCGACTCCGCGGCGACCCGCTCGACGATCGGTTGAAGCCCCTCCTGCCGGACGGCGGCCCGGATCACCGCCGCGATCCGCCCGTCCCGGTCCAGCACAACCGTCGCCGGGATGGTGTTCGGTGGGATGTCCAGCTCCAACGCCAGCCGGCTGCCGGGATCGAAGATGCTCGGGTAGGTGACCCGGCCCTCCTCGAAGGCGATCGCCTTGTCCCGGATGTCCTGCACGTTGATGCCGAGGAAGGTCACCCCGGAGTCCTTGGTGGCCTGGTAGGTGGCCTCCAGGTCATCGGCCTCCGCTCGGCAGGGCGCGCACCACGAGCCCCAGAAGTTGACCACCACGACCTGCCCGCGGTCCTGCGCCACGTCGTAGCTGCCCCCTTCGAGCAGCTCACCGGCGAGCTCGGGCGCGGCAGAACGCTGATCCGGAGCGCACTCGATCACGCCGTCGGAGTTGGTACCGCAGGCCTGCCCCCAGTCCGGGGTGGCGCAGGCGGCGAGCACCACCGCGACCAGGGTGGCGAGCAGACCGGCGGCCCACCTCCGGACAGTCATCAGGCCCCCTTGGCGGTCCGAGCCGTCGACGACATCGCGATCAGGTGGGCGGCCGGCTCGGAGTAGCCGATCCCGACCACCTTCGACCCCTCGAAGTGAAAGGTGGTGAGGCTGGCCAGCCCACACTGCCGCTTGCGCGGGTCGTGCCAGAGGCGCTTACGCTCGACAAACCGACGCAGCGTCCAGATCGGCAGCTGGTGGGAGACGAGCACCGCCTCCCGCCCCTGCGCAGCCTCCCGAGCGGCCTGCAGGGCGGCGAGCATTCGCTCCGCGATGGCGCGGTACGCCTCGCCCCAGGAGGGGGTGACCGGGTCCCGCAGCACCCACCAGTTACGCGGGTCGCGGAACGAACCGTCGCCCGGCGAGACCTTCTTACCCTCGAACCAGTTCGCGCTCTCGATCAACCGCTCGTCGACCCCGATCGGGATCCCGAACTGCGCGGCGATCGGCTCGGCGGTCTGCTGGGCACGCTCCAGCGGGCTGGCGACGACGTGCACCACCTCCCGCTCGGCGAGGCCCTGCGCGGCGGCCTTCGCCATCTGCACGCCCAGCTCCGACAGGCGGAAGCCCGGCAGCCGCCCGTACAGGATGCCCTCCGGGTTGTGCACCTCACCGTGCCGCAGCACGTGGACCACAGTCGTACTCACCGTCACTACCCCCCGTGACCTGCCGCGGCTGTCGCTGCCGCCGCCGCTGGCAGCGCCGCGGCGATCTGCTCCAGGGCGGCATCGTCAATCGCCGTCGAGACGAACCACGACTCGAAGGCGCTCGGCGGCAGGTAGACGCCGGCCGCCAGCATCGCGTGGAAGAACGCCCTGAACGCGGGCACCTGCTGGGCGCTCGCGGTGGCGTAGTCGAAGACGTCGGCGCCGGTGAAGAAAATGGAGAACATGCTGCCGGCGGAGGACAGCCGGTGCGGCACTCCGGCGGCGGCGAGCGCCTCGCTGGCGAGCCGGCCCACGACGGCGGCCGTCTCGTCCAGCCGGCGATAGCAGGCGTCGTCGGCGAGCCGCAGCGTGGCGAGCCCGGCCGCGCAGGCGAGCGGGTTACCGGAGAGGGTGCCGGCCTGGTAGACCGGACCGGCCGGAGCCAGCTGGGACATGATCTCCGCTCGGCCGCCGAAGGCGGCCGCGGGGAGGCCGCCCCCCATCACCTTGCCGTAGGTCCAGAGGTCGGCGGCGCAGGGGTCGAGGCCGTGCCACCCGGCGCGGGAGACCCGGAAGCCGGTCATGACCTCGTCCACGATCAGCAGCGCGCCGTTCGCGTGGGCGAGGGCGGCGAGGCGCTGGTTGAAGCTGTCACGGGGCGCGACCACGCCCATGTTGCCGGCGGCGGCCTCGGTGATCACCGCGGCGATCTGCGGGCCCTCGGCGGCGAAGACCGCCTCGACGGCGGCGAGGTCGTTGTACGGCAGCACGATGGTGTCCCCGGCCGCCGCGCCGGTCACGCCCGGTGAGTCGGGCAGGCCGAGGGTGGCCACACCGGAACCGGCGGCGGCGAGCAACGCGTCCGAATGCCCGTGGTAGCAGCCCGCGAACTTGATGATCCGGGTACGGCCGGTGTAGCCCCGGGCCAGCCGGATCGCCGACATGGTCGCCTCGGTCCCCGAATTGACCAGCCGTACCTGCTCGACGGGCGCGCGGTCAACGATCTCCGCTGCCAGCTCCACCTCACCCGGGGTGGGGGCGCCGAAGCTCGTGCCGAGCGCGGCGGCGGAGCGAAGGGCCTCCACCACCGCGGGGTGGGCGTGCCCGAGGATCATGGGGCCCCACGAGCAGACCAGGTCGACGTAGCGCCGCCCGTCGGCGTCGTAGAGCCACGGCCCCTCCCCCCGGACGATGAAGCGCGGGGTGCCGCCGACGGCACGGAACGCGCGGACAGGGGAGTTCACCCCGCCGGGCACCAGAGCGCAGGCGCGGTCGAACAGGGCCTCGGAGGCCGGCGCGGCGGCCGGGTAGCGGCCGGGTCCGGCAGGGAAAACGTCGGTCACGATGTCGCCATTGTGTCAGCGTCGGTGGGCAGACCGGCAGGCCCCCCGGGGACCCACGGGTTATCGCCACACCGCGGCCGGGGCCGCGGCAGCTCACCGTCATGGGCGGCGTCAGCCGGCCGCGTTAGGCTGACCGGGTGGATCGTGCCGAACTGTCCATCACGTTACACCGGTTGGGGGACGAGGTTGTCCTTCGCCTCGCCGGTGAGATCGACATGATGACGGCCGCGCAGCTCTCCACCATTGTCAACGAGGTGTTGACCGAACCGCCCCCACGGATTGTGCTGGACCTGGCGGCGGTCACCTTCTGCGACTCGCAGGGCCTGGGCACGCTGGTCGTGCTCAGCCGCAAGACGAGTCACTCCCAGAGCCTGCTGGTCCTCACCAACGTGGCCGAGTTCCTGCGCCGCGTCCTCGACGTCACCGGCCTGCGTAGCGCCCTGATGATTCGCGACGACTGATTCTCAGCCGGTGTTGCCCCAACGGGCCTGCTCCAACAGGCCGATCGCGCGCTGCACCGCCGCCGGGTCGGTCTCGGCGCGAAGCAGCGCGGTGGCCTCGTCAATGGCGTCGGTCAGCAGTCGCCGCTGGGTCTCCCGCTCCTGGAGCAGGGTCGACTGCGCGGTGAGCTGCCCGGTCTTCACCCACAGGTCGACGAAGACCGACACCTTGGCCCGCAGCACCCACGGGTCGAACGGCTTGGTGAGGTGGTCCACCGCGCCGGCGGCGTACCCGCGCATGGCCAGCTGGGCGTCCTGGTCCGCGGAGGTGAGGAAGATGATCGGCACGTGTCGGGTTCGTTCCCGCCGCTTGATGTGGCTCGCCGTCTCGAAGCCGTCCATCTCCGGCATCTGGGCATCCAGGAGGATCACCGCGAAGTCGTCAACGAGGAGCCGCTTCAGCGCCGCCTCGCCGCTCTCCACCGCCACCGACTGGACCTGGAGCCCCTGCAGGATCGCCTCCAGGGCCGTCAGGTTCTCCCGCCGATCGTCCACCAGCAGCGCCTTCGCCAGCTGCGTCATGGGCTCTCCTTGCTCCGACCTCCGCCGATCCAGGACGAGATGAGCTCGATCAACTCGTCCAGGTCAACGGGCTTGGTGATGTATCCGCTGCCCCCGGCCGCCAGCGCCGACTCCCGATCACCAGGCATCGCCTTCGCGGTCAGGAAGACGATCGGGAGGTCGGCGAAGCGATGGTTACGCCGGATCTGCCGCGTCGTCTCGTATCCGTCCTGATCGGGAATCATGGCATCCATCAGTACGATGTCCGCCTCTGGATGCTCGGCCAGCAGGCGTACGCCGTCGGCCCCGTTGTCCGCGTACAGCACGGTCATCCCGTGCAACTCCAAGGCGCTGGTCAGGGCGAACACCGTACGCACGTCGTCGTCCACGATCAGCACGGTGGCGCCGGCCAGCTGGCGGGTCACCGTCGCCTCGGCGGTGGTGGTGGGCAGCAACTCCACGGCGGGCATCAGTAGCGACGACGGGAGACCAGCCCGGCCAGGTGAGGGCGGTGCCGGCGCCACGACCGCATCCGGGGCCAGGACATCGGGGAGGAAGAGGGTGAAGGTCGAGCCCTGCCCGGGCACCGCTGAGACGCCGATCGCGCCACCCAGCAGCCGGGCCAGATCCCGACTGATCGACAGGCCCAGGCCGGTTCCCCCGTACCGGCGGCTGGTCGTGCCGTCGGCCTGCTGGAACGCCTCAAAGATGATCGACAGCTTGTCGTCGGAGATGCCGATCCCGGTGTCCATGACGGCGAAGGCGACCACCTGCCGCGCGTTGGTCAACGCCGGCACGTCGAAGACTGCCGACTCCGGCGCGGGGGCGATCCCCAACCGCACCGACCCGGTGTCGGTGAACTTCATCGCGTTGGCGAGCAGGTTCCGCAGGATCTGCTGCAGCAGCTGCACGTCGGTGACGATCTCCTTCGGCAGTTCCGGGCTGACCCGGACCTCGAAGTCGAGGCCCTTCTCCTCCGCCTGCGGGGCGAACGCCTGCTCGACATAGCCGCGGACCTCGGTGAACTGAAGCTCAGTCGGCTCGACGTCCGTCCGACCAGCTTCAATCTTGGACAGGTCCAGAATGTCGTCGATCAGCGTGAGCAGGTCGGTGCCGGCATTGTGGATGGTCCGGGCGAACTCGATCTGTTTCGGGCTGAGGTTCTGCTCCGGGTTCTGCATCAACAGCCGGGCCAGCAGCAGCAACGAGTTCAGTGGCGTACGCAGCTCGTGGCTCATGTTGGCCAGGAACTCCGACTTGTACGCCGAGGCGCGGGTGAGCTGCTGTGCCGTCTCCTCCAGGCCCAGCCGGGCCAGCTCGACCTCCCGGTTCTTGGTCTCGATGTTGCCCTTCTGCTCGGAGAGGAGCTTCGCCTTCTCCTCCAGCTCCGCATTCGTCCGCTGCAGTTCGGCCGACTGCTCCTGCAGCTCGTGGGCCAGCCGCTGCGACTGGGCCAGCAGCTCCTCGGTACGCCGGTTCGCCTGGATGGTGTTGACCGCGACGCCGATGGTGAGAACGAGCCGTTCCAGGAAGGAGAGGTGCAGGTCGGAGAGGGCGGTCACGCTGGCGAACTCGATCACGCCGAGCAGCTCGCCCTCGAAGATGACCGGTAGCACCACCAGATCAGCCGGTGGGGTGTCCGCGAGCCCGGAGCGGAGCCGGAGCGGGCTCTCCACCGACCCGCTGGCCCGGATCGTGCGCCGAGACAGCGCCACCTGACCGACCAGGCCCTCGCCGGGGCCGAACGTCACGTCCTGCCCACGAGCGACGTAGCCGTACGAGGCGGTAAGCCGAAGCCGGAAGTTCCCCTCGGCGTCATCCACCAGGAAGAACGCGCCGAGCTGCGCGTCCACCAGCGGCGTCACCTCCATCATGATCATGCGGCAGACCTCGCCGAGATCCCGCTGCCCCTGCAGCAATCCACCGATCCGGGCCAGGTTGGAGTCCAGCCAGCCCTGCTCGGCATTGACCGTGGTCGTCTCGCGGAGCGCCCCGATCATCTGGTTGATGCTGTCGGTAAGCTCGGCGACCTCCCCCTGCGCCTCGACCGCGATCTGCTGGGTCAGGTCGCCGCGGGTCACCGAGGTGGAAACCTCGGCGATGGCGCGCAGCTGAATGGTCAGGGTGGAGGCGAGCTGGTTGACGTTCTCGGTGAGGTCCCGCCAGGTCCCGGCGACGCCCTTCACCTGGGCCTGACCACCCAGCTTCCCCTCGGTACCCACCTCCCGGGCCACCCGGGTCACCTCATCGGCGAACGACGACAACTGATCCACCATCGTGTTGACGGTGTTCTTCAACTCCAGAACCTCGCCCTGCGCATCAACCGTGATCTTCTGCCCCAGATCACCCCGCGCGACCGCCGTCGACACCTGCGAGATGTTGCGGACCTGGCTGGTCAGATTGCCGGCGAGCTGGTTGACGTTCTCGGTGAGGTCCCGCCACGTTCCGGAGACCCCCTTCACCTGGGCCTGACCACCCAACTTCCCCTCGGTACCCACCTCCCGGGCCACCCGGGTCACCTCATCGGCGAACGACGACAACTGATCCACCATCGTGTTGACGGTGTTCTTCAACTCCAGAATCTCGCCCTGCGCGTCAACCGTGATCTTCTGCCCCAGGTCACCCCGCGCGACCGCCGTCGTGACCGAGGCGATGTTGCGCACCTGCGAGGTCAGGTTCGACGCCATCGAGTTCACGTTGTCCGTCAGGTCCCG
This sequence comes from Salinispora goodfellowii, assembly GCF_059570675.1. Lineage (NCBI taxonomy): Bacteria > Bacillati > Actinomycetota > Actinomycetes > Micromonosporales > Micromonosporaceae > Salinispora > Salinispora goodfellowii. The sequence goes on along the minus strand of NZ_JCANTD010000011.1, from coordinate 26,251 downwards.
CCAGGTCCCGGAGACCCCCTTCACCTGGGCCTGACCACCCAACTTCCCCTCGGTACCCACCTCCCGGGCCACCCGGGTCACCTCATCGGCGAACGACGACAACTGATCCACCATCGTGTTGACGGTGTTCTTCAACTCCAGAACCTCGCCCTGCGCATCAACCGTGATCTTCTGCCCCAGATCACCCGTCGCCACCGCGGTCGACACCTGCGAGATGTTGCGGACCTGTGCGGTCAGGTTCGACCCCATGGTGTTCACCGAGTCGACCAGGTCCTTCCAGGTGTCGGCAGCGCCCCGAACGTCGGCCTGACCGCCCAACTTCCCCTCGACGCCCACCTCCTGCGCCACCCGGGTCACCTCGTCGGCGACGGACGACAACTGATCCACCACGGTGTTCACCGTGCGCCCGATGCGCAGATACTCCCCACGCAGCGGTCGGTCGTCCAGCTCCAACGCGACGTGCTGGGAGAGATCGCCCCTGGCGACCGCCGCGATCACCCGCGCGATCTCGATGGTCGGGCGCCCGAGGTCCTCGATGAGCGAATTGACCGCCTGCTGCCCCTCCGCCCAGCAGCCATCCAGCTCCTCGTCGTCCAGGCGTTCGGCGAGTCGCCCGTCTCGGCCCACGATCCGGCTGATCCGGCGCAGGTCGTGGTACTGCCGTTCCTGGAGCGACACCACCTCGTTGAAGGCGTCCGCCAACTCGCCCGCCCGGCCCGACCGGTGCGGCAGCCGGACCTTGAGATCGCCGTGGCGAACGCGCTGCAGCGCCTCGGTCAGCTCGATGAGGACCGCATCGGGGTCCGCCGCGGACGGCTCAGTCGCCGGCTGCTTCGCCGTGGTCATCATTCCTCGCTCAGCTCGGGGCCGCCTGCTGCCGGCAGGCCGGACCTCCCACTATTGTGCCCAGCACCGGGTAGGCGCCAGACCGACGCGACGTGAGCTGGCACCGGCGGCAGGCTGACCAGCGTCGGCCCTCCGCCGGTTCCGGTTGGCGCCCATCACGGCAGCGGTGGAGGATACGGGGGTGTCAGCGGAGAGGGGGCCCGTGCCGACCGAGGACCGGGACGAGCACATCCGGCGGGTCCGGCTTCCCGCCGACCCCCGGACGCCCGCCGCGGCGCGCGCGCTCGTCCGGTCGCTACTCACCGAGGTGGACCTGGCGGAGCTGACCAACGAGGCGCTCCTGCTCACCACCGAGCTCTCCACCAACGCGGTGGAGCACGCCCGCACCGAACTGGACCTTGAGGTCATCGCCGACCGAAGCGGGCTCACCGTCACCGTCTCCGACTTCGCCCGCGGGCCGGTCGAGGAGCTGACCGTCGGCGTTCGCAACGAGAGCAGCGACGTCGCCGAACGGGGCCGGGGCCTGCTCCTGGTCGACCACTTCGCCAGCCGGTGGGGCACCACGTATCTGCCCGCCGGTAAGGGTGTCTGGTTCCGGCTCGACCGGTCCGACGCCCTCGATCACCCCGGCCGGCTCCCGGGCACCGCCGGGCCGACCACGGCGGTGACCGGTGACCAAGCCGCCAGCGAGGGCAGCTTCCCGCCGAGCGCCGCGGCGATTAGCGAGCTGATGCAGACCGCGCCCGACCCGTACGCGGAGGACTCCCTGCCGGAGTTCGCGACCAGCCTGTTGGCCCGGGTGGCCGAGATGGTGGGCGCGGCCGGCGGCCTGGTCCGGCTGGACCGGGGCGACGGGCAGGGACCGCAGCTACTGGCCCGCTACGGCCGGCAGCCCCGGGTCGACAACGATCTGGTCCGGGTGCCGCTGACCGTGCACCGGCCGTACGTCGGCGAGTTGGAGCTGGACGCGGCACCGTCCGCGTACGCCCAACCGCTGGCGGTGTTGATGGCCGAGCGGCTCTCGCTGCACCTGGAGAACGACCGACTACACCGGGCCGACCTGCGCCGGCAGGCCTGGCTGACCTTCCTCGCCGAGGCAAGTGAGCTGCTCGCCCAGTCGCTCGACGTCGAGTTGACCATGGCGCTCATCCCGCAGCTCGTGGTGCCCCGCCTGGGGCAGTGGTGCGCGGTACACACCAGCGATGGGTGGGGGCGGCTGCGCCTGGCGGCGGCCACCCACGCGGACGAGTCGATGCTGCCCCAACTGCACGCCGTACTGGCGGAGACCGGGCCGGACTCGGTCCAGTCCCGGCTGTGGGAGGCCTCCCGCAAGGGCACCCAGCTCCCGCTCGGCGCACCGACCGAGGGCTTCGCCGTCCCGCTGATCGCCCGCGGCCAGCGGCTCGGCACCCTCGCTGTTGGCCGACACCAGCGGCACCGGCACGACCCGGACGAGGTCGCCGTACTGGAGGATGTGGCCCGGCGGGCGGCGCTGGCGATCGAGAATGCGCGCATCCACGCCGAGCGTCGCGGGGTCGCCCAGGCACTCCAGCAGTCGCTGCTGCCGCCCGTGCTGCCGGTGGTGGCGGGGATCGGCTTCGCCGCGGAGTACGTCCCGACCGGGGACGACACGGACGTCGGCGGCGACTTCTACGACGTACTGCCGCTGCCGGACGGGCGGTGGCTGGTGGTGATCGGTGACGTCGCCGGTAAGGGAGTACAGGCGGCCGCCCTCACCGGCCTGGTCCGGGATGTCATCCGGACGCTGATCGGGGACGGCAAGCCACTGTCGGAGACGCTGATCCGGCTCAACGAGACACTGGTGGAGCGGGGCGGCGGGCGCTACTGCACTTTGGCCCTGGCCGCGGTCGGACCGGGCGCGGGTAACCAGCTGGAAGCGGGTAGCCAACTGGAAGCGGGTAGCCAACTGGAGGTCAGCCTGCACCTCGCCGGGCACGACCGGCCGGTGCTGCTGACCGCCGCCGGTGCGGCCCGGTTCGTCGGCACCGGCGGCACCGCGCTCGGGCTACTCGACTCGATCTCCTCGCCGGCCACCGAGCTCACCCTGGAGCCCGGCGAGGCACTGATCTTCTACACCGACGGGGTCACCGAGCGGCGGCGCGGGCGGGAGCTCTTCGGCGTGGACCGGCTCCGGGAGGCGACGGCGCCGCTCGCCGGCTACTCGGCGGATGTGGTGGCGGCACGGCTGCGCTCGACCGCGCTCGGGTTCTCCACCGAGACGCCCCGGGACGACATCGCGATCCTGGTCCTGCGCAACGACGCCAGCTAGCCGCGGCGGCGCGTGAGCAGGAGGGGTGGCGGGGGGCGGCCCGGCCGGTAACGTAACGCCGTGACCACCGAGACCCCAGCGCCCGTCGCCAAGCGGATGCCGACCGAGCGAACCCACCACGGCGATACCGTCACTGACGAGTACGCCTGGCTCGCCGACAAGGACGATCCCGCCACGATCGCCTACCTCACCACCGAGAACGCCTACACCGAGGCCCGGACCGCCCACCTCGCGGACCTGCGCGGGCAGCTGTTCGAGGAGATCCGCCGGCGGACCCAGGAGACCGACCTGTCGGTGCCCACCCGCAAGGGCGGCCACTGGTACTACACCCGCACGGTCGAGGGGCAGCAGTACGGGGTGCAGTGCCGCCGAGCCGTCCACGATGGCGAAACCGACCCGCCGGTCAGCCGCGCCGGTGCCCCCCTGGCCGGCGAGGAGGTGCTGCTCGACGGCAACGTGCTCGCCGCGGGGCACGACTTCTTCGCGCTCGGGGCCTTCGACGTGAGCCCGGACGGGCGTTGGCTGGCGTACTCGACCGACTTCTCCGGCGACGAGCGGTACACGCTCCGGGTGAAGGACCTCAGCACCGGGGAACTGCTGCCCGACGAGGTGCCCGGCACGTTCTACGGTACGGCCTGGTCCGCCGACGCCTCGGTGCTCTTCTACGTCACCGTTGACGACGCGTGGCGGCCGAACCGGGTCTGGCGGCACACGCTGGGCACCCCGGCCAGCGAGGACGTGGTGGTCTACCAGGAGGACGACGAGCGGTTCTGGGTCGGGGTCGAGCTGACCCGCTCGGAGAAGTTCCTCCTCATCGACATTCACAGCAAGGTGACCAGCGAGATCCTGGTCATCCCCGCCGGCAATCCGACCGGCGCCCCGGTCCCGGTGGCCCCCCGCCGCCAGGGCGTGGAGTACACGGTCGAGCACCACGGCCACCGGTTCCTGATCCTGCACAACGACGGCGCCGAGGACTTCGCTCTCGCGTACACCTCGGCTGATGCCCCCGGCGACTGGGTGCCGCTCGTCGAACACTGCCCCGGCACCCGCCTGGAGGCGGTTGACTCCTTCGAGAACCACCTGGTGGTCACGTTGCGCACCAACGGGCTGACCGGGCTGCGGGTGCTGCCGATCGGGGGCGGCGACCCGCACGACATCGACTTCCCCGAACCGCTGTACGCCGTCGGCCTGGACAGCAACCCGGAGTACCGCACGAGTCAGCTCCGGCTCCGCTACACCTCACTGGTCACCCCGGACTCGGTGTACGACTACGACCTGACCACCCGCCGGATGATTCAACGCCGGCAGCGGCCGGTGCTGCCCGGACCGGACGGCCGCCCGTACGACCCGGCCAGCTACGAGCAGCACCGGGACTGGGCGATCGCCGACGACGGCACCCGGGTGCCGATCTCGCTGGTCTGCCGGGCCGGCACCCCGCGCGACGGCTCCGCGCCGTGCGTCATCTACGGCTACGGCTCCTACGAGGCGAGCATGGACCCCTGGTTCTCGGTCGCCCGGCTCTCCCTGCTGGACCGGGGCGTCGTCTTCGCCGTGGCGCACATCCGCGGCGGCGGCGAGCTGGGCCGGCGCTGGTATGACCAGGGCAAGATGCTGGCCAAGAAGAACACCTTCACCGACTTCGTGGCCTGTGCGCGACATCTGGTCAAGGCGGGCTGGACCGCGACCGACCGGCTGGTCGCCCGGGGCGCCTCCGCCGGCGGGCTGCTGATGGGCGCGGTGACCAACCTCGCCCCGGACGCGTTCACCGGGATCGTCGCGCAGGTTCCCTTCGTTGACGCGCTGAGCTCGATCCTCGACCCGTCACTGCCGTTGACCGTCACCGAGTGGGAGGAGTGGGGCAACCCGCTGGACGACCCCGAGGTGTACGCGTACATGAAGTCGTACACGCCGTACGAGAACGTGCGGGCCGTGGACTATCCCGCGATCCTCGCGGTGACCAGCCTCAACGACACCCGGGTGCTCTACCACGAGCCGGCGAAGTGGATCGCGCGGCTGCGGGCCACCACGCCGCGGGGCGACTACCTGCTCAAGACCGAGATGGGCGCCGGGCACGGCGGGCCGAGCGGTCGGTACGACGCCTGGCGGGAGGAGGCGTTCATCAACGCCTGGCTGCTCGACCAGCTCGGCCGGGCCGGGAGCTAGTCGGCGAGCGCCGCGGCCAGCACGGCCGGCTCCACGTTGCCGCCGGTCACCACGGCAGCCGTACGCCCGGTGGGTAGCTCGGCGCGGCGGAACAGCCGGGCGGCGACCGCCACCGCGGCGCTCGGCTCCACGACGAGCCGCGCGTCGCGGACCAGCCGGCTCAGCGCCGCCCGAATCTCGTCCTCGGTGACGGTCACGATCCCGTCCAGCCGCGCCAGCAGGTGCGCGAGGGTCAGCTCGGACGGCGGCAGGCGCAGCCCGTCGGCGCAGGTCCGGTAGGTGCGCTCCTCGCCCCACGGCACCACCGACCCGGCCGCCAGCGAGTCCCGGGTGTCGGCGGCCAACTCCGGCTCCACGCCGATGACCGCCGCCGCCGGCCGCAACGCCCGGACCGCGGTCGCGACGCCGGACGACAACCCACCCCCGCCGACCGGTACCAGCACCACATCGACATCGGGCAGATCCGCCACGATCTCCAGGCCGATCGTGCCCTGGCCCGCGATGATCCGCCGGTCGTCGAAGGGCGGCACCAGCACCGCGCCGGTCTCCGTCGCGATCTGCTGCGCCGCCGGTGCCCGGCGCGGCGGTGGCACGGTCACCACCTCGACGCCGTACGCCCGGATCCGGTCGACCTTGGCCGCCGGCGCCCCCTCGGGTACAACGACCCGGCACGGCACACCGGCGGTGGTCGCCGCGTGCGCCAACGCCAGGCCGTGGTTGCCCGAGGAGTGGGTGACCACGCCGGCCGACCGCTGTTCCGCGGTGAGCCGGGCCACCGCGTGGGTCGCGCCCCGCAGCTTGAAGGAGCCGACCGGCTGCAGGCTCTCCGCCTTGAGCCACAGCTCCGCATCCCACGGAGCCCGCAGCAGCGGGGTACGGAGGACCTGGCCGGTGATATCGGCGGACGCACTCCAGATGTCGTCGACAGACACAAGCTCCATCACCTGATCCTGCCCGGTGCCGATTCCGCCTAGACTCCCGGGGCGTGAGCAGCGAACGTCCGGCCGCCAGGGGCGGGGAGGATCCGCCGACGGGCGACCGGCCCCGGCCCAGCCTGCGCATGATCGCCCGGGATCGGCGGGTCTGGGCAATCCTCGGTGTGGTCACCGCCGGGCTGGTCTGCTGCTGCGCGTCGGCCGCCGGCACCCTGTTCGCCCTCGCCGCCGGCCTCTTCACCGCCGGGTGAGCACGAGGCCGGCGGCGAGGGCCGGAATCAACCTCCTCCTGATCTGCGTAGCACCCCCTGGTGGCTACCGTTTTGCTGATGGCAGGCGCCGCCGGGCAGCACGGTGTGCTGCGCATCGTCGAGGTGCTGCATCGTCGAGGTGCTGCGGACGTACCCGTCGGTCGAGCAGGCCGTAACCCCACCGCGGCGTCACCGTGACGCCCGCGCCACCACCGTGACGCCCGCGCCGTCGCCCCGGGGCGCTACCCCTCGTCCTCGATGTAACGCGGACGGGCGATGACCAGGCCCGCGCTGGTCTGCACCGCAAGCGCCAAGATCAGAAATCCGACCGGCACGACCCAGCCACCGGTGGCCCCGTAGAGGACGCCGACGAGCAGCGGCCCCAGCGCCGCGATGAGGTAGCCGGTGCTCTGCGCGAACGCCGACAGCGCCACCGTTCCCTCCGCCGTACGCGCCCGCAGCCCGATGGTCGCGAGGACCAACGAGAAGGCACCCTGCCCGATGGCCAGCAGGGCCATCCAGAGCAGCGCGCCGCGGTACGGCGCCAGGGCCAGCCCCAGGTAGGCCAACGTTGACGCAGCGGCCAGCGACAGCACCAGCGGTCGCAGCGTTCGCAACCGGCCGGCCAGCGTCGGCATCAGGAGTGCGACCGGCACGCCAAGCGCGGTGACCCCGGCGAGCAGCAGGCCCGCAGTCGCCGGGCGGAACCCGGCGTCCCGGTACAGCTGCGCCAGCCAGCCCATGATCGCGTACCCGCTGAGGGACTGGGTGCCGAAGTACACGGCCATGGCCCAGCCGAGCCGGGTGCGCGCCGGGCGTACCCGAACGCCGGTGGTGGTCTCGGTCGGTGTCGATCGCCGCGCAACGGAGCGGGCCCGGCGGGCCAACGGCACCCATGGGAGTACGGCCAGCGCGGCCAGCCCGGCCCAGACCCCGAGCCCGATCCGCCAGGAGCCGAAGGCCTGCGCGGTCGGCACCGCCGCGGCGGCGGCCACCGTCATACCCGCGGTCATGGCCGTCGTGTACGCCCCGGTGGCAAGTCCGGTGCGGTGCGGAAAGTGCTGCTTGACCAGCAGGGGTAGGAGGATGTTCGCCACCGCGACCCCGGCCAGCGCCAACGCGCTGGTGAGGACGAAGACCAGCGCGGAGTCGGTGGCCACCCGAAGCACCTGGCCAGCGGCGAGCACCGCCATCGCCACGACCAGCACCCGAGCCGGTGCGACCCGACGAACCAGCCACGGGGTGATCGCCCCGAGCCCGGCGAACGCGATCGTCGGCAGCGTGGTTACCAGGCCGGCCATGGTTCCGGAGAGTCCGAGCCCGGTACTGACCTCGTCCAGCAGCGCACCGAGGCTGGTCACCGCGACCCGCAGGTTCGCACCGACCAGAATTATCCCGACGAGTACGAGTGCGGCTCGGCGCGCCACCTGGCGCTCTCCGACCGGCGCCGCGGCCGTGCCGTCCGGCGCCGCGGCCGTGCCGTCCGGCGCGCTCTTCGTGGCCACGTCGCCCGGAACGCCGGCCCGCGCTGTGGCAGCGCCCGGCGGGCGGGGACGGCCGGGCGCCTCCGGAAAGTTGCTCTCGCGGGGCGGGCGCGGCCTCGTCCTGGTGGAAGTCGCGGACGGTGGCGGGGTCATGCCCCCGAACCTACAATCATGGGATGAATTTTCGGCAGGAGATGTAACCAGTGCCACCCGGGGTCGAAACCACCGCCGTCCCACCGCGGGGTCAACGGGTCCAGGAGACAATCACCCAGCTCCGCGACCGGATCCTCGGCGGCGAGTGGCCGGTGGGCAACCGAATCCCGACCGAGCCGCAACTCGTCGCGGCCCTCGGTGTGGGGCGCAACACCGTTCGCGAGGCGGTCCGCGCCCTGGCGCACGCGGGGGTGCTGGAGATCCGGCAGGGCTCCGGCACCTACGTGGTGTCGGTTGATGAACTGGCCCCGGTGGTGGCCCGCCGACTCACCGACGACCGGATGACCGAGGTGGTCGAGGTTCGGCGTGCCCTCGAGGTGGAGGCCGCCCGACTCGCCGCGCTACGGCGCACCACCGCGGATCTGACGGCGCTCGCCGGCGCGCTCGCCGCCCGGGAGTCCGCGTGGCGCGGCGGACGGGTCGACGAGTTCGTGGCGGCCGATGCCATGCTGCACACCATTGTTGTCGCGGCGGCGCACAACGACATCCTCGCCGAGTTGCACGCCTCCATCGGCATCGCGATGCGCAGCACGGTCGCCGCGACGCTGGGCGAGACCCTGACACCCGATCGTTACGTGGACCACTCCCGGCTGGTCGACGCCATCCGGGCCGGCGATCCGGAGTGGGCGGCGATCGAAGCAGGCGCCTACCTGACGGCACCGCCGCCGACCTAGGTCATCCCGAAGCACACCGGCACTCGTGGAAATCCCACGGGTACCGACATCATTCGTACACCTGTTCGATAAAATCCTGGTCATGGAGCAACGAAAGCACTGGTGGAACGGGAACTGGGGACGCCTGGCCCGACGCGACGTCTTCCTCCGCGTCAACGCCGACCGGTGGCACGTCGAACAGCGCGCCGGCGGCTCGGAGGGGGTCTCCCAGTTCTACGAGTACAGCAGCATCGAGGAGGCCGAAGAGACGGTCCGGGCGCTACTCCACGGTACCGACACGTGGCGTGAGCTCTCCCCCCGCCCTCCGGGCGGCTGGGGCGGTGTTTAACGCACAGAACGGCCGGGAACGGCGCCAGCATGAACGAGCAACGTGTCCTCTCTCGGGTCACCACCGGGATGCGGGTGGTTGACGTCGCCGGTAGCGAGATCGGCACCGTGGACCTGGTCCAGCGAGACGACCCGAACGCGGTGACCGTGCAGGCACCGGCCACCGACCCGGGCAGCAGCCTGAACGAGCTGATCGAGGCCACCGCGGTGGAGGAGCCGGACGTCCCGGCCGACCTGGCGGCCCGGTTGCGCCACTCGGGCTACCTGAAGGTCTCCACCGACCGGGTCCGCACCGGGGCGGTCTACGTGCCCGCCGACCAGATCGCAGCGGTCACCGACGCGGTCCGCCTGGACGTGCCGCTGGCGGAGTTGCCCGCCGAGGAGTGACCCGCCGACCGAGACTTTCCCAACCCCCGCGCACCTGTGTAGAGACGAACGCAGGGTGTTCTTGGCAAGCTTGGTCCCATGACGTTGATCCTCCGTTCGGCCATCCGCAACGACATCGGCCTTGTCCGGAACAACAACGAGGACTCCGCCCTGGCCGGTGAGCGCCTCCTCGCAGTCGCGGACGGCATGGGCGGTCTGCCCGCCGGGGAGGTGGCGAGCGAGATCGTCATCCGAATCCTGGACGAACTGACTCCGCCAACCACCCCCGCTGCGGCCGCCGACGCGCTCCGCGCCGTGGTCAGCGCCGCCAACCAGCGCATCCACGCCGCGATCGTCGCGGATCCCGCCCGGGAAGGCATGGGGACGACGCTGACCGCCACGCTGCTCGCCGACGACACGCTGGTGCTGGCCCAGGTCGGCGACTCCCGCTGCTACCTGTCGCGCGATGGGGCGCTGAGCTTGATCACCCGGGACGACACGTTCGTACAGGCGCTGGTAGACCAGGGGGCGATCACCCCCGAACAGGCCCGGCACCATCCCCAGCGGTCGCTGGTGACCCGAGCGGTGCAGGGAGCCGGCGCTCCACCCACGATCGAGACCCTGACCGTGACCTCCGGCGACCGACTGCTGCTGTGCAGCGACGGGCTCTCCGACTATGTCGAGCACGAGGCGATCGCCGCCGCCCTGACCCAGTACGGTGACCGGCAGCTCTGCGGCGAGCAGTTGGTCAAGCTCGCCCACCAGGCCGGTGCACCGGACAACGTCACCGTCGTGGTTTCCGACGTGACCACAGCCTGAGCGATCAACCGGCGGGACGGGGCCACCCGGCGGATACCGGTGGCCCGTTCACCGCGCTGCCTCCTCCCCTCTGGTGAAGATGTCCAGCAGGGCGATCAAAAGGGCGACGAGAATGAACGCCGAGATGATCAACAAGGTAGTCCGGAAAGCCGTCAACCAGTCACCGCCGGTCCGGTCCAACGTCACGAACAGCGCGGAACTGACGCCGACAATCCCGGCGGAGATTCCCAGGCGGTGCCCGGTCTGCAACATCCCGGCCGCGCTGCCGGCCCGCGTGTTGGACACCTGTGACATGGTCACGGCCTGGTTGGGGATGTTGGTCAGCCCGCTACCCAGGCCGCTGAGGACAAAGCCCGCTCCGAGGCCGACGAGGAGCAGTGGCAGGGCCGCCGAGTGCGGGCTGTCGAAGGTCGGCAGCAAGAGGTCACCGACCATGACCGCCACTACTCCGACAAGAGAGGTCAGCAGTCCGAGGGCTACCACTCGACGGCCCGCTCGCCAGGCCAGCCGACCCCCGACGACCGCCCCCGCTGCCGTGCCCCCGGCGATCGGCACCATCACGAGACCGGTGGTGATCGGACTGTGACCCACCCCATCCTGCAGATACAGCGCGAGTACGAAGTACAGCGCGTCGTACGCGCCGAACAACACCGCGATGAGCGCGCCCAGACCGTAGGACCGGACCCGCAGGAGGCCCAGGTCAACCAGCGGCGACTCCCGGTGCGGACGCCGCTCCCAGAACACGAAGCCGGCGAGAATGAGCACGCCAACCGGCACCAGCACCCACAGGACAGGGGTCCGGGCCGTCTCCTCCACCATCGGAATCCAGAGCGCCACCATTCCGACGACGAACAGGACGACGCCCACCGGGTCCGTGCGTCGCCACCAGAATCGTTCCACGGGCACCCGCAACGCGGGAATCACGAGAAACCCCAGAGCAGCTGCCAGGAAAGCGATCGCGGCGTCCGCGACGAAAATCAGCCGCCAGCCGTGCTCCGGACTGACGTCAACCAACACCCCGCCCAGGACCGGACCGGACCCGAGGGCGACGGCGAACGCCACCCCGAGCAAACCGTACGGACGGCCCCGCTCCTCCTTGTGGAACAACTGCTGGAACAGCCCGAGGATCTGCGGGCTGACCGCCCCGAGCGCACCGCCCTGCACCAACACGGAGAGCACCAGCCAGACCGGTGTTTGGGCGAGGGCGGCGGAGGTGGCCGCCACCCCCGCGAGCACCAGGCCGGACACGAAGACCGCGCGCCGTCGCCACACGTCACCGAGCCGGCCACTGGGCACCAACATCAGGGCGTAGGCCAGCGCGTGGCCAGCGACCAGCCACTGCTGGCCGTCCTCGTCGAGGCCGATCGTCGCGGCGATCTGCGGCACTGCGATGACCAACATCGCGGTGGTGACCGTCCCGAGGAACACGACCACCTGACAGACCGCGACCACCAGCCACCGCCGGGCCCGCCCGCGGGATCCCTTCCCCACCGGCGTCCGCCCGGAACGGGGCTCGCGGGCCGTCATCGCGACCTCCCGGCACCCTCACGACTGGTCACGCGCCCCCCTCACCACCCACCCCGTACGGCGTCGTCTCCTCTCATCCGAACGACTCTCGTGGCTCCACCTCGTCAGTGCGGCCGGATGCTCTGCTCGTACTGGAAGAACTCATGCGGGTCGTACTTGGTCTTGATCTCACGCAGCCGGGCGTAGTTGTCGCCGTAGTACGCGGTGGCCCAGTCACCGATGCTGCTGTCCGGGACGTTGACGTAGGAGCCGTTGACGTAGGGCAGCAGCGCCTGGCGGAACTGCTCCGTCCACGCCATGACCGTCTTCTGCTCCTCGTCGTTCTCCCAGTTCCCGCTCCACTCCATGTAGTACCTCGGGCTGCGGTGGAAGAACGCGGTGGCGTCGGTCGGAACCCGGTCCACCGCACCGCCCCAGTTCAAACACCAGATCTCGCCGCCGAGACCGGGAAGTTCGGCCAGGTGCCGAACGATCGTGTCGATCCCCCGCTTCGGGAGCAGGTCATACACCCAGGACGAGGGGATGTGCGTCTTCCGCGGTGTGTCCGTCGTTCCGGCGAGCTGGTTCCAGGCGTCCAGGTAGGAGGTGGTCTCCGTGATGACCTGAGGGTTTCCGACCTCGATCAGCGGCTCAATTATTTTGCGCAGCCGGTACTCAGAACCGCGATATATACCGTTACAGTAGATGTGGCCGTCCGCTCGGGTCTTCGGGTTGAAGACCGAACCGAACCCGTCGTCGGCGAAGGGCGCAATTCGCTGCCAACGCTCGAACAGCTCCCCGACGTGCTCCCAATCATCCCAGGTAATCTGATACACGACGACGTCCGAAACCGGATGTACGTGGTATGTGTATTTGGTCGCGATGCCGAAATTGCCGCCGCCGCCCCCACGTGAGGCCCACAACAGATCGGCGTGCTGCGTCTCGTCCGCGTGGACGAGCCGGGCGCCCCGCTCTCCGTCAGGAATGACAATATCGAGACCCGCCAGGCTGTCGCTGGTCACGCCGAGACTCCGACTGAGCTGACCAATCCCGCCGCCCAACGTAACCCCGGCGACGCCGACGCCGACCTCCGCTCCGGTGGGAATGGCGAGACCCTGCTCCCCCAACGCCTCGACCACCTGGTCCTGGGTCGCTCCGGTCTGCACGGTCGCCTGGCGCCTATGCGTGTCCAGCTCGATCTCCTGCATATCGCTGACGTCGATGATGACGCCGCCGTCCACCGCCGACCACCCCTCCAGGGCGTGCCGACCACCGCGAGCGCGGAAAGCCACATCGTGTCGACGACACCAGGTGATCGCATTGATCACATCCTGGGGGTCCCGGCAGAAGACGATGACCAGCGGGTACGGATTGAACTGTCGGTTCCACCCGAGTCGCGCGGCGTCGTAGTCGGCGTCGTCGGGGAACACCAACCGCCCGGTCAGCCTTCCCGGGTCCGGGTGTGGACCTCGCCCCGCCATCGGCTCGCTTGGCGCACGGTCACCATAGGTCGCCAGAGCGGAGGGCGAGATGGCGGCAGCGCCGGCAACTCCCGCACCCACCGCCAGGACCCGTAGGACGTTTCGTCGAGTGGCTTCCATTTCTTTCTCCTTCAGCACCGGAACAACGATCTGAAATGACCCGGCCCGCGCGAATGCGACTATTCGTGGCAACAGCTCCGACCCCGCCGTAACTGACCTGGCACCGCCGGCCGCACCACGCACGCCACCAGTCGACTTGGGCCCGTACGGTACGGTGTCAATAAACACACCTTGCGTAACTTAAGGTGTGTTTTCATCCTGCAACACCGGGCCGTCGTTTTTGACCGTATCAGTCCGGTCTGCTACTCGAAGGCGCTTGGCGGGATCGCTAATGCAGTGTGATACGCCCGAGGCTGGTGGGAATTCAGTAACCTGATGGGAAACCACGGCAGGGTGGTGCGCCACGGCCTGATCGCGCCCGGGGCCCGGCAGGCATGCCGCCAGAGCGGGCCGGTCCCGCTGGCCCCGAGGAGGCGCTTCCGGTTCACCATCACGGCTCGACGGGGTATGAAGGTGCACAGGCGACAATCCGCGCACCGGAAGGACTTGGCTCGATGACCCTGAAACGACCGATCGCCCCGGACCCGTACGAACTGCTGCCGACGGTGCCATCGTTCACGCTCACCAGTGCCGATGTACGCAACGGCGAGCCGATGGACGCGACGTACGCTCATCCGAGCGTCGGCGGCAACGACCTCTCCCCGCACCTGGCCTGGTCGGGCTTCCCCGCCGAGACCAAGGGGTTCGTGGTGACCTGCTTCGACCCGGACGCGCCGACCGGCAGTGGCTTCTGGCACTGGGTGCTGGTCAACCTGCCGACGGGTGTGACAGAGCTGCCGCGGGGCGCGAGCGGCGCTGCCCTGGGCGGCGCCTTCGCGGTTCGCAATGACTACAGCCAGCAGGATTACGGGGGCGCCGCCCCGCCACCCGGTGATCACCCACACCGATACCTCTTCGCGGTGCACGCACTGGATGTGGAGCGCCTCGACGTCACCCCCGACGCCTCCCCGGCGTACGTGGGCTTCAACCTCGCCTTCCACACCCTGGCCCGCGCGGTGATCCGGCCGACCTACCAGGTCACGCAGTAGCCGCCCCGTGTTCCACGATCCGCGTCCGGCCTGGTGGCGCCGGCGGGCACGGCGGAGGCGACGAGCGCCGGATCGCGGAGAAGGCGGGCGGCCGTCGGGTCAGGAGGGCGTACGGGCCACCGCGAAGACGGACTGGCCGAACGGGGGGCGGACCAGCTGCTCGACGGTCTTGGTCAGCGGGAGCACCAGAGTGTCGTACACCTTGACCATCGGGCCCTCCTTCGGCATCAGCCGGAAGACCTTGGTCGCCATGAAGTAGCCGATCAGCCCGAGCGCATTCGCGTAGTGGATCTTTTCCACGGTCAGCCCGGCTTCGGTCATCGCCGCGGCCAGGGTCTTCGTCGTGTACCGCCGGACGTGGCCGGTGGCGATGTCGGCGGGGCTCATCGCGAACTCGAACGCCGGCACGATGATGATCACCGGGCTGCCCGGCCGGACCAGGTCCCGCATACCACGCAGGGCTCCGACGTGGTCCTCGATGTGCTCCAGGACGTTGTACGAGACGGCGGCGCTGTAGTCGCCGCGGTCGGTGTGCGGCAGCAGCATCTCACGCACCTCGATGCCCGGCTGCTCGACGGCGAGCCGTTCCTTCAGGGCGACCAGTCGCTCCGGGTCAGCCTCGGTGGCGGTGAAGTGGGGTACCCGCGCGGCCCACTCCAGCGCGTAGTCACCGAGGCCGCTGCCAATCTCGATCGGGTTCGCACCGAGGTACGGCAGGGCCAGCTCAACGAACCAACGGCGGTGGTTCACGGCGGTCGCAAGGCCTTCCAGCACCTCGGACTGGACGCGCTGATTACCGGTTATTTCTGCCATACGTCGATTCCTCACGGTGTGGACTGGCTTGACCCCGCCTGCACCGACAGAGTGAACCATCCACATAGAAGGCGGAACAAATCGGGGCATCGGGGTGACCGAAATGCGATCGGGCTAGGTGCATGATCAGCGGCCGGGAGCCGGCACATGCTACCAATCGCCTAAAACCTGGCCCAGCGCGGCCATCGCCTGACTACGCTCTGAATTGGTATGACTACCGCCGATTCGAGTCGCGCCGCCGACGCCTCCGACGAGGGAGCGTCGGCCCCCCAGCCTGACCAGCCCCGCACCCGGTGGCGGGTCGACCTGTTGGCAGTACTGAGCTTCGTCCTGCTCGCGTTCTGGGTGACCA
Organism: Salinispora goodfellowii; assembly: GCF_059570675.1. NCBI lineage: Bacteria > Bacillati > Actinomycetota > Actinomycetes > Micromonosporales > Micromonosporaceae > Salinispora > Salinispora goodfellowii. The sequence continues at coordinate 10,583 of NZ_JCANTD010000011.1, read as the reverse complement.
TCCGGCTCTGGCTGGATCCTGAAGACGGGCTCCGGGACAACCGCACCGATCAGTCCCAGTTCGAGTGGATGATGGCGCACGGTTCACGGGTGGTGACCGATTTCGCCTATCCGTTCACCTCGGAGCGAATGAATGTGCCGGAGGCCGTCAATTTGATGGCCAACACGTCAGTACTATCCGTGTCTATACCAATGACGCCGGTCACCCTCCTGGCCGGTCCCCGGATGTCCTTCCTGCTCTTCCTAACCCTGGGTATGGCAGCCACCGCGACATCGTGGTATTTCCTGCTCTCCCGGGTAGTGGTCCGCTCCCCCGGCCCGGCCTGGCTCGGCGCCACGTTCTGCGGCTTCGCGCCCGCGATGGTCTCGCACGCCAACGCCCACCCCAACATCGTCTCCCAGTTCGTCGTACCACTGATCATCTGGCGCACCCTGCGCCTCAGCGAGCCGGGCCGCTGGCCCCGCAACGGGATCCTGCTCGCCCTGGTCATCGTCTGGCAGGCCTTCCTCAACCTGGAAATCCTGCTGATGACCGCGATCGGCCTCGGCGTGGTCGTGGCCGCGCTCGCCCTCCACCGGCCCGACCTGCGCCAACGGGCACGCCCATTCCTCGCCGGGCTGGGCGTCGCCGCAGCCGTCGCGCTCCTCCTGCTGGCGTACCCGCTCTACGTGCAGTTCTTCGGTCCCGGCGCCTACCGGGGACTCTCCCCCCTCATCCGCGGCTACTCCACCGACCTCGCCTCGTACGTGGCGTACTCCCGGGAGTCGCTGGCCGGCGACGAACCGGGCGCGCGCGGGCTGACGCAGAACCCCACCGAAGAGAACGCCTTCTTTGGCTGGCCCCTGTTGGTGCTCGTCGCCGCACTCGTCTGGTGGCTGCGCCGCAATGTCGTCGTCCGGGCCCTGGCCCTGCTCGCGGTGCTCTTCGCGGTGCTCTCACTCGGCCGGGAGATCCTGTTCAACGGCGAGCTCACCGGCATCCCGGCCCCCTGGGCCGTGCTGGAGAACCTGCCCATCCTGCACTCGGTGGTACCCACCCGATGGGCGCTGGCCATCACCCCGCTGTTCGGGCTCCTGCTCGCCTACGGGGCGCAGCACGCCCAGACCCTCGCCAACCGAAATCCCGCCGCCCGGCCGCAAATCCGCTTCGCCACCGTCACCGTACTGGCGATGGCGCTCGTGCCGCTCCTGCCGACCCCGTTGCCGGCGGTCCGGCTGGAACCCACCCCCGCCTTCGTCGCCTCCGGCGCGTGGCGGCCCTACGTGACCGATGGACGCAGCATCGTCACCCTGCCGCTACCGAGCACCCACTTCGCCGACCCGCTGCGGTGGTCCGCCGAAACAGGACTGGACATGCCGATCGCCCGCGGATATTTCCTCGGCCCGGACACCCGCCCCGGTCGACACCGGGTCGCCCTGTTCACCGCGCCGGCCCGCCGGACCAGCGAATTCTTCGAGGAGATCCGGCGCACCGGCGCGGTGCCATCGATCAGCCAGCAGCAGCGGACGGCCGCCGAGGAGGACCTGCGGTACTGGCGGGCCGGCGCAGTCATCCTCGGTCCGCACGAGCACGCCGACGCGCTACGCAAGGGCATGACCGAACTGCTCGGGACAGCGCCGACCTACTCCGGGGGCGTCTGGCTCTGGGACGTGCGAAACCTCACCTCCTGACCGAAACCGGCCGATCTGGACCGGCGAAGCTGACCGAAGCCGGCCCGATCAGGACCGGCGGAGGCAGCAACCCGCGCACGTCTTCGGGCGAGGCAGGGTGAACGCGAGGCAGCAGGTGTACCGCTGCACCGTCGGTTCGCTGGTCGGACCCGGCACCAACTCGACCAGGTCCCGCAGGTCGAGCGTCTGGAGCAACGTGTCGATCGTGGCGACGGAGGAACCCGGCAGGCCATCGGCCGCACTCAGGATGGCGTGGGCGATCCCGGCGGCCACCGAGCCCAACAGCGTCCGGGTGCCGATCCGCACCTCCGCCTGGATTGCCGCGATCACCGGGGCGAGGTGAGCGTCGAGCAGCGTCGCCCGGAGCGCCGCGAGCAGCTCCACCTCGCCGGGCACCACCCGCACCTCGGGCCGCCCGGACAGCGCCAACGGGTCACCGGGCAGGACCGCCACCGCGGTGGACCGGCGCAGACCCAGGGTGAACAGCGATCGCTGATCCGCGAAGTGGATCAGCACATCGGCGGGAACAAGCAGGGGAACCCGCCGGACCGAGGCCCAGCCCAGTACCGCCGGCAGAGCCGCCCAGTAGCTGTATGCCTTCCAGGCCAGCGCCGCGCTGGCGTGCCGGGTGCCACCCCACTGGTCAGCGGCCGCGGCCAGGAGCTCGGGCAGCCGCGTCCCGTCCACCAAGCTGGTGGCGGGTGACCAACCAGCCTCATCGGTGACCAACAGGCCGCGGGCCAGGCCGGGCACGTCGTCGGTGCCGAAAAGCTGGCGCAGCGCCATGGTGACCGGCGCCAACGGCGCGGCAGCTGCCGTTCCGGGCGTAGCAGTTGTCACCCGACGCTCCTCCCGTCGTCCACCGCTCCGATAAGCCAAGGCTAGCCTAACTTTGGTGAGGCTCGACAACTCCGGCCCATCCCATGCCCCGTCGACTCCCGCCCATCACGCACCTCGGCGTACTACCCGCCCATCACGCACCTCGGCGTACTACCCGCCCGCCAGCCCGGGGAAACAACCGTCGCACTATCGACCCTCATCGCTGGATAGTCAAGCCTCATGTCGACAAGGTGGCACTTCTATATCCGACCAATGGCAGAACGTGAAACTAATAGTCCCGGCCCCAAGGAAGCTGATGACGACATCACCGCTCGATCGGGCGGCCGACGCCTTTGCCGTCGAACTCGCCCGCCACCGGACCGAGCGAGGGCTGACCAAGAAACAGTTGGCGGCGCTGATGGGATTCGACCCGTCGTACGTAAGCCACGTGGAGGGACGCCGGCACCGGCCCACCGAAGACTTCGCCCGGCGGGCAGAGGCCGTGCTGGAGGCCAGCGGAGCGATCTGGCAACGCTTCTGCGAATACGACGAACTCCGACACAACCGTAGCGACCGGACGGCGCACCGCGAGCCACCCGCCCCCGGGCAGTGGCTGCCCCCCGGCACCGGATTGATCGTCGAACGGGAACACGCCAGCCTCACCTACCGGGACGAGACGTACCACTGCGTGATCCGCCGGGAGCTACACAACGCCGGGACCGAGCCGATCACCCGCTACCTCGTCCGCGTCGCCGTTGACCGCTACCCGGGCGACCCCGGCCGCTCCAACCGGCACCACCGGACGCACCCACTCACCTTCGCCGAGTTGCAGCTTCGCGCATGCCGGCTGGACGGGCCGGAGCGCGAGGCGATGCACTGGCGAACCAAGCACGACCGGGACGCCTTCAAGGAGATCTGGCTGCTCTTCGAGAACGCCGACCGGCGCTTTCCGCTCTACCCGGGCGACCGCGCCACCATCGAGTACGCCTACCACGTCGGGGCGGACAAGTGGGGCCCCTGGTTCCAGCGAGCCGTCCGGGTACCCACCCGGCACCTCGCCGTCCGGCTCGACCTACCCACCGCCCTCGACCCACAGGTCTGGGGTGCCCAGACCTCGCTCTCCGCGGCGGAAGGCCCACTGCGTACCCCGGTGGCCCGCCAGGAGGAGGGCGACCGGACAATCTTCGACTGGGCGGCGGACGAGCCGCCGCTGAACGGCCGCTACCGGATGCAGTGGCGATTCCGGTCCCGACCCGAAGGGGAGCCGACAGAGCCCGGCTGGCTGCGCCCAAGCGACCGGATGCGGAGCCTCGGCATCCTCCAACACGATGCCGATCTACTCCGCCAGCCCACCCGGCCGTTCGACCTACCCCGCGAAGTAGGAGCAGCCCAGGAGACCGTGGAGCAGCTCACCGCAGCCCTGCTCCGCCTGGACGAGCTACACCCGTTCAGCAAGGGGATCGGCGTCGCCGCTCCGCAAATCGGCATCGACCGCGCCGCCGCCGTCGTCCGCCCCCCGGACCGCGGCGGCGAACCCGTCGTCCTGCTCAACCCGCGGGTGGTCGACACCGCACCCGACACCGACGAACAGTACGAGGGGTGCCTCTCCTTCTTCGACCAGCGCGGTCTCGTGCCCCGCCCGCTGCGGATCGACGTCGAGCACACCCACCTCGACGGCAGTCGGGTCATCACCTCCTACGAGTACGCCATGGCACGCCTCGTGGCACACGAAATCGACCACCTCGAGGGGAGCCTCTACATCGACCGGATGGCCCCCGGCGTACCCCTGGTGCCGGTCGAGGAGTACCGGCACACCGGACAGCCCTGGCGCTACTGACAGCGTCGGTACGGCCACGTCCGCCCGGGGGAAGGAGGGCCGGGCGGACGTGGCCGTCGTGGGCGGTGCCGGTCCGCCCGATGGGTAAAGTCCGTTACAACTCACCGTAGGTGTCGTACCGAATGTGCTCCGGTGGCACCTCATCGCTGGAGAGCACCCGCAGCGTGGCCCGGACCATCGACGCCGACCCCGAGACGTAGCAGTCATGCGCCGTCCACGGGCCGTACCGGCCGACCACCTCGGAGATTTCGCCCAGCTCACCTTCGAAGCCCGCATCCCCGCTACACGCGGGCGTCACCGACAGCCACGGATGCCGGGCTACCAGCTCCTGAAGCCCGGCCAGGCCATAGAGATCAAGGGGCGTACGGGCGCCGTAGAAGACGTGCACCCAGCGGGTCCGGTTATAGCCCGCCAACTCCTCGACCAGCGCCTTCACCGGAGCCAGGCCCACGCCGCCGGCGACACAGAGGATGTCCCGGTCCGACCTCCGATTCAGGGTCATCGACCCCATCGGCGCCGCCAACCGCAGCAGGTCACCCGGCTTCACCCGACGAACCAACGCACCGGACAACCATCCCGCACCCGGCGGCGTCCGAACGTGGAACTCCAGCACGTTGTCGTCGTTCGGCGCATTCGCCACCGAATAGGTCCGCCACACCCGCGGGTGGTAGCGGGGCGCCTCGATACTGACGTACTGGCCAGCCTGCCACCGCAGCGGATGCTGGAGGGCGCGGACCGTCAACACCGCCGTGTCCGGCCCGTATCGAACGTGGGTCAGCACCTCGGCGTGCCAGAACGGCGGGTTGTCGTCTGCCGCCGCCCCCGCGAGCATCTTGCCCGAGATGGCCGCGTACGCGTCCCGCCATGCCTGGTCGAAGGCCAGATTCCACCCGTCGCCGGCGGTGCTGCGCAGGGCGTCCAGCAGGGCGACGCCCATGGTCTCGTAGTTCGTCGCCTCGACGTGGTACTTCCGGTGGTCCCGACCCAGCGAGCGGAGGAACTCGTCGAAACCCTCCGGGTCGTCCACGGTGTGGGCGGCGGTGATGATCGCCTCCAACAGCCGATCACCCTGGCCCGCCATCTGCGCCGGAAAGAGCGAACGCAGCTCGGGGTCGAGCAGGAACAGCCGGGCGTAGAAGTGCTCGCTCAGCCGGACCCGGTGCTCTTCAACCAGGGTCCAACTCTCCTTGAGTAGCCGCGCGACGTCGTCCACGGGAGCGGGCTCCTTCTCCGTACGGGGTTCGGGCAACCCAAGAATGGACACGGAGCGTGCCAACCGGTCGCACAGAATGTGCGACCGGTTCATGAGGTCTCCTCGGTGCCACGATCAGGAGTCGGGTCAGGCACAGTGGTGCGGTGATCCTCGATCCGGACCGACCGGTGACTCGCCGGACGCTGAGCACCGAGACGTGGCTGGTCCTCGGCTTGTCACTCGGCCAGTCAGCCGTCTACGCCCTGACCTCGATCGTCGCCAAACTCACCGCCGAGGGACCGCTGTCGGCGCAGACCGCCGCCCTGAACACCTCCCGGTCCGAGCGGCCCTACCTCGATCTCACGTACCAGTTGCTCGGGATCAGTTTCGCCCTGCTACCGGTGCTGCTCGCCGTACACCTGCTGGCGCGCAACCCCGGCGATCCGGCCCGGACGCTCGGCCTGGACGCCCGCCGGCCCGGCCAGGATCTCGTCCGTGGTGCTGGCCTGGCCGCGCTGATCGGCCTGCCCGGCCTGGCCCTGTTCTGGGCGGCGGCGCAACTCGGACTCAACGCGACGCTGGTGCCCGCCGCGCTGCCGGATGTCTGGTGGGCAGCACCAGTGTTGATCTTCGCTGCCGTGCAGAACGCCGTACTGGAAGAAGTGATCGTGGTCGGCTATCTCGTCACCCGACTGCGACAGCTCCAGTGGCGACTCGGTGTGGTCGTCGCCACCAGCGCGCTACTCCGGGGCTCCTACCACCTCTACCAGGGCTTCGGCGCGTTCGTCGGCAACGCGATCATGGGTGTCATCTTCAGCCTGTACTTCCTCCGAACCCGGCGGGTGATGCCACTGGTGGTGGCGCACACACTCCTGGACATCGTGGCCTTTGTTGGCTACGCGGCGCTGCCGAAGGAGTGGTTCGACTGGCTCTGACGTCCGCGGCGATGCCGACCTCCTGGCGGTCAACACCCGCCTCGCGCCCCTCCCCGGACCCACGACGACTCGTGTCGACCCGAACCCCACTGCCGGACGGGGCCCAGGGCCGGCCAGCCGGTGACGGCAGGCGGTCCGACCTGCCCGCGGGTAGTCGCTTTGCTCCCGGCGGCCGGGGCCCTGTATTCTCAACCCCCGGTGGCCTGCGAGGCCGCCAGGGAGACTTCGCCTAGTCTGGTCTATGGCGCCGCACTGCTAATGCGGTTGGGGTTTTAAAGCCCCTCCCGGGTTCGAATCCCGGAGTCTCCGCGCGAAAGTCGGTCGTGTAGGCTGACCAAGCACCAGCGCCCGTAGCTCAACGGATAGAGCATCTGACTACGGATCAGAAGGTTAGGGGTTCGAATCCCTTCGGGCGCGCAAGATCGTAAGGCGCTTGACCTGCAAGAACATGGGTCAGGCGCCTTTGCTTTTCCGTCCCTGGTGGACGGTTGGGTGCTCGGTGGGTGCTCGTGCGACGAGCATCCCCTCCGTCCCGCTCCGTCCCGGTGGCAGCCCGTCCTGTCCCAATGGGTTTTGATCATGGTTTCCCTCTCGCCCTACGAGCCCAGAAACGAGACGGCGAGACGGGCCGGGCTTCCTGGTCGGGGATCGCGGCGCTGGCGGTACGTCTTCGTCAATCTCTCCGGCTTGCGGGCGCCGGTATGTCCCTGTCGCTGACATCCGTTAATGTCAACGTGCCGTTAGGGAAATATAGAAAGCGGTAACCGTCTTCCTCCGATCGTGATGGAGGTCCTCCCCCTTGGACCCGCAGCAACTCAAGGATGTGAAGCGGGCGCTTGGACGGCGGCTGGCCGCGTGGCGCAAGACGCGTGGTCTGATTCAGGATGACGTGGCGCGGCTGGTGAACAGCACTCGAAGCACGGTGGCCGGGGTCGAACGCGGCGAGCAGGTGGTCGACCGGGTCTTCTGGGTGCAGTGCGAGTCACTTCTCCAGGCCGGCGGCGAGCTGATCGCCGGCTACGACGAGTACCGGTCGTTCGAGATCAGGCATCGGGAGGAGAAGGCCGACGCGGCACTCCAGGCCCGCTGGGGCACAGTCCTCGATCACCAGACGATCACCGAGGCCAGCTCCCCCAGCCGGCTTCCCGATCCCGACAGGCTGTTGCCGACCACAGGTGCTTCCACTGGTGACTCAGTATTGGTGCAGGATCCGGGTGAAGCGTACGTTGGAGTGCGGCAGGCGATCATGATCGTCGCGCGGGAGACCAGCAAGCACGCGATGGACGCAGGGGCTAGGGCCGTGTCGGACCTGACGATTGAGCAGCTACGCGATGACGCGATCGGGATCGCACGGGGTTTCGGGCAGCTGACACCCGCCGCCACGATCAACGAGGCGCTGCGGGTGCGTGGGCTCGCCGTCGAGGCACTGGAGCGAACCCGACGGCCCGGCCAGCAGCACGAGTTGTATCTGATCACCGCGCAGGCGGCGGCTTTGTTGGCCAGTGCGGCTGCTGACCTGGGTTTGTGGTCGCCGGCGATGCAGTACGCCCGGGCTGCCGACACCTACGGTGAGATCATCGGCCACCCAGGAGTTCGTGCCTACGCCCGGGGGATGCAGGCCACGATCGCGTACTGGACTGGCCGGTACGAGGAGGCGGTGCGGTACGCCGCTGCGGCGGTAGATATCGCCCCGCCCGGCGTTGCTCACGTGCGCGCCCAGTGCGTGCTAGCGCGGGCGTGGGCCCACCGCGGAGCCGTGAACGAGGTCCGTGCCGCGCTTACCTCGGCCGACGACGCCCGCTCGCAGGACGGCAACGACGTACTCCACGACATCATCGGCGGCGAGTTCGGGTTCACCGCTTCGCAGCAGGCGCGATGCGCGAGTACCGCGTGGCTACGGGTCAACAGGCCCGAGGAGGCCACAACAGCGGCGACGCAAGCACTGCGATTGGCGGCGACGCCCCGCGGCACGCCCTGGTCGACGGTCGAGGGCGAGGCCCGAATCGACCTGGCCATGTGCCACTTGTCCACCAGGCAGTTGGACGCCGCGCAGGACACGCTGACACCGTTGTGGTCCACGCCGCCCGAGTGGCGACGAACCGGCCTGCTGGGACGGCTGGACCGGATGCGGGAGCTGCTAACCACGGACCCGTGGTACCAGGTGCCCCAGGCGCGCCAACTCGCCGAACGAGCGGAATCCTTCGTCGCGGCCCGGCCGACGCCTCCCGCACTGCCCACTGTGTGACTCTCTCGTTCAGCTTTCCTGTAGCCAGGCCTGCAACAGCTCGCGTTCCTGGGCGGCGGAGATGCCGTGGTCGGCGGCCCGACCCGCCTCGCCCTCCCCGGTAATGGGGCTGCCGCCGCCGTTCATCCACGCCCACGTCTGGCTGACAGTGTCACGCAGGGGCCTGCACGCCAGCCCCGCCGCAGCCGCGCGAGAACTATCGACGGTCCAGACACCGCGATGGGTACGCCACAGAGGCAGTTCCGTCCATTGCTGCACACCCCGCGCGACAAGCCAGTCGGGATCAGCCCAAACGGGCATGGTGTCAGCGCCGGTCACCGCGACGCAGGTATCGACGAGTTCAGCGAAGGTGGCATGGCCGATCGGGGCGGTGACGTTGAACGAGCCGTGGACCTCCCCATCCTCCGCGCAGGCCAGTGCGAACGCGGCGACGTCGCGTACGTCGACCGGCTGGATAGGCCGCTGCGCTGGGCCGGGCGCCAGGAGCTGGCCGCCACGGGCGGCGCGGGTCAGCCACCAGGTCAGGCGGCCAACGTATTCGCTCGGGCCGAGAATCACGCCGGGACGCAGGACGACAGCCCGCTCCTGGCCGACGGCTTGAACGACAGCGTTCTCGCATCCAGCCTTGAGCGCCCCGTACTGACCGGCGTAACCAAGATCGGCCCCGAACGTCGCATCAGCGTCCGGTGGGCAGTCGAACAACGGTGATTCGTCGTCCAGGGGCTCGTCCGGCCAGCCGGTGTAGACGTTGACCGAGGACACGTACACGTAGCGGCCGACGACCGGGGCCAGCGCGGTCGCAGCGGTCAGGACCTGAGACGGAACGTAGCCGATCGTGTCGATAACGGCGTCCCACGGACCATGCTCGGCCAACCGCTTCAGGTCTTCGGGCCGTTCCCGATCACCATGCACGACCTGCACCCCGGACAAGTCAGCGGCAGAAACGCCCCGGTTGAAGGTGGTCACCGACCAGCCAGCGGACAGCGCAAGCTCGCCGAGAGCACGCCCAAGAAACCAAGTTCCACCAAGGATAAGCAGCCGCATGCCTGCCATCATCGCCTACGACAGGAACACCAGCACCCCCGCACGATCCAACGCACTGCGGTGGGTCGGGCATCCGCCGGATCATCCGGATCAACGTCATCCGCGACACCGACACCGCCAGACGGTGAGCCAACCTGCTGCCCGCCCGACCACCCAACGCCACCGCGACGGCTTCCAGATCACCCGCCGCCAGGACCGTGTGACAGGCATGCCTGCGGGTTAGCCCTGGCACCTGCTCGTCGAACATTCGCCGCCGGCAGTTGCCGTTGACGCAGGCGAACTGGCGAACCGGCGGACCGGCGGACCGCCAACGCGACCAGCACCCGATGGCCGCCCAACCTGAGAGGGTGGTCCGCAGACGTTCGAGCTGATCTATTCCGTGTGCCCGGTTGAAGATATTTTGGCGGGGTTCGCTATTGGTAGGTATCGGCCAATGCGGGAGAATGTGAATCCTGGTCGTGACCGTTGGGTGGTAGCAGCGTTAGGCCGGTCATGGGTGACCGGAAGCCATACCCCAGTGACGTCACCGACGAGCAGTGGGCGCTGATCGGACCGTTCCTGGACGCGTGGAAGGCCAAGCGGGTCGCGGTGTCGGTCTCGGGCCGTCATGGTGACTACGACCTGCGGGAAATCGTGAACGCGATCTTCTACCAGAACCGGACCGGCTGCCAGTGGGCGTACCTGCCGCATGATCTGCCGCCGAAGTCGGCCACCTACTACTACTTCGCCCTGTGGCGTGACGACGGCACCGACCAGACGATCCACGATCTGCTGCGCTGCCAGGCGAGGGAGAAAGCCGGCCGTCGGGAGGATCCGACCGCGGTGGTGTTGGACACCCAGT
>NZ_JCANTD010000010.1:46506-136808 GCF_059570675.1 Salinispora goodfellowii | reverse complement strand
GCGACCACCCCCAGAACGCCAACCAACCCCCCAACAACCACCAAGGCGACAGCAAAGACCAGGGGAAGAAGAGCAAGGACAAAGAGAAGACGGAGAAGGGCATCCCGGTCCCCTGCGGCGCCGACGCCCTCATCGCCGCCATCACCCTCGCCAACGCCCGCGGCGGCGCCACCCTCAACCTCACCAAAAACTGCACCTACCTGCTCACCGCCGACCTCGACGGCGCCGGCCTGCCCGCCATCACCACCCCCATCACCCTCAACGGCAACAAACACACCACCATCGAACGCGCCGCCACCACCAACCAGTTCCGCATCCTCACCATCAACACCGGCGGCGACCTCACCCTCAACAAACTCAAACTCACCGGCGGACAGACCGACGGCGACGGCGGCGCAATCCTCGTCAACACCGGCGGCACCCTCACCACCAACCACAGCACCATCACCCGCAACATCACCGAACGCGACGGCGGCGGCATCGCCGGCGACGGCACCATCCACCTGAAGAAGTCCACCATCAGCCACAACACCGCCGGCAGCATCGGCGGCGGCATCAACAGCTCCGGCCCCCTCGAAATCAAAAAGTCCCACGTAAAGGCCAACACCGCAGTCGCAGGTGCTGGAATTCTCGGCCTCGGCTCCGTCCGGATCGAGCACAGCACCATTACCGCCAACCACACCCAGGGCGGAAACGTCGGTGGCCTCTTTGTCGCCACGACCGGCATCATCACGGACAGCCATATTTCACACAACACAGCCATGGAGGCTGGCGGCCTACTCAGCGGCATCGAAGCACAAATCACGCTCCGATCCGTTTCCCTCAACGGAAACACCGCCATCGCAGGCCGGGGTGGCGGGCTAGCGGTAAACCCGGCTTCTTCCGTCGTGACCGAGGGCGGCGTCATCACGAATAACACCGCCGCCACCGAAGGCGGTGGCATCTACAGCCTTGGTGATCTCGTTTCGCGAAACACCGCAATAACGAACAACCAGGCCGATCAAGGCGGCGGGATCTTCAATCTCGACACGGCCAGCCTCATCGACACAAAAGTCGTCAAAAACATCGCCATCACTGATGGCGGAGGCATCTTCAATAGTGGCGGCACAGTTGAGCTCAACACCGCAACCGGCACCACCGTAACCAAGAACCAACCCAACAACTGCGTCGACGTCCCCGGCTGCGCCGGTTAGCAACCCTCCCCACCTCCACAGCGAGACCAGGGTTCCGCCCTCCTCCGCCGGTCGGCGGACGAGGGCGGAACTCAGCTGGGCAGTCGCCCTGGGCTCCCCCGCCGGCAGACCGAAGCCGCGCTGGTCCCGCGTCTCATCCGGGCTACTCGTTGAGAAAGGTGGAAATGCGCTCCCGCAGGTCGGCCCGCTTGGCCCAGAGGACACCAGGTCGGTCGTACACGTGCAGGGTGGCCTGGGGCAACGCGGCGGCGAGCCGCTCGGCGACCTCGACCGGATGCAGCTCATCGCCGACACACCCGATCACCAGAGCCGGCGCCGTGACCTCGGCGAGCTCCGTGGCGTCGCGGACCGGCACCGATCCGGGCAGGCCGACCAATCCCGAGCCGAGGCCGTCTCGCAGCAGCTGATCGAGGCGCTGCCGTAGGTATGCCCAGCCGGCCGGCGTGTTCCGGACGGCCGGTGGAAGCTCCAACTGAACCACCTCCGCGAGCTGACCGACATCACCGCTGCCGAGCGCGTCGAGCAGTGCCGTCAGCCGGCGGCGGGCGGCATCGCCCCGCGGCCGGTCCAGCACCGCCGGCAGGTAGAAGACCAGCCGGTCGAACCGCGTCGGGTTGTCGGCGAGCAGCCGGCAGAGCGCACCCGCGCCCAGGCTCGCGCCGAATGCCCGGGTCGCGAGGCCCCGGTCCGCGACCGACCGCAGGTCGCGCGCGAGATCGTGGTACGTCCATGGCCCGGGCGGGGCGGCGGAGCGACCATGCCCACGGAACTGGAAGAAGAGTCTGCGGCCGGTAACACCGCTGCCGAAGGGACGGGTGGTGGCGATGCCGCTGCCCAGACCATGCGCGAAGACGGTGACCGGATCGCCGGCGCCGGTGACCAACTGCTCCAGGAGGACGCCGTGCGGCGTGGCGACCAGCTCCGTCTCCGGTTCCGGCAGTGCTGGCCGCCCGGTGCGGGGAGCACTCGGCCCGGGACCCCAGGTACGGGGGCCGCCATCCGGTGGGGGCGGCCACCGGAAGCCTCTCACCAGGAGTTCCCCCGGCCGCCCCGGAGGTCCCGCAGACCCGTCCGGACGTCGAGCAGATAGATCAACCCAGCAGCCACCCCGACCAGTCCAAAGATGCTGATCCGGGCAAGCAGCGTGATGACCAGACAGACGGCGAGGATCGCCGCCCAGGCACCCTTCGGAATGGTGCCGACCGCGGCGAACGCGTCGGACCGCTGGGTGATGACGTGGACCAGGGCGACTCCCTGCACGATGAGTGCGAAGACGAGCAGAATCAGCTCTATCACGTCGCGGACGGCAAAGGCGAAGATCGGCGCGGCGATGGCCATGCCGGCAAGCTTATGCCGAAGACCCCGGAGACGTCCGCCAGGCCACCTCCGGGGTCTTCGGCGTCACGGGCATTCGCCCGTCGCCGCTGGTCAGTCGCCGGCCGGCGGGGTCCGCTTCGTCGCGCGCGACGACTTCGTTGACGAGGTGGCCGGCTTGCCGGCAGCCTTGGTGGCACGCTTCTTGACGGCGGCCGGCTTGGCCTCGGCGGCCTCGGCGACCTGCGCCGGGGTGGGTGCGGGGGCCTGCTCGGTCGTCTCGATGTCGGTGTTCACCGTGTCGGCGGCCTCGAGCACTCCAGCGCCGACAACCCGCTCCCCGTGGCCGACGAGCGCGCCGTAGGTGGTGACCGCCCGCTCCTGCGCGGCCTGAGCACTGGCGACCACGACGGCTGCGTTACGGGTGGCGGTCTCCCGAAGCCGGTTTAGGTCCAGGTCGCTGGCGGCCCGCCGGCGCAGGTTCTCGGCGGTTGCGGTCGCCGTGCGCAAGGTCTCGGTGGCCTTCTGGCGCAGCTCGGCCCCGTCTACCGTGCTGAGGTCGGCAGCGACCCGGTTACGCAGCTCGGTCACGGCCGCGGGGAGCTTTCGCAGCTGCTGGTACGCCAGATCGCCGGCACCGGCGGCGGCGTAGAGGGGGGCGGGGATACGAGTGGTTTTAGGCTGACTAGTCATCGTTTCTCCTCTTCGACCGCATCGGCGGCTTCGGGGTCGCCCTATGGGCGGACTGCTGCACTGGCGTCGGGACGGAAATGGAGTCGGGTCGATGGCGGTGCGACTCACGCGCCGCCGGTCGGCGTACCCCCGGTCGTCGTTGGGCCGGTGACCGCGATGTTGGCCAGGTCGGCGGAGGCCCCAGACGGCTCGGCTGGGCTCGACTCCGGTTCGGTGGTGGGCGGGCCGGCGACCGATTCGGTGGTGGGCGGGCCGGTCGCAGCCTCGGTGGTGACCGGGCCGGTCGCGGCCTCGGTGGTGACCGGGCCGGTCGCGGCCTCGGTGGTGACCGGGCCGGTCGCGGCCTCGGTGGTGACCGGGCCGGTCGCGGCGTCGGCCGACGCCACGTCGGCGGCGGCGGTCGCCTCCGCGAGCCGCGCGTTCTCGCGACGGAACGTCTCGTAGATCTGGGTGAGCGACTGCTTCTGTGCCATGGTCAGGTCAGGGTCCACGGCGATCGCGGCGAGAACGCCCTGCCCCTCGCGGTCATCCAGCAGCCCGGCCCGCAGGTACATCGCCGGGGTGGAGACCCGCAGCGCGCTGGCGAGCTGCTGCAACACCTCCGCGCTGGGCTTGCGCAACCCGCGCTCGATCTGACTCAGGTACGGGTTACTGACTCCCGCCTGCTCGGACAGCTGCCGGAGGGAGATCTTCGCACTCCGGCGCAGGTCCCGAATGAACCCGCCGATGTTGGGAAGGTCTTTTCCACTGGCCATAACTCAACGCTAGCTCGCGGCGCTAACTACTGCAAGCAAAATGCTAGCCAGAGTTAGCGCCCGGACGCGTGGCCGCAGCGCCCGGACGCGTGGCCGGAAGCCACGGCACTGGCCCCCAACGGCAGCCAGCACCGCGACACCTAACTTCCGCTCCGGCAGATCACCAGAGCGACCGAACGGCGCCTACCGGCCGCCCCCCGCCGAAGAGCGGGACCTCAGCGAACTCCGCCAACGCCGGTGCGCTCACCCCGAGCCGGCGCAGCGCGGAGACCAGCACCGGCATCCGGGCCCGGCCGGCACCATCGTCGATCTTCAATGCCACCGCACCGACGCCCGGGACGGCCGCGGCGATGACCCCCTCCACCCCGATCTTCGCGAGCAGCCCCGGCACCGCCCGCATCATCCGGCTGTCGTCGGCCCGCGTACCGCCGACGATCTCCGGATGCGCCCGGATCGAGTCCGCCACCGCCCGCCCCGGCGAGCCCGGCTCCGCCTGCACCAGCCGCAGGTACGCCAGGGCGAGGCCAGACAACGACACGGCCAGCACCGGTGCGCCACAGCCGTCGATCCCGACCGCCGCCGCCGGCTCGTCGGTGAACTCCTCAATCGCCGCTCGCAACCGCTCCTGCAACGGATGCTCGCTGCGCCAGTACCCCTCCTCGGGCCAGCCCGCCGCCTGGCAGGTCAGCAGCATTCCGGTGTGCTTACCGGAGCAGTTCATCTGAATCCGGGTCGGGCCACCGCCGGCGCGCAGCACCGCCGCCCGCGCCGCTTCATCCGCCGGCAGGTCGGGCGGGCAGTGCAACGCGGACTCGTCGAGCCCAGCGCGCGCCAACAACCCACCAACCCGGGCCCGGTGGAAATCCTCCCCCTCGTGGCTGGCCGAGACCAGGGCGAGGTCAGCGGAGTCGCCCAGCCGCAGGCCCGCCCGAATCATTCCCACCGTCTGCAACGGCTTGTTCGACGATCGGGGGAAGATCGGCGACGTCACATCCCCCGCCCTCGCCACCGCCGCGCCAGTCGCGTCGAGCGCCACCACCGACCCGCGATGCACGCCCTCAACGAAACCCGACCGGACCACCTCAACGAGCGGCACGCCGCCCTCGTACGTCTTTCCCACGGGGTGGACGTTACCGCCCTTCGGGAACGTCCAGCCGACGGGTGATCAGGGAATTGGGCACGCATCGTCAGGGGCGACCCCCGACACACCACTTACCGGCGAAGGGCGGACACGCCGAGTAGTTCCCGGGCCTCGGCGGTGGTGAGCGGAGGGCGCTGAGCGAGCTGGGCGAAGCCGACCGCGCGGGCCACGAGCTGCATGTTGGACTCGACCGGCTGCCCCTTGGCGTAGGTCACCGTGTCCTCCATGCCCACCCGGAGGTGACCGCCGGCCGAGAGCGAGGCCAGCAGGACCGGGATCGTGCTCCGGCCCACGCCGGTCGCCGAGAAGGTGGTGCCGGTTGGCAGGTCCCGCAGCATCTGCTCGGCGGCTACCAGGGCCGCTGGAGTGCCGGGCATTCCGCCGGGCACGCCCAGGACGAGGTCGACGTGCACATGCCCGCCGGCCGGCAGTCCGTACTTGCCGAGCAGGCGTTGCAGGGCGGTGAGGTGCCCCAGGTCGAAAATCTCGTACTCCGGGACGATGCCGCGCTCCTGCATCCGGGTGTGCAGCTCGACGATGAACTCCCACCGGTTGAGAAACACGTCGGTGCCGAAATTGACCGTGCCCATCGTGCAGGAGGCCATGTCCGGAGCGGCGTCTAGTACGGCGAGCCGGTCGGTCTCCGGGTCGCTCACCGCGCCACCCGAGGAGAGCTGCACCACCAGGTCGGTGCTCTCGCGCAGCGCCGCGACGGTCTCGCGCAGCCGCCGCTGGTCAAGGGTCGGCTGCGCCGCGGCGTCCCGGATGTGGACGTGGACCACGGAGGCGCCCAGGGCCTCGCACTCCTTCGCGGTCAGCAGCAGCTCATCGAGGGTGACCGGCAGCGCCGGCACCTCAACCTTGGCCGACTCGGCCCCGGTCGGGGCAACCGTGATCAACGTTCCTGTCGTCATGCCCGGATCCTAGTCGCCCGATCGACGACCGTCCGGCCGGAAGTCTTCCGGCATGCCGACTGGCAAACCTGAATCCTTCCGCCGTAAACGGCGTCTGACCGGGGTCCTTCCCTAGCTATCGATCATCGCGGCGGTCTCCCCGACCAGCAGCCGGGCGTCGTCGGGCACGTTGCGCTTGACCACCGCCAGGGCGACCTGGCCCAGCTCGTGGTGGTGCACGGCGGTGCCGACGAAGCCGACCGTCCGCCCATCCCGCGTCACCGGAGTGCCGGCCGACGGTGGTTGGTCCGTGGTCACCCCGTCCAGGTGCAGGAGGACCAGCCGACGCGGCGGCCGACCCATGTTGTGCACCCGGGCCACCGTCTCCTGTCCCCGGTAGCAGCCCTTCTCCAGGTGTACGGCCGGCCCGACCAGGCCCACCTCCGCCGGAATGCTCCGGTGGTCGGTGTCCAGCCCGACCCGAGGCCGACGGGCGGCCACCCGCACCGCCTCATACGCCCAGAGCCCGGCGACCGGCACATCCGCGCCGCGCAGCTCGGCCACCACCCGGCCCATGGCCTCCCGAGCCACCAGCAGGTCGACGCCGAGCGGGCCACGGCGGGCCCAGCCCCCGATCGGTAGCGCACGGACGTCGTAGCGCACCGTCGACCGGGGCGGCACCGAGCCGGCCCGGAACTTCGGGCCGGGCACCTCGAGCAGGTCCGGCTCAGCCAGGCCGGAGACGCCGAGCGTCGCCACGGCGTCCACCGCCGCCGGGCCGACCAGCGAGAGCAGGGCGTGCTCCGGCGTCACGTCGCGCGGCTCCACCTTGCTGAAAAAGCGCATCCGCTCCAGATACCCGAGCAGCCCACCGGTGTCGCCCGGCTCGGTGTCCAGCCAGGTCGTACCGCCCTGCTCGGTCACCATCGCGTGCTGCTCGACGTGCCCATGCGGGGAGAGCACCAGCAGCTCGGTGCCCTGCCCGGCGGGCAGATCCGCCAGGTGCTGCGTGGTGAGCGTGTGCAGCCAGCCGAGGCGATCCTCACCCGGCACCGCGATCACCCCCCGGTGCGAACGGTCGACCAGGCCGACCGCCGTCTCCAGGGTGCGCTGCTCGCGCAGCGGATCCCCGTAGTGCGCCGCCACCGAGCGGACCCCCGCCGCGGCATGCGCCGGCTCCGGTTGATCCCGACTGTCCTCGTCGATGCTCTCGACGGAGACCGCCCCGGCAATATCGATCATTCTTGCTCCCCGTTCGCGCAACGACTACAGCGGCCGAAGAGGGAGACATGGCCGACGTCCACCCGGAACCCCCGCTGCTCGGCAAGCTGGTCGGCCAACGGGCGCAGCAGGGCGGGATCGATCTCGTCGATCGCGCCGCACTCCCGGCAGACCAGGTGTACGTGCTGGTCCTCGCCGGCCGCGTGGAAGGTCGGCGAGCCGTGCGAGAGGTGGGTATGCGTCACCAGGCCGAGCCGTTCCAGCAGCTCCAGCGTGCGGTAGATAGTAGTGATGTTGACCCCGGCGGCCACCTCCCGGACGGCCGTGTGGACCTGCTCCGGGGTGGCGTGCCCCAGATCCAACACCGCCTGGAGGACAAGCTGCCGCTGCGCCGTCAAGCGCAGCCCACGGGCCCGGAGGAGTTCCGCGAGGGAGGATTCGGACACCGTCTAAGCATAGTTCGCTCGGGCCGAACAGCACTCTCCCGTCCTACCGGCCCCGTTCGGCCGGCACCCGTGTCGGTGGTGCCGGGTCGGACCCCACTCGGCGCAGCCCGCCCGGGCCCTATGCTCGGCGGCCATGACGACGGCGAGGATCGCGGTGCTCGGGCGGGGCCGGGTGCCGGTCACCGAGCCGGTGCTGCGCGGCGACGACCTGGGCGTCCTGCACGGTGACGGCCTCTTCGAAACGATGCACCTGCGGGCGGGCCGGCCCTGGCTGCGGGAGGCGCACCTGGAACGGATGACCAGGGCGGCGCCGGTGATGGGTCTGACCCTGCCGCCGGCCGACGCCCTGATCGCGCTGCTCGAGGAGATCTGCGTCGACTGGCCCACCGAGGTCGAGGGGGCACTGCGGCTGGTCTGCACCCGCGGCGCGGGCGGCGGCATGGCCCCGACCGTGTACGCCACGCTGGCCCCGGTGCCACCGCCGGCTCGGGCGGCCCGCCGGGACGGGATCACCGTGGCGACATTGCCGCTGGGCGTGCCGGCCCGCGGGCGTGCCGGCCTGGACTGGCTGCCCACCGGCAGCAAGACCACGTCGTACGCGGTGCACAACGCCGCCCGCCGGTGGGCGTCCCGCAACGGCGTCGACGACGCGCTCTGGACCTCCACCGACGGGTACGTCCTGGAGGGGCCGACCGCCAACGTCCTCTGGCTCACCGACGGGGCGCTGCGCACGGTCCCCGCCGCAGCCGGCGTCCTGCCCGGCACCACCGCCGCCTGGCTGCTGGCAAATGCCGCACAGGTGGGGCTGGGCGCGCACGAGCAGCTGGCGACCCCGCCCGAGCTGCACGCCGCGGACGCGGTCTGGTTCAGCTCGTCGGTCCGGGGCCTGGTCGAGGTCCGCCTCCTGGACGGCATCGACCGGCCCCGGTCGGCCTACACCCGGCGGCTACAGGCGCTTCTCGGCTTCCCCGTCCCGCCCGACGACGACCAGCCGGACTGGCTCAGCCGCCCACCCGAATCAGCCGGGCGGACAGGTGCGGGGTGAGGCCGTGCCCGACCGCAGCCATCTCCTGCGCGTAGAGCAGGGCGCCCTCGACGATGCCAAAGAGGCGGTGACCGGCGGTCACCTCCTTCGCGGTGGGGGTGCGGACCACCGCGTCGGTGGCGAACTCGAGCTGGGTGCCGGTGCGCTTGCCGAGGTGCAGCTCCATCACGCCGGTGGGCGTGCTCATCAGCGCCTCCCACTCGTTGGTCGCCCGGTCGTCAGCATCGAGTACCGGCCGCCACCAACCCGTCTCCCGCCCGGCCGGGCGGACCGGGCGGCTCTGCTCGTCCAGCAGCCACGCCCGCGACTCGTAGCAGAGGAACGGTCGGCCGTCGTGGCTGATCCGAATCTCCTGCGCGTAGTCGAAATCCTCGATGGTGGGGTAGCCGCCCCGGCCCCGACCCCGCCACACCCCGATGTACGGCAGCAGGCCGTCCAGAGTGGGGTGCAGCTTCGGGCCGGTACGCAGGTCGTGGCTCTCCTCGTAGGGGTACGGGTCCACCGGAGGCGCGTTCAGCCACGGCGGCTGAAGCGGATTCTCGTCACTCACTAATGCCCTCTCGAAATGCGTACGGCGAGGTAGACCAAGCCGCCGGCGAGCCCGCCCAGCCCGGCGACCAGCAAACTTACGAACCCTATCTCGGTGACCATCGGCGACTATCCTATGCTGGCGCTCGTGGGCAAAACCCTCGTCGTCAAGGTCACTGCCGGTGTTGACGCCCCGGAACGGTGCGCTCAGGCGTTCACCATCGCCGCCACCGCAGCCGCCGCCGGAGTTGATGTCTCGCTCTGGCTGACCGGTGAGGCGACCTGGTTCGCGCTGCCCGGCCGGGCGCAGGAGTTCGAGCTGCCGCACGCGGCGCCGCTGGGCGAGCTACTGCACGTGATCCTGACGACGGGCCGGGTGACCGCCTGCACGCAGTGCGCGGCCCGGCGGGACATCGGGCCCGGCGACGTGCTGTCGGGCGTCCGGATCGCCGGTTCGGCGGTCTTCCTCGAGGAGGTCATGGCCGAGGAGGCCCGGGCACTCGTCTACTAGGACGGGCCGGTCACTCGGCTACCAGGACGGGCCGGTCGCTCGGCTACCAGGACGGGCTGGTCTGCGCCGGCGGGTCGGACCGGAGGGTTCACTCCGCGCAGCTGGTGGAGAGCATCAGGTGCAGCTGGTCGCCGGTGGCGTCGGCGATGACCAGGTCGGTGCCGCTCCGGTAGGCGTACACCTCGGGGGTGTCGACCACAACGGTGCCGGCGGCGGCCAACGGGGCCAGGGCGCTCAACGATGCCGGCTCGGGGCCGGCCGCCAACCGCTCGGTCCGGGCCTTCGCGCCGCCAGGGCACGATGTCCAAATCTGATCCACCTGCTCCGGCACCGGACGGCCCAGCGCCTGCAACGCGGCACGCAGCGCTGCCTCGGGCGGGCTCCCCAGCAGCAGATCGCCGGACGCGGCGCCGGCCGGACGACAGCCGGTCAGTACCTCAAACCGAACCCGGCCCGGACTCGTCGACTCCCCCTCGACCAGGACGAACTCACCAGCGTCGGCGCGCAGCAGCGGACCCTCGGCGGCGTCGCGAACCCCGGCCCGCCATCGCGCCGGCAGCGCGTCGGCGACCTGGCGGAGCAGCTCGCGCTCGCCTCCCTCGGCGACCAGGACGCCGATCCCGCGGGTCAGTTCGGCGCCCGTGCTGACCGGGGTGACCCGGCAGCCCCGCTCCACGCGGGGCGGGGTCATCGCCCACGCCGCGCCGTCGAGCTCGGCGACGAGCCGACCGACCGCCGCGTTGACCACCGGCGACGCCTGCTCAATCGTGCGTTGCTCCCGCACCGTGGGCTCGTCGGTGCGGGCCGACCACCAGGCCAGCCCGGCCAGCAGCACCGCCCAGGCCGCCGTGCCCACGAGCAGCCAACGCCGGACCCACGACCGGGACGGCGGGCGATCAGGCCCGGAGGGTGGGGCGTACCCCGGGTGGACAGCGCTCACCGCGCCATCGTGTCATGCCCCGGACCCGGGTCAGCCGCCGCCGGGGCGGCCGCGTTATCCGCCCGAGTCGTCGGAGCCCAGGACGAGCCGGTAGCCGACGCCGCGCACGGTCAGCACCCGTGGGCCACCGGAGAGCAGGCGCAGCTTGCGCCGGAGCCGCTTGATCGCCGAGTGCAGGATCGCGGTGTCGCCGAGGTAGGCGCCGCCCCAGACCGCGGCGAAGAGTCGCTCGTAGCTCCAGAGCCGGCCCGGCGGGGTCACCAACCGGGTCAACAACCGCCGTTCGGTACGGGTCAACGCCAGTGGATGCCCCCGCCAGGTGACCAGGTGCCCCGGCGGGTCAACCACCAGCTCGCCGTAGCGGACCGGGGTCTCCGGTGGACCGGTGCCCCGCTCTTCGGTGACGGGCGGTTCAGGAAAGAGCATCGCCCGCAGCTCCGCGAGATCAGCACAGCTCAACACCGGCCCCACCCCGTCGAGGCGACGCAGCACGCGCTCGCGCACGGCCATGTCGGGGCTCACACAGACCACGATTGGACCTTTCCGCTCAGACACGCCGCCTCCCCAGGCACCCGCGTTGACCCGACGGGCATCACCTCACCGAGATGATGTCGGGCTGAACACCGAGTCAGCGTACGACCAGAAGCGCGCCCAGTCACTGATCGAATACTGACCGAGACAATTTATTGATCAGCGTCGGTGTTTTCACGAGCATGGCTGGCGCGGGCACGGAACAGCCCGGGCCCGCGGACGTGGGGAGGACACGTGTTCGTACGACCATCCGCGCGGTCACGCCTGGGGCGTCTGGCCGTCGCGTTCGGGGCGCTGGTGCTGGGGTTAAGCGCCCAGCCAGCGCTCGCCGCGTCGCCGCCCGGCGCATCCGAGCGGGCAACCGTCGCGTCCGAGCTGCTGGAGACCAGCGACAGCACCAGTTTCCTGGTCTACCTACGGGAAACCGCACCGCTCGCCAGTACCGCGACCCTGCAGACGCCCGACGACCGGGCCCGTGCGGTCCACCAGCTCCTGACCAACACCGCCGAACGCACCCAAGCCGACCTGCTGCGGCTGCTCGACGCGCGGAAGGCGGAGCACACCTCCTACTGGATCGCCAACGCCGTCCAGGTCCACGGTGACCGGGCCCTGATCGACGAGATCGCGAACCGACCCGAGGTCGAGCGGATCGAACCGGTCCGCAGCCGCCAGCTGGTCGAACCGACGCCCGCCGAGGCCGAGGCCCGCACCGACGCCATCGAGTGGGGCGTCGCCGAGATCGGCGCCCCCCAGGTGTGGGACGAGTTCGGCAACCGCGGTGAAGGCATCGTGATCGCCAACATCGACACCGGCACGCAGTACGACCACCCCGCCCTCGTCAACTCCTACCGGGGCAACCTCGGCGGCGGCAGCTTCGACCACGCCTACAACTGGTTCGACCCGTCGGACATCTGTCCCGGCTCGGACCCCTGCGACAACAACGACCACGGCACCCACACGATGGGCACGATGGTCGGTGACGACGGGGGTGACAACCAGATCGGCGTCGCACCGGGTGCCCGGTGGATCGCGGCGAAGGGCTGCGAGTTCGGCACCTGCTCGGACTCCGCGCTGCTCGCCTCCGGCCAGTGGATCCTGGCCCCGACCGACGCCAACGGCGAGAACCCCCGCCCTGACCTGCGCCCCGACATCGTCAACAACTCGTGGGGCGGCGGCGGCAACAACCCCTGGTACCAGCAGACCGTCGACGCGTGGCGGGCCGCCGGGATCCTCCCGGTCTTCTCCAACGGCAACAGCGGCCCGAGCTGCGGTACCGCCGGCTCCCCCGGGGACTACGAGAGCTCGTACGCCGTCGGGGCGTACGGGTCGAACGGCGCCATCGCCGGCTTCTCCAGCCGTGGCTCCGGCACCGACCTGCTCAAGCCGAACATCGCCGCGCCGGGAGTGTCCGTGCGCTCCAGCGTCGCCGGCGGCGGGTATGCCGCGTTCAGCGGCACCTCCATGGCGGCCCCACACGTCGCCGGCACGGCGGCCCTGATCTGGTCGGTCGCGCCCAGCCTCCGCGGGGACCTGGCGGCCACCGAGGCGCTGCTGGACAGCACCGCCCGCGACGTTGACGACACCAGCTGCGGCGGGACCGCGGAGGACAACAACGTCTTCGGCGAAGGTCGGCTCGACGCGTACGCGTCGGTCAACGAGGCCCCCCGCGGCCCGGTCGGACGGGTCGCCGGGATGGTGACCTCAGCCGCTGACGGCGAGCCGATCGCCGGGGTAACCATCGACGACGGCACCCGCGACACCACCACCGGCACCGACGGCCGGTACGCGCTGACCGTGCCGGCTGGTGAGGTCACGGTGACGGCCAGCGTCTACGGCTACGAGTCGCAGTCGGACACCTTCACCGTGGACGAGGGCGGGGCGGTGACCCGAGACTTCGCACTCGTCGCCAGCCCGGTGGTCACGGTTGGCGGTCAGGTCACCGACGCCTCCGGGCACGGCTGGCCGCTCTACGCCCAGATCGACATCGCCGGTAAGCCGGGCGACCCGACCTTCACCGACCCGGTGACCGGAGAATGGTCAACCACCGTGGCCGGCGACAACACCATCTCGATCACCGCCACCCCGCAGTACCCGGGCTACCACACGGTGACTCGGGAGGTACCGGTCGGCGGCGACGCCACCACCGTCGACCTGGCCGTTCCGGTAGAGGAGTCCTGCACGGCCGCCGGCTACACCGGCAGCTACGGCGACCCCCTGCTGACGGAGGACTTCGCCGATACCACCACGCCGGAGGGCTGGTCGGTGGTCAACCGCACCGAGGACGGCGGTTGGACCTTCGAAGACCTCGGCGGGCGAGGCAACCTGACCGGCGGCAGCGGCGGCTTCGCGATCATCGACAGCGACGAGCTCGGCCTCGGCAACAGCCAGGACACCGACCTGGTGAGCCCGACGGTGGATCTCTCCGGTACCCCCGCGCCGGTGCTGCGGTTCAACAGTGACTGGCGGGCACTCGGCATCAGCGACAGCGCCGACATCGACGTCACCACCGACGGCGGCGAAACCTGGACCAACGTCTGGCACCAGACCGGCAGCCTGCGCGGGCCGCGGGTCGAAGAGGTGCCGTTGACGCCGGCGGCCGGCGCGTCGGAGGCCCAGGTGCGGTTCCGCTTCGCCGGCAGCTTCGCCTGGTGGTGGCAGGTTGACGATGTCGTCCTGTCCAACCTCAACTGCACTCCGGTGCCCGGCGGCCTGGTGGTCGGCACGACCAGCGACCAGAACACCGGCGCACCCCTCAACGGCGTCACGGTGACCAGCGTGGATCAGCCCGAGGAGAACGCTGTCTCGGCCGGCACGCCGGACGACCCGGCGGAGTCGGACGGCTTCTACTGGCTCTTCTCCAGCCTCACCGGAACGCACCCGTTCACCGCGGAGAGGACGCCGTACCCGCTGGCCACCCAGGACGTGACCATCGCCGCCGACGAGGTAACCCGGGCCGACATCGCGCTCGCCGCCGGGGAGCTCACGGTCACCCCGACCGAGGTGGAGTCACACCAGCCGTACGGCAGCACCCGGAGCACCCAGGTGACGGTGAAGAACACCGGCACCGCCCCGGCCAACGTCGAGGTGTTGGAGCGGGCCGGCGAATTCGAGCTGTTGAACCAGCCGGGAGCCCCGCTGCGCGAGGTCACGATGAAGGGCCTCAGCACGGCCCGCACCGGGACCACGTACGGTGGAGCACCGGCGGAGGTCGGCGAGTCGACGGACAACAGCTGGACCCGGGTCGCGGACCTCCCGGCGGAGGTCTTCGACAACTCCGCCACCGTCCTGGACGGCAAGGTGTACTCGATCGGCGGCGGTAGCACCACCGGCACGGAACGCGCGACCTGGGTCTACGACCCGGACACCGATTCCTGGTCGGAGCTGACGGCGCTACCCACCTCCCGGGCGAAGCCGGGCGTCGCGACGGTCGGCGGCAAGATCTACGTCACCGGCGGGTGGGGCAGCACCTCCGACCCGGACCCCACGGTGAATGTCTTCGACCCGGCCAGCGAAACCTGGAGCACTCTGGACGGGGTCACCAACCCCGCGCCAACCGCTGCCCCCGGAACCGCCGTCGTCGCTGGCAAGATCTACCTGGTGGGCGGCTGCACCGACGGCTCCTGTACCGCCTCGGACGAGACGGTGGCGTTCGACCCGCAGACCGAAACCTTCACCACCGTTGCCCCCTACCCGCGCCCGGTCTCCTGGATGAGCTGCGGTGGCCTCGGCGCCCAGGTTTACTGCGCCGGTGGCTCGGGGGCCGAGACCGAAGCCCACCGGTACGACCCGGCTTCGGACACCTGGACTCCGATCGCGGACATGCCGTTGGACCTGTGGGGTTCGTCGTACGCCGCGGCCGGTGGGATGCTCGTGCTGGCCGGCGGGGTCACCAACGGCTCCAGCACGGTGACGAACCAGACGATCGCCTACGACCCGGCGTCCGGCACCTGGCAGGACCTGCCGAACGCCGAGTTCAGCCGGTACCGGGGGGCCGCCGCGTGTGGGGCCTACCGGATCGGCGGCTCGCCCAGTTCGTTCGTCGGATCGGCGGAGACCGAACACCTCGGCGGGCTGGACCTGTGCGCCGCGGAGGCGGAACTGCCGTGGCTGAGCACCGCACCGTCCAGCTTCACGCTGGAGCCGGGCGAGTCCCGCAAGGTGAAGGTGACGCTCACGGCCACCGCTGAGGCCGGGGTCGAGCAGCCCGGTCGCTACAGCGGCGAGTTGGCGTTCACGGCCGACACGCCGAACTCGGTCCCGCCGGTGCAGGTGGAGATGAACGTGTCTCCGCCGAAGAGCTGGGGCAAGCTGCAGGGCACGGTCACCGGGGTTACCTGTGGCGGGGAGACGGCCGGCGTGCCGGCCACCGTCCGGGTGAACGCGTCCGGCAGCGGCGCCGGCTTCACCCTGACGGCGGACGCCTCCGGCAAGTACACGGTCTGGCTGCCCAAGGGCCGCTACGACGTGATCGTCGCCAAGGACGGTTGGGTTCCGGAGTTCGACCGCATCCGGGTTCAGGCAGGGTTCGTCGCAACCCTCGACTTCAGCCTGGAACCGTCGTCGGACTGCA
This sequence comes from Salinispora goodfellowii, assembly GCF_059570675.1. NCBI lineage: Bacteria > Bacillati > Actinomycetota > Actinomycetes > Micromonosporales > Micromonosporaceae > Salinispora > Salinispora goodfellowii. The sequence continues at coordinate 121,027 of NZ_JCANTD010000010.1, read as the reverse complement.
CGAAAGCAAGCGGCATCTGAGTAGGTCGGTGGCCGGCGACCCGAGCGGGTCACCGACCACCGACACCGACACCGATGGGCTAGCGCTGGCTGGCCAGCGACCGGCGCCCCACCCCTTCCCGGGGTGGGGCGCCCGTTCGCCACCTGCCAGCTTTCATCCGCCTTGGTCTTGAGCCAGTAGCGGCCGCCACTGCTCCAAACTTGGCGCCGCTCCGGAAGGAGAGCCGCGCACCCAACTGAAAATTGCGAATTCAGCAGTCGTTTTTCGCCTGTGATTAACCCACAGCCTCATCGCCTATTGCCCGCAGAACATCAGCGAGCCAAACGAGCCCCTAACCAGGAGCGTTCGAGCCACCCTCAAGCATGCCCGAAGGTCGACCCAAGACTCGGACACCTGTCCGATCGTGAGCAGAGCCGGCTCGTTGTACACGTCGTACCGCTCCGGCGACGGTATGACCAGAAATGCCCCGAAGGATCGGAAGGTCAGTTGCTCTGCCCGCCGCTACCTGAGCTATTAGCAGCTCAACACACCTGTCGGAGCTGGTCCACTGGCACTCGTACGCTTGGTTCTGACATCAGCACAGCCTGCGGCATCCTCGGACCCTCGATAAGGCGGTCTGTAACGGCGGCAGCGACCACGCCGACGCCTACGTGCCCGGTCCCACGGCAACGGGTGGGCGATCCCGGCCGCCGGCTTCTGGTAGCACGACGTAGACACCCGGTTGATCCGGTCGTTCCGCCGACCGGAACCAGATCTCCGCCGCCCGCTCGGGCGGCCAGATGGTGGCCCAATCCCACCGTGCCCCCGCAAGTGCGGTGCTGGTGAGAACGGCACCGTAGAGGTTGGCCTCGCAAAGGTTGACGCCGGTGAGATTGGCGCGGTCGAGGTTGGCCTCACGGAGATCGGCGCTGGTGAGGTTGACGCCGGTGAGATTGACTCCGCGAAGGTCAACGCCGGCGAGGTTGACACCGGCAAGGTCAACACCGGTGAGGTCGGCACCGATGAGAAACGCGCCGGTGAGATCGGCCCGCGTAAGGTCGGCCGCCGTAAGGTTGGCGGCGGCCAGCTCGACGCCAGCGAGGTCAACACCGGCAAGGTCAACACCGGCAAGGTCAACGCCACGGAGGTTCGCGGCGGTCAGGTCGACGCCAGCGAGGTTGGCCCCGGCGAGGTTGGCCCCGATGAGGAGCGCGCCGGTGAGGTTGACGTCGGTGAGGTCCGCGCCACGGAGGTCAACACCGGCGAGGTTCGCGCCGGTGAGGTCGACGTCGGTGAGGTCCGCACCACGGAGGTCAACACCGGCGAGGTTCGCACCGGTGAGGTCGACTCCGGCGAAGTTGGCGAGGTTGACTCCGACGAGATCGGGCTCGCGAAGATCGCTGCTGTTCAGCTCCGCGCCGGCCAAGTCGGTCCCGCGGAAGTCGGCGGCACGAGAGTCGCCCTGGCGGAGATTGACGTCGGGCAGGCTACCGATTTGTTGGCCGGTGAAGGCTGGGGTACGTCGGGTCAGTGCACCAATAAAGTGTCTTAAATGGCCGGTTCGGGCTGCTCGTGGTGGGTGGAAGGCCGGAGAGGAACGCCCGAGCGCTAGCACAAGTTGACGACGAAAGGAGTCAGTCGACATCGGAAGAATCCATATCTCCCGGGGCCAGCTTCTGGTCTTTTGCTAGCGGGGGTGGTAAGGAACGACTGCGGGGTAGCGTCGAGCGATGGTGCGGTGCGGCGGCTTCGGTCGGCGCCATGTCAACCTGGCGCAGGATTTTTTCGATCAATAGCGGTGCGGTGATGCCGAGGAGCCCGGCAGCGAAGGGACTCGCCAGTTGCCCGTCGGCTCCGATGAGGGCGGCGAGTCCCGCGCCAGCGGCGAGCCGGAGCACGACTGAGGCCAGGTAGGCGGGGAGTCCCGGCTCGTCTGGGCGTTTCCATGGCAGGGTTTTCGCGCGGCGCAGCGCAGCGCCGAGTTCGAGTGCTTCCACAATGAAGCTACCTAGTAGGCCCCAGAGGGCTGACTCCATAGTGGAAAGGGGCTCGAACGACATAGGCGAACAATAGCCGCCTCCTTCTTTCTTCCACCGGTTGGCCGGCGGCTGGCAACCGGCCAACCGGAAGCTACGGGAGAACACCGAAGTCGACGAAATCCTAGAACCCCGGCTGAGGATAAATCAATGCCAGGGCGATGAATGTGATGGACGATCACGCTGGCGACCAGTCCACAATGTTAAAGCCGATGTTCGATTTGTCATCCTCTTGCGGCATGAGTGAGTACCAGGCAACCGCCGAGGACACGGAACCCGGTTTGCCCTAAATCACCCAAGATGCCCAAGTGCGTCATGCCGGCGGGTCAGGGTTTACGGAGCCACGTCTTCGGATCGGTCACGAAGACACCCTTTCCCTGGTGACGGTCAATCACCTCCAGCGCCTCCAGTCGTACGTTGACGAGCTGGATCGTGGACGGGCTTACGCGGTACCGCTCGCAGCGCTGAGCGATCGAGGGCAGCTTGTCCCCGGCTTTGTATCGGCCTGACCTGATGTCATCAATGATCTCGTCGGAGATCCGGATGTAGTCCGGTGTCGCTGGCATCTCACTCCTCGCGTGGCAACGAGTAGGACCCGACGATTTCGTCGCTGGCGAGACCGGCCGGTTGCCGCCGTCAGGATCGTTCCGTCCCGCCCGAGCCAGCGCACTGCCCGCACCGGTCGCTGATCGGTGCGGATCTAGGATGCCTCACCGGCGCCGACAGCGATGTGGGCCGCTGCCCACTGCGAACTGGCGATCGCGAACTGCCTTGACCGATGAAGCCAGGCATGGAGTATAAGGACGTCGATCCAAAGGGGGCACAGTGGGACGCAAAGCGATCATCCTCCACGGGACCGGCGGCAACCCCGACGCATGCTGGTACCCCTGGCTGAGAGGGCGACTCGCGGCCCGGGGATACGCCGTCGAGGTGCCGCACTACCCCGGTATCAATGTTGAGCCGATAGCTACCTTCCTGCCAAAGGTGCTGAACGGGCACAGCTTCGACGAAGACACTGTCCTCGTCGGTCACTCCGGCGGTGCCGCATTACTACTCGCGGTCTTGGAGCAGGTCAACGTGACTGTCGCCCAGGCAATCCTGGTCGCCGGCTACTGCACCCGGCCCAACACCGAGGAGGAACCGGTCCTCCAACAGAGCTACGACTGGGCCGCGATCCGGTCGCACGTGCGGGACATCTACTTCGTCAACTCCCGCAAAGATCCGTACGGTTGCGACGACAGCCAGGGACGCGCCATGTTCGAGCGGCTCGGCGGCACCCAGATCGTGCGCGACGACGGGCACTTCGGCGACCACCACCAGCCGTACGAACGGTTCGAGCTCCTCGACGCACTCATCCCCTGACGCCACCGGCTCATGACTTACGGAGCCACGTCTTCGGATCGGTCACGAAGACACCCTTGCCCTGGTGGCGGTCGATCACCTCCAGCGCCTCCAGCCGGATGAACACCTGGCGGATCGTGGACGCGCCGACCTGATGCAGCTCGCAGAGCTGGGCGATCGACGGAAGCTTCTCACCCGGCTTGAGCTTGCCGCTCTCGACGTCCGTCATGATTCGGTTAGAGATTCTCAGGTAATCCGGTACAGCAGGCATGGCGCTCCTCGCGTGGCTCGTTGATTCGATCACGCATCCCGGCACCTCGACAAGCCGATGCCCACCCGAGCCTTGACTCTTGCGCCTTACGCGCATAAGTTCGCCAACAGGTCCTCCTCGCGTGACAACGAGTAGGGCCGATCCCCCGGTCGGGGTGGGCTGGGCACGGCTCACCCCGGCCCGTCCGGTCCGGAGAGGTGGTTGACGTGCGTAACCCGTTCCGACGTTTCCGTCGCTGGCGAGACCGCCCTACCCCGAGCCACCCCGCTACACGCGCGCAGATCAGTGCGAACGTCGGCCGTCCCACCAGCGCCGCCAACGATGTGGGCGAGCACCACCGGTCGTTCGCCGGCAACGCGGGCGGACACCACCGCGGGTACCACCGGTCGGCGACGCGCTGGCCGTTGACCCCCGAGGAGGTACGGCAGCGGCAGTTCCCGCAGGTCCGGCGGGGACTCGACGCGTCCGAGGTGGAACTCTTCCTCTATCGGGTCGCGGCGGACCTGTCCGTGCTGCAGACCGAGCTGCGGAGGACCCGAGACGAGAACGTCCGGATCAAACGGGCGCTGCGCGACTGGCAGTCCCGGTTCACCCCGGGCGTACGGGCATGACCGCGCCCGACCACGACAGTCGACCGCGCTTCGTCGTCCATTTGACCCTGCACGCCGATGACCTCGCCGGCGCGCGCCTGCTCGCCCGCTCGCTGGCCCGCTCCCTGAGCTTCCTGCCCGAGCTGGTGCTCGGGGAGACGACGGTCTCCGTCACCGGCGCACTCGACGTACACCATCAGGTCTTCTGTGACCGGCGACTGGAGCACGGCTGGCGCTGCCTGCTGCGGCCCGACCACGACGGCGGCTGTTCCCGACGGTTCCTCCAGCCCGTCGTCGGCCGCGCGCGACGCGACCGGACGACTGCGGCCCGCAACCGGAGGTAGCGGGCCGCAGTCAGACAGCAGGGCGGTCAGTCGACGACCACCGTGACAGCCACCTCGTTGATGCCCCGGCTGGCGGTGATGATGGTGTCACCGTTGCCGTGCCGGGACAGCGCACGCAGTCGCCACGTGCCGGGCGCCGCGAAGAAGCGGAACTGCCCGGCCGGCGAGGTGACCACCTCGGCGGTGAACTCGTCGGTGGAGTCGAGCAGGCGGACGTACGCACCGGCCACCGGCTCACCCGCGGCGCCACGGACAACTCCGGCGATGACGGTCTCCTTCTCCAGGTCGAGGCTGGCCGGCAGCGGAGCGGCCTGATCCGGGGCGGCGCACCCGGCCGCGGTCGAAGCAGTCATGACGTTCACCTCTTCCCGGGCTCGTCGCCGAGCGCCACCGGCACGCCGACCAGCGAGCCGTACTCGGTCCAGGAGCCGTCGTAGTTCTTCACATTCCGGTGGCCGAGCAGCTCCTGGAGCACGAACCAGGTGTGCGAGGAGCGCTCACCGATCCGGCAGTAGGCGATGGTCTCCCGGCCCTCGTCCAGCCCGGCCGCGGCGTAGATCTCGCGCAACTCCTGGTCGGACTTGAAGGTGCCGTCCTCGTTGGCCGCCTTGGACCACGGCACGCTGATCGCGGTGGGCACGTGGCCCGCACGCTGCGCCTGCTCCTGCGGTAGGTGGGCGGGGGCGAGCAGGCGGCCCGCGTACTCGTCCGGGCTGCGCACGTCGACCAGGTTCTTCGTACCGATGGCGGCCACCACCTCGTCGCGGAACGCCCGGATGGTGCGGTCCGGCTCCAGCGCCACGTACCGCGTCGGCGGGCGGGACACCACCTCGGTGGTCAGCGGGCGGGCGTCCAGCTCCCACTTCTTGCGACCGCCGTCGAGCAGCCGTACCTCACGGTGGCCGTAGAGCGCGAAATACCAGTACGCGTACGCGGCGAACCAGTTGTTGTTGCCGCCGTAGAGGACGACGGTGTCGTCGTTGGCGATGCCCCGCTCGGAGAGCAGCGCCGCGAACTGATCCTTGTTCACGAAGTCCCGGCGGACCTGGTCCTGTAGGTCGGTCTTCCAGTCCAGTTTGATCGCACCGGGCAGGTGGCCGGTGTGGTAGGCCGAGGTGTCCTCGTCGACCTCGACGAAGACGACACCCGGGGTTTCGAGGTTCTTCTCGGCCCAGTCGGCCGAGACGAGTGCGGTGTCACGACTCATCAGATCACTCCTGGTGAGGATGGATGGTGAGCCAGCGCGCGGGAGGTCATGGTGCGTCGGTGGTCCACCACGCGCGGGACCCATGGCTCGGATCGGGATCACGGGTCGTGCGACGGCGCCGCTGGTTGGCGCAGGAGGGGGGCACCGGTCAGGTGCGCCGACCCTGGGCGCTGGGAGGCCGCGTCAGGCGGCCGAGAACAGCCCCGCCGTCAACCGGACAGGGCGACACAGGCAGGTGGCCACACGGCACAGGTCGACCGCGCGCCGTTTGGTGAGGAACATCCCCATGGGCAGCGAGACTACCAGCGATGTCGCCGCGCGCCACGGCTCAACCACCATCCGGGACGCGTACTCGACTCAGCTCCCCGCGTGGATCGGCACCTCGGCCGCCTCCGCGGTGACCTGGAGCCCTTCGGGTAACGGCCGGACCTCACTGACGGTGAGGTCGAACGGGAGCGCCGGCAGTGGCAGGTCAACGGAGATGCCCTCGGCGAAGGTATTCAGCAACGCCCGGACCAGCGAGCTGTTCGGCATGCCCTCGGCGGTCAGGTTGGTGAACCGCAGCGACACCTGGCCCTGGTCAACCGTGATGTCGGCGGTGCCGGTTACCGGCACTCGCTGCCCGAGGAGCTCCACCGGAGCGGTCACCGCGAGTCGGCCGTCCCGCTCCCCCAGTTGCAGCCCTTCCTGGTCGAGCCGGGCGGCGAGGCTGTCGTAGCTGATGGTGCCGGTGCCGGTGACACTCCCGGCGGTCACCCCGCCCCGTCCGGAACGAAGGGTGTCCAGCGAGGCGGTCACGTCGTAGGCGTCGACGTCGAGGGTCGGCAGGGCCAGCACGTCGCCCTGGACTGATCCCCGGACCTCGGTGAGCCGGATGGAGATGCGCTCGTAGTGGCCGTCGAGGACCTGGGTGACGAAGGGGAAACCGCCGATCTCGACCTCCGGTGGCCCGGCCTGAACGCCCTCCTTGGCGAGTTCCTCGCGGACCTCATCGGTCAGTGCGCGTTCGGCGACCCCCGCTGCCACCCGGTCGGCCACCACCGCCAGCCCGACCAGGCCCAGAAGCAGGACCAGGAGCACGACGAGTACGCGCCGCCCGCGCCGGGATCGGGGGCGTTCGTCCTGGTACGGGCGCTCCTCGGTCGTCACAGCTCCTCCTGGCACCGCCATCGCTCCTGTCACCGCCGCCGCCCTCCCCGGCACCGCCGGGCTCCTCCCGGCACCGCCGTCGCTGCGGCGAGGCTACCCGGACCCGTGGCGCTCCGACCGCTCAGAGGACCAGCTTGCACAGGACGTACGCGGCCGGCGCGGCGAGGGCGAAGCCGGTGAGTGGACCCTGGATGTGCTGAATCGCCCACCCGGGGGTCGGCTCGCCGGCCATTTCCCGACCCACCTCCGCAAACCCGACAGCGAGGTCGGCCAGGACGGCGACGACCGCCGCGACGAGCCCCATGATCGCAGCCCGGGTCGGGGTGAACGGGGTGACGAGGTAGCTGCCCAGGACCGCGCTGACCATGGTGCCGACCATGGCACCGCCAACCACGCCGACCGCACCCCGTGGCACCTGGGGGGCCAGCCGGGGCCAGGCGACGAACGCGTCGGTGATCCGGGCTACGGCGAGTGCGACCCCGGCCGCGACCAGGCAGACCGTGATGACCTGGGTGCCCATCGGGATCCGGGTGAGCACGATCATGGTGGGGAGGGCGACGGAGCCGGCGACAATGAGCACGGTGCCGCGCAGCGATTCGAGAACCTGCGCCCGGTCCACCCGCCGGACGAACTGCCCCACGACCGCGGCGACCAGGCCGACCAGCAGGACCTGCACCAGCGGCATCAGCCGGGCCGGGTCGCTGCGGACGGCGACGGTGTCGGCGATGATCGCGGCGACGGCACCCACCCCGGCCACCGTCATCAACGCCGGTGGGCGAAACGCCATCGTCCAGGCCAGCACCGAGAGCGCCTGGACGCCGAAGATGACGACCGTGAACGGGATCCGGTGCCCCGGGCCGCTGGTCTGCGCCGCCAGCACCAGACCCATCCCGAGCAGCGCCGCGAAGCCGGCGACGGCCAGCGCGACGGACCGACGCACCGCGACCGGCGGGGCCTCCTCCGCGTCCTGCTCTTGGCCGTCATCGGGATCGCCCGGAGCCCGGCGGACCGGGTCCCCGTCCCGCCGGGCCCGGCGTGGGCCGCCGCGCTCCGGCCGCCCGTCGTCACCTCCGGCCCGCGGCGCGGGCGGACCACTGGAAGGCTGTTCGGGCCAGGGCTCACGGCCGGTCTCGGGTCTGCTGGAGGGAAGCACCCACCGATCGTGCCAGACCGCGCCGGCGCCGCGGGCGCACGGTTTCGGCGACGTTAAAACCTACCCCCCAGTTGAGGACATAAGGAGACAAAACAGATTCGCACCGAAGGTTGACGCAGGGCGATCGGTTAGGCTCAACCTGTTTACCCGCCCGTCAGTGACGCCGGGACCCCGCAGTACCCCAGTGCCCTCAGTGCCTCAGTGCGGAGCGCGCGCTGGGTCACGCGCGGCCACCGCGCCGCCGGGACGGAGATGATCGTGGAGATCCTGCTTCTGGTAACGGCACGCGCAGGTGAACCATCCGCTGTGCTGCCAGCGCTCGACCTACTACCCCACTCGGTCCACACCGCCCCCCGCGACGTACGCACCCTGGTCGCCGGCCCCAGCCCAGACGTCGTGGTGATCGACGCCCGCTCCGAGCTGAGCGAGGCCCGGGACACCTGCCGCATGCTGCACGCCACCGGACTCAACGCGCCCCTGCTCGCGGTCGTCACCGAAGCCGGGCTGATCGCACTCAACGCCGACTGGGGCGTCGACGATGTAATCCTCGCCTCAGCCGGCCCCGCTGAGGTCGAGGCCCGGTTACGCTTAGTGATCGGCCGGTTGACGGACACCACCACGGGGGCCGACAGTTCGATTCGGGCCGGCGAGTTGACCATCGATCCGGACACCTACGCCGCGAAGCTGAAGGGCCGCCCCCTCGACCTGACGTACAAGGAGTTCGAACTGCTCAAGTTCCTGGCGCAGCATCCGGGGCGGGTCTTCACCCGGGACCAACTGCTACGCGAGGTGTGGGGCTACGACTACTTCGGCGGGACCCGCACCGTGGACGTGCACGTCCGTCGGCTGCGCGCCAAGCTCGGCTCCGAGTACGAGTCGATGATCGGCACCGTCCGCCAGGTCGGCTACAAGTTCGTTGTTCCGCCCGCCCGGGCGCTACCGGAGTCGGAGCCCGCCCCGATTCCCGCTTGATCCGCTATTAACCATTTGCCCGATTATTACCGATAATCGGGACTATCCTCATGTTCTAGAACCGCTTACCGGTAAGTACGGGGGTACATACGGTGCAGATGAAAAGCGGCGATCCCACCCGGATGGGCGGGCTGAGAAAGCTCACCCCCGCCACCCGCTCCCTCGCCATCGCGGCAGTCGTCGTGATCGCGCTGCTCGGCTCCGCGTTCGCGATCGGGCGTGGCATAGCGCCGACGGGAGACCCGATCACCAGCAACGCCACCACACCGCACTCGCCCGACCAGTCCGCCCCGTCGGGGACACCAACACCCGACAGCAGCGCCACCACACCATGGGAGCACGACGGCGACGCCGCAGCCGTCCCAGCACCGACCCCGAGTAGCGACTATTACGACGAAGGCACCCAGCGCACCACCGAAACCTCGGCCGTGGCCCTGACCTTCGACGACGGGCCGAACCCCCAGTACACCCCACAGGTCCTCAGGTCCCTGCAGGCGTACGGGGTCACCGCCACCTTCTGCGTGACCGGCGAGAACGCCAGCGCCTACCCGGAGTTGGTCCAAGCGATCGTGGCCGACGGGCACACCCTGTGCAACCACACCTGGAACCACGACATCGCCCTCGGCTCCCGGTCACCGGCCGAGATCCGGGCAGACCTGACCCGGACCAGCAACGCGATCCACGCCGCCGTCCCCGACGCCCCCATCTCGTACTACCGCCAGCCCGGCGGCGCCTGGACCTACTCGATCGTGTCCGCGGCCGAGGAACTGGGAATGACCCCGCTGCACTGGACGATCGACCCGCGGGACTGGGAGAGCCCCGGCGCCGATCACATCACGACGACCGTGCTCGACGGGGTGGAACCCGGCTCGATCGTGCTCCTGCACGATGCGGGTGGGCCCCGGCAGGACACCGTGGAGGCCCTAAACCGGATCCTGCCCGAGCTCACCGCCCGGTTCCTGGTAACGGGGCTTTCACCCGGCGTCACCTGACGGGCTCCCGAGCTACCGTAACCGGATGAACAGCACCGAACCCGCCAGCGACCGGGTGACCCGGACCGACCGGCTCCACCCACCGGAGATCACCGACGTGCTGGCCCTCGCCCGAGCCGCGGGAGATGCCGACGGCGCGGACCCCTTCGACGAGCACACCCTGCTCCGGCTCCGCGACCCGCACGCACCGACCTGCCACCTCACCGCCCGCACCGCCGACGGCACCCTGACCGGGTACGCGCACCTGGACACCACCGACCCGGCCGCCGGCACCGGGGTGGAGCTGGCAGTCCACCCCGTGTACCGACGCAGGGGAACCGGACGGGCCCTGGCCCGGGGCGTACGCGCCGCCGTCACCGGCCCGCTCCGCGCCTGGGCGCACGGCGACCACCCCTCCGCGGCGGCGCTCGCCGTGGACCTGGACTATCGGCGGGCCCGGGTGCTCTGGCAACTCCGCCGGCCCCTCACCGCCCCGATCCCGCAGCCGCCCCTGCCGGACGGGGTGACCCTGCGCGCGTACCGGCCCGGGGCCGACGACGACGCCTGGCTGGCACTCAACGCCAAAGCCTTCGCCGACCACCCGGAACAGGGCCGGTGGACCGCCGCCGACCTGCGGGCCCGCCGCGCCGAGCCGTGGTTCGACGCGGCCGGTTTCCTCCTCGCCGTCGACCCGGCGGGACAGCTACTCGGCTTCCACTGGACCAAGGTCCACGACCGGCCCGGCTCCGCCCGAATCGGCGAGGTGTACGTGGTGGGCGTTGACCCGACCGCCCACGGTGGAGGGCTCGGCAAGGCGCTCACCGCGGCCGGGCTGGCATACCTCCGAGACCAGCGGGGCCTGGACCGGGTGATGCTCTACGTGGATGAGTCCAACACCGCGGCGGTGGCCCTCTACGAGCGGCTCGGCTTCGCCCGCTGGTCGGCGCACGTCAACTACCAACTGGGCTAACGCTCCGGCGGGGTGAAACGGTAGCCCAGCCCGCGCACCGTAATGATGAGCGGCTGCCGCTCCCCTTCCGCCTCCAGTCGCCTGCGGAGCCGCTTGATGTGCACCGTGAGGGTGTTCGAGCTCTCCCCGGTCGACCCGTCCCACACCGCCGACAACAGCTGCTCCCGGCTGACCGTCCGGTCGGCGTGCGTCATGAAGAAGTACAGGAGCCGGAACTCCTTCAACGGCAGCGACACCGGCCGGCCGTGCAGCGTCACCTCATAGGTGGCCGGCTCCATCCGAAGACCGCCCAGCTCGACCGGCGGATCCAGGCTGCCGGCGGTCTCCGGCCGGATCCCGCGCAGGATCGGTACCACCTCGTCCACCCGGTACGGCCGCCGGACGCAGGCGGTGGCGCCGGCCCGGAGCGCCCCGACAACCACCGACCCGTCGTCATCCCCCACCCCGACCAGGGTGGGGATGCCGGCCTGCCCAACCAGCAGTCGGACCAACTCGGTGCTGGCCATGGTGGTGAGCCCAGCCGACACCACAGCCGCGTCCGGTTGCAGGGCACCGGCGGCCAGCAGCGCCTCGGCGGCGTGCGGGAAGTAGCAACCACGCACCCGGAGGGCGGACAACTCCGTCACCAGCTCTGGGCCGGCGACCTTGTCGTCATCCACCACAAGTAGTTGGAAGCCTCCCTCCGCTCGGTAGTCACCCCTGGTGTTCTCGACGGCGCTATTCATCGACACCGGCCGCGGGATCAGCCGAAGCGGCCGGTGATGTAGTCTTCCGTGCGCTTGTCCGCCGGGTTGGTGAAGAGCTTGCCTGTCTGACTGAACTCGACCAGCCGACCGTGCCGCTCCTGCCGCTCGTCCACCTCGGCGGTGAAGAAGGCGGTGTGGTGGCTCACCCGGGCCGCCTGCTGCATGTTGTGGGTGACGATGACGATCGTGTAGTCATTCGACAGCTCCGACATCAGGTCCTCGATCTTCGCCGTGGCGATCGGGTCGAGCGCCGAGCAGGGCTCGTCCATGAGGATGATCTCGGGCCGGACGGCGATCGTCCGGGCGATGCAGAGCCGCTGCTGCTGACCGCCGGAGAGGGCCAGACCGCTGGTCTTGAGCTTGTCCTTGACCTCGTCCCAGAGGGCGGCGTCGCGCAGCGCCTTCTCCACCAGGTCGTCCATGCTGGCGACCTTCATGCCGGTGACCCGCGGTCCGTAGGCCACATTGTCGTAGATCGACTTGGGGAACGGGTTCGGCTTCTGGAAGACCATGCCGATGCGGCGCCGGACCTCGATCGGGTCAACGTCCTTGGCGTACAGGTCCTGGCCGTGGTATGTCACCGCGCCGGAGACGCGCGCTCCGGGGATGAGGTCGTTCATCCGGTTCAACGACCGCAGGATGGTCGACTTGCCACACCCAGAAGGGCCGATCATCGCCGTGATCTGCTTCTCCTGGATCGGCATCGACGTGTCCCGTACGGCCTCGTAGGCGCCGTAGTACACGCTGACGCCGGAGAGCTCCATCACCGGGTCCGCCGCGTCAGGCTTGGGGGTTCCGGTCGATTGGGCGCCAACGCCGGCGATGCTGACGCCGGGCCGGTTGGTGGTGTCGGTGGAGTTCACGGTGCTCACCTCTGGGTGGGGTGGGTGGGACGGTGGAGGCGGTGATCCGTCATCGGACTACTTACTACCAGCGCTTCTCGAACCGGTTACGCACGAAAATCGCGATTGAGTTCATCGCGAGCACAATCGCCAGCAGCAGGACGATGGCACCGGCAGCGAGCTCCGTGTACTCCGACTGCGAGCGGGTGATGAAGGTGTAGATCTGGATCGGCAGCGCGGTGTACCCGCTGTCCAGCCCATCCGGGTTGAAGGTGATGAAGGTGACCGCGCCCAGCACGATCAGCGGTGCGGCCTCCCCGATTGCGCGAGACAGGGCCAGGATCGATCCGGTGGCGATCCCCGGAACCGCCGACGGCAGCACCTGCCGCGACACGGTCTGCCACTTGGTCGCACCAAGGGCGTAGGAGGCGTGCCGGATCGACTGCGGTACCGCCCGGATGGCCTCCCGGGTGGCGATGATGACCACCGGCAGGACCAGCAGCGACAGCACGATCGCCGCGGTGATGACCGTGAACCCGAGGCCGAGCGCCCGGGCGATGATCCCCAGGCCGAGGATACCGAAAATAATCGATGGTACGCCGGCGAGGTTCTGGATGTTGAGTTCCAGCAGCCGGTTGTACCAGCGGGTGTTGTCCGCGTACTCCTCCAGGTAGATCGCGGACAGGATGCCGATCGGCAGACAGATCAGCGCGACCAACGAGATGATCCAAAGCGTGCCGACCAGCGCGGACTGCACGCCAGCAGTGTCCAGCCGGCTCACCAGACCGGTGGGCATCTCGGTCCACAGCCGGGAGTCCAGCCGGTTCCAGCCCTTGACGAGCACCCAGGTCAGCAGGGCGGCGAGTACGCCGAAGGCGATCAACAGGCAGGCCTGCATCGCCAGCCGGAACGCGACCTCACCGGGCCGGCTACGGCGCTGGGTCAGCACGTTGCCCGACGCGGACGGATCCGGTCGGGTCTCGGTGGTGATGGTGGGGGTGCTCACTCGTAGACCTCCCGGAAACGACGGACCATCCGGATCGACACCGCGTTCAACGCGAAGGTGATGAGGAACAGCAGCGCGCCAACGGCGAAGACCGAGTCGTAGTCGAGCGACCCGACCGGGATGTCGCCCGAGGAGATGTTGGCGATGAAGGCGGTCATGGTCGCCGCCCCCTCCAGCGGGTTGAGGACGATCCGGTCAGAGGTGAGGCCACCCGCGATCGTAACGATCATGGTTTCCCCCACCGCGCGGGAGATACCCAGGACCACCGCGGCGACGATGCCGGACATCGCCGCCGGCACCACCACCCGGGTGGACACCTGCATCTTCGTGGAGGCCAGCGCGTACGCGCCCTCGCGCAGGCTGCGCGGAACGGCGGCCATCGAGTCCTCGGAGATGCTGGCGATGGTCGGCACGATCATGATGCCCATCGCGATACCCGCGATGAGCAGGTTCTGGAAAGCCGGCCCGTCGTCGGTCGGCCACCACTTCTGCAGCAGCGGGTTGAGCGCGAAGAGCGCGACGAAGCCGTACACGACCGTCGGCACGCCGGCGAGCAGTTCGATGATCGGCTTGAGTACCTTGCGGGTACCCGGGTTGGCGTACTCCGAGAGGTAGATCGCCGAGCCGAGGCCGAGCGGAACGGCGATGGTCAGCGCGACGCCGGTCACCGTCAGCGTGGCGGCGACGAGGGGCAGAACGCCGTATGCCTTCTGCGCGAAGGTCGGCGTCCAGCTCGTGCCGGTGATGAACTCAACGACGCTGACCTGCTGGAAGAACCCGATAGTCGGCTGCACCAGCGCGATGACGATCCCGATCGTGGTGGCGACGGAGACCAACGCGGCAGCGACGAGCAGGACCTTGATGGTGCTGTCAACGGGGCGACGCCGGCCCCGCCGCAGGGCGCTGCCCGCGGCGGAACCGGCGTTCGAGGTACTGGTGGACACGTCAGGCCGCAGCCTTCAGGTCGTCGAACTCAGCCTGGAGGGTGCTCTTCTGCTCCTCGGTGAGCGGGACGTACTTCGCCTCCAGGACGATGTCGTCGATCTCCTCGATGTAGAAGTTGACGAAGTCCGCGACCTGCTCCTTCTTGACAGCGGCGTCGCTGACGTAGATGAACAGCGGCCGGGAGAGCGGCTGGTAGGTGTTCTCCTGCGCGGTCTTCAGGCTCGGCTCGACGCAGCCGGAGCCACCGTCGACCTTGAGCGCCTTGAGCTTGTCCGCGTTCTCCTCGAAGTAGGTGAAGCCGAAGTAGCCCAGGCCGCCCTTGGTGCCGGCGACGCCCTGCACCACGACGTTGTCGTTCTCCGACGCGGTGTAGTCGGTGCGGCTGGCGCCCTCCTCACCGTTGATCTCGTCGGTGAAGTAGTCGAAGGTGCCGGAGTCGGTGCCCGGGCCGAAGAGCTTCAGCGGCTCGTCCGGGAAGCTGGCGTCGACCTGGTTCCAGTTGGCGACCTTGGAGTTCGGCTCCCAGATCGCCTTGAGCTGGTCAACCGTGAGGCAGTCGGCCCAGTCGTTGTCCTTGCTGACGACCACCGTGAGGGCGTCGTTGGCGACGACCAGTTCCTTGAACTGGATCCCGGCTGCCTCGCAGGCCTCGATCTCCGACTCCTTGATCGGACGGGAGGCGTCCGAGATGTCGGTCTCCCCCTTGCAGAACCGCTCGAAGCCGCCGCCGGTGCCGGAGGTGCCGACGGAGACGTTGACGTTGTTCTGGACCTCCCGGTAGAAGGTGGCCGCGGCCTCGCTCAACGGAGCGACGGTGCTGGAGCCGTTGACCTTGACCTCACCCGAAAGCTGCTCGCCACCATCGGCGCTTTCGTTGTTGCTGCTGCAGCCGGTAAGCGCGAGCGCGGCGAGCGCGGTGCCGGCGAGGACGCGCCGCGAAAGCACGTTGCGGTTCACCAGAAAGCCTCTCTATCGGGGTGTGCCAGCCCGTCCGGGCCGTACGAGAAGTCAAGGTAGAAGGCCCAGGTAGCCGCGCGACCGGCGCTAAGTGAACGAAAAGTGAACTCCGCGACGAAAATCGTGGCCGGGGACCGCAGCATTGTGACCTTCCGGCCACCGACTGCCCAGATGTCCCAATCTCAGCCCGAACCCGGGTCGCGTCGAGCGCCCGCCGCCCCGGGTCTGCTGGTCGGCGCCGACGCGACCGGCCTAGAGCCGAATCGTGCCGGTGACCAGGTAGACAACCTGACGCGCCACGTTGACCGCGTGGTCCGCGTACCGCTCGTAGTAGCGACCGACCAGGGCGAGGTCGATGGCGCTCTCCACCCCGTACTGCCAGCTGGCCAACAGGAGCGACAACAGGCGCGACTGGGCGGTGTCGACCTCGTCGTCGTCGAGCCCGATCTGCATGGCGGTCAGCGGATCACGGGTGGTGAGCACGGTCGAGGCCTTCTCCGCGATCCGCGCCGCCGCTTCGGCCATCTCCGTCACCACGCCAGCCGCCGGCGGCGGGACGACCATGACCGGATACCGCATCTGCACGACCTTGGCAATGTGAACGGCGAGGTCACCCATCCGCTCAAGGTCAGCCGCGATCCGGATGGCACAGAGCACCAGGCGCAGGTCCGAGGCGACCGGCTGCTGCCGGGCGAGCAGCTCCGGAACGGTCGCCTCAATGTCCCAACGAAGCTGATCGAGGACCGCGTCGTTCCGCACGACCTGCTCGGCTGCCTCCCGGTCCACGTCCAGCAGCGCGGTGCCCGCACCCCGGATCGCCGCCGCGGCCTCCCGACTCATCACCGCCAGGGCGCCAGTCAACCGATCAAGCTGCTCGTCGTAGCCGCTCCGGACCATCGCGCCTCCACCTGCTCGCCTCGCGGCTCCGCCGTCGTCCCGAGGGCGGGTACGCCTTGGCGAACCACGAGTCAGCCACATCGCATAGACAGAACCTACCGGCTGTGGCCCGAATCAGCCGAATCCGGCAGCGGCGCTGGGCAGGGCAACCTGACTGACCAGTCAGTGCAGGAGAAACCTCGGCGGGCCGACGCCGGAGTCCTCGAGCCGAGGCATCACCGGAGTCGCCGGATCACGGGTCGCCGCGGCGGCGATGACACCAGCCAGATCCCGGCAGGCTGCCACCTGCCCGAGGGTGACCAGGGTGGGCGGAAGCATGGTCAGCTCCCCGGCGGCGCAGGCGTCGGCCGGGGAGATCCAGAGCGTGCGGTCCGCCTCACCGGAGACATCCCGGGTACGCTGCCCCACCGGTAGCCGGGCGACGAAGAAGTACGTGTCGAACCGGCGCGGCTCGAACTCGGGTGTGATCCACCGGCTCCACGGCAGCAGCAGATCCGAGCGGAGGGTGAGCCCTCGCTGGGCAAGCAGGTCGGCGAAGCCCACCTCCCGCCGTTCCAGAGCTACCCGGGCCGCCTCCCAGTCACCGCCGGCCACGTCGCCGACGACCGTGTCGGCGTCCGGGCCGGCGAGCAGGACCCCGGCCTCCTCGAACACCTCCCGCGCGGCGGCGCAGACAACCGCCTGCGCCGCCGTCGGCGCCAGCCCCAGCCGGGTTCCCCACTGCGCCGGGGTCGGCCCGGCCCAGTCGACGTGGGCCGTCGAATCCGAGGGGTCCACGCCGCCGCCCGGGAAGGCGTACACGCCGCCGAAGGCCATCGCCGCGACCCGACGGATCAGGTACGCCTCGAAGCCGTCCCGGCCGGCGGACGGCGGGGCGGCGGGGCGAAGCAGCAGGACAGTGGCCGCCACCCGGGGTACGGCCGGGGCGCTCTCCTGCTCGCGGAACCGGCGGGCATGCTCCACCAGCGCCGATGGGACCGGGAAACCATCGCCGTCGCTCGTCATGGAGCGAGCCTAGATCCCGGCCGGCGAAGCGCCCAGCGCCCCTGCCCGCACCTCAGCTGAACAACGGACGAACCAGGAAGTACGTCAGGGCGCCGATGCTGCCGGCCGCCGGAAAGGTGAGAATCCAGGCGCCCACGATGTTGCCGGCGACCCCCCAACGAACGGCGGAGAGCCGCTTGGTGGCGCCGACACCCATGATCGCCGAGGTGATGGTGTGGGTGGTGGAGATCGGCGCGCCCAGCACCAGCGCGTTGAAGTAGAGCACCGAGCTGGCCACGGTCTCGGCGGCGAAGCCCTCCGGCGGCCGCAGGTCGATAATCTTCCGGCCCAGGGTCCGGATGATCCGCCACCCACCGGCGTACGTGCCGGCGGCGAGCACCGCCGCGGAGGTCCAGAAGGCCCACTCCGGGATGTGCGTCGGACTGCCCTGGAAGCCCCCGACGTAGAGGGCGAGCACCACGATACCGATTGTCTTCGCCGCGTCCTGCATGCCGTGGCCGACCGACATGGCCGCGGCCGAGGCGCTCTGGGCCCAACGGAAGCCCCGGTTGAGCTTGCCCGGGTGCCCCCGCCGGAAGATCCACTGCACCGCGACCATCACGATGTAACCGAGCAGGAGACCGACCATCGGCGACAGGATCATCGGAATGACGACCTTCTGGCCGATGCCGCTCCACAGCACCGCGCCGGACGCCGCCACGGTGGCGCCGACCAGACCACCGATCAGGGCGTGCGACGAGGACGACGGCAGGCCGAAGTACCAGGTGACAAGGTTCCAGACGATGGCGCCGACCACACCGGCGAAGACGATCGCCAGGCTGGCCGTACCGGTGGGCAGTTCCACCAGGCCGCTGCCGACGGTCTTGGCGACCTCGGCACCGAAGTGCGCGCCGATGAAGTTGCCGACCGCCGCCATGGCCAGGGCGACCCGGGGGGTCAGCGCCCGGGTGGAGATGCTGGTCGCGATCGCGTTGGCGGCGTCGTGGAATCCGTTCGTGTAGTCGAAGACCAACGCAACTGCGATCACCGCCAGCACGGCGATGAGTTCAGGGGTCACGGATCAGGACTCCTTGACCGCGATTGTCTCGACTGTGTTCGCCACGTGCTCGAAGGCGTCGCAGGCGGCCTCAAGCTCGTCGGCGACCTCCTTCATCTTCAACACGGTCAACGCGTCGTACTCGCCGGAGAAGAGTCGGACCAAGAGCATCCGGTACGCCTGGTCGCCGTCGTTCTCCAGGCGGTTGCACTCGATCCAGTAGTCCTCGAGGTCCCGCATCGACCTGAGTCGGGGCATCGCCTCAGCGGTCAGCCTCGCCTGCTGGTCCAAGACGTTGACCAGCTCGTGCATCTCCCGCGGCAACGACGGCAGCTCGGTCAGGCCGTACAGGTAGAGCAGGTTGCCGACCGCCTCCAGGTGGTCCATGACGTCGTCGAGCTGCGAGCCGAGCCGGTAGATGTCCTCGCGGTCGAACGGCGTGATGAAGGTAGAGTTGATCTTCTTGTACAGCTCGTGGGTGATCTGGTCGCTGTCGTGCTCCACCTCGGTGAGCCGCTCGCTGACCGACTGCACCACCACGCCAGGCAGGGCCAGCTCGTTGAGGAGTTCGGTGCCCCGCACCAAGTTCTGCGCGGCCCTGGTGAAGAGCTCGTAGAAGGCACCCTCGTTCGGGCGGAAGGAAAACTTCACAGGACGGACCTCGTCGTGTCGGCGGGGGTGGTGGCAGCCACCTCGCGGGTGGCCCGAGTGGGAATGCTAGGTGCCGCCGAAATGCCAAATGAACCGGCCCACCACTAGCCTACTCCCATTCACATTCAGTTAACCATCTGTTCACCTTTATCCGTTGGGGCCTGCCGGTCCGGGTGCCGATCCGGCAGGTGGGCCGGCAGGCGGCGGTTACCCCCGGCATCCGAAGCCGAACCTGCCCCATGACCCCACCACCCCACGGGGGCATGAACATGCGGTTACGCACACTCTCGAGCCGCACTCACGGGTGGGGCAGCGATATACCTCACACGGAGACGGCTCCGGGCCACGACTGGCCCCAGCGTCCGGCCAAGTCCCTTGGACATGCGGACAGCGGACAGCGGACAGCGGACAGCGGACAGTTTTGGCGCATCTCCGGAGTGCTGGCAACACCGGCATCACCGCCCACCCCGAAACCGGCATCACCGCCCACCCGACCAACTGGTCGGTGGAGGGACACGGTCCAGCCAACCCGTTCAGATAACCAGCGCCAGCCACTTTCGGTACGACGTGGCGAACGGCTCGGTGCCGTCGCCCAACGCAGCGAACAGCCAGTGGGCTGCGGTGTGCGCCTCGGTGACCACCTCGTCCGGGTAGCCGAACCGCTTACGGTGCTCGGCGAACTCATCCTCGTCCAGCAGCTCCACCAGACCGGAGCCACGTCGGCGCACCACGTCCAGGTCCAAGTCGAAGAGATGCACGGTGTCGTCGTTCTCCCAGCGGGCGGGACTGGCGATGTCGCAGTAGACCTCGCTGGTCCGCGGCGGCGGGTTGAACATACCGGTCCACCACGCGTGATGCGGCACCAGGAGCACGAACGGGATCTGTTCGACGGAGGGGCGGCCGTGGTAGACCGAGGGCGTGCCGACTGGCACGCCGAGCCAGACGCCAAGGTCGTCCTCGGCAAGCCGACGAGCCGGGTAGTCGCGATGTGCGCTGCCGTCGTACTTGCGGTAGATCACGCGGACCGGGTCGCTCGGCATGACTGGCACCCTAGCCGATTCCGTCGATCCGACGTAGCAAGGAGATAACCGGACACCACCCGGTCAGATGTCGGATCGTGACGACGCCGCGCCGCCCGCCGGGAACCGGTGGTCGATGCCGACCGGTACCGTCACCCGGTGACCCTTCCCCGCACCGCCACCGACTCCGCCAGCCCAAAGCCCCGAGCCGGCGGCCGGCGCTCCGGCGGTGGGGTGACCGGGGCTGACCTTCTCGCTGCGGCAGTCGAGGCGGTCCCCGGAGGCGCAGCACGCCCGGGTCAGCAGGAAATGACAACAGCGATTGAGGCAGCCGTAACCGCCCGCGAGCACCTGCTGGTGCAGGCCGGCACCGGCACCGGTAAATCCCTGGCGTACCTGGCGCCCGCGCTCACCGTTGACGGCCCCGTGGTGGTCTCCACCGCCACCCTCGCGCTCCAGTCCCAACTGGTTGACCACGACCTACCCCGGCTGGCCGACGCGGTGGAGCCGCTGCTCGGCCGGCGGCCCACCTTCGCGGTGCTCAAGGGGCGGCACCACTACCTCTGCCTGGCCCGGCTCGACAATGCCACCGAGGAGGAGCCCGGCGACACGCTCTTCGACACGCCGAGGCCGGGCGGCACGACGTGGCTCGGCGAGGCCGGCCGCCTCGGCCGGCAGGTCCAACGGCTCCGCGACTGGGCCGAGAAGACTGACACCGGCGACCGGGACGAGCTTGATCCCGGCGTTGACGAGCAGGCCTGGCGCCTGGTGTCCATGCCGGCACGGGAGTGTGTCGGCGCGGCCCGTTGCCCGTTCGGCGCCGAGTGCTTCGCCGACGCCTCCCGGGCCCGAGCCCGCGAGGCCGATCTCGTGGTCACCAACCACAGCCTGCTCGCGGTGGACATGCTCGCCGGGCGACACATCGTTCCCCCACACCAGCTGCTCATCGTGGACGAGGCGCACGAGCTGGCCGATCGGGTCTCCTCCGCCGCACAGGCCGAGTTGGTGCCGGAGTCAATCGACCGGTCCACCCGTCAGGCCCGCCCACTACTCCGCCCAGAGACGGCCGAGGCGCTCACCGCGGCCGGTGATGCCCTGGCCGTCGGGCTCGCCGAGGCTCCCGCAGGTCGGCTCACCACCGGTCTGCCGAGCCCGCTGCGAGAGGCATGCACGCTGCTCGACGCCGCGACCCGCGCGGCGCTCGACGCGATCGGTGAGGTCAAGGCCGACGACCCGGACCCGGTCCGAAAACAGCAGGCCAAGGCGGTACTCGACGAGCTGTCCGGCACCGCGCAACGGCTGCTGGAGGAGGCCGACCACGACGTGGCCTGGGTGGAACGCAACGACTCCACCGAGCGACGGGCGCTGGTGGTCGCCCCGCTCTCGGTGGCCGGCACCCTCGCCACCCACCTTTACGAGGAACGCACCGTCGTCGCCACCTCGGCCACCCTGACCCTCGGGGGCCGCTTCGACGCCGTTGCCCGGGCTCTGGGCCTGGAGGTTCCGGCTGCCACGACCGAGGCGCCGGTCACCTCAGGTCCGGACTGGCAGTCGCTCGACGTCGGCTCTCCGTTCGACTATGCCCGGCAGGGGATCCTCTACGTCGCCGCGCACCTACCCCGGCCCAGCGCCTCCGGGCTGCCCGATGCGGCCGGCGCGGAGCTTCTCGAACTGGTCGAGGCGCTCGGCGGACGGACGCTCGGGCTCTTCTCGTCCCGGCGGGCTGCGCAGCAGGCGGCGGAGCTGCTCCGGGAACGCACCGACCTGCCCGTACTACTCCAGGGCGAGCAGGCGCTGCCGCTGCTGGTCCGCCGATTCCGCGAAGAACAGGCGAGCTGCCTGTTCGGGGTGATGTCGCTCTGGCAGGGGGTGGACGTGCCGGGCGACGCCTGTCAGCTGGTGGTCGTTGACCGGCTGCCCTTCCCACGGCCGGACGAGCCGCTCGCCGCTGCCCGTGCCGCCGCCGTTGACGCCGACGGGGGGTCGGGGTTCGCCGCGGTCAGCGTGCCGATCGCGGCCGTCCGGCTGGCCCAGGGCGTGGGCCGGCTGATCCGCGCCACCGGCGACCGGGGGGTGGTCGCGGTGCTCGACTCCCGGCTGGAGACCGCCCGGGGATACGGCCCCTTCCTCCGCCGGTCGCTCCCGCCGTTCTGGTACACGACCCGCCCCGACGTGGCCCGCGGCGCCCTCGAGCGCCTGGCGAAGGGTCCGACCGGGTAGCCCCCCACTCCGGTGGGACGGGTCAGGGGGCCTTACTCGCCACGACGACCGCGTCCGATGGGGTCTCCGGAACAGTACGGGTGACGAGGCGGCGTACGGCCGTGTTGAGCACCGCGATCAGCGGCACCGCGATCAGCGCCCCGGTGATCCCGGCGAGTACCACACCGGCGGCGATACCAACGATCACCGCGAGCGGGTGGATGGCCACTGCCCGCCCCATGATCAATGGTTGGAGCACGTGCCCCTCAAGCTGCTGCACACCGATCACCACACCCAAGATGATCAACGCGGTGATCGGTCCGCTGTCCACTAGGGCGACGAGCACCGCGACCCCGCCGGACAAGGTCGCACCAACGATCGGAATGAACGAGGCGAGGAAGATCAGCGCGGCGAGCGGAAACGCGAACGGAATTTCGAAGATCACCAGGAAGATGCCGATGCCGAGCGCGTCGATGAAGGCCACCAGCACGGTGGCCCGTACGTACGCGCCGAGCGTCCGCCAGGCCGCCTGGCCGGCATCGTCGACCTTCCACCGGGCGTTC
Organism: Salinispora goodfellowii; assembly: GCF_059570675.1. Classification (NCBI taxonomy): domain Bacteria; kingdom Bacillati; phylum Actinomycetota; class Actinomycetes; order Micromonosporales; family Micromonosporaceae; genus Salinispora; species Salinispora goodfellowii. The sequence goes on along the minus strand of NZ_JCANTD010000010.1, from coordinate 98,178 downwards.
ACCGGCACCAACCGGACCAGGAAGCGCCAGATCCGACCGCCGTCACGCAGGAAGAAGAACGTCGCGAAGAGCACCAGGATCGTGCCCGTCAACACCTCGGCCAGGGTGGCCGCGGTGGAGAGCGCCCCGCTGGTCAGCCCATCGATGTTCTCGTTGACCCACTCCTCCGCCTCGTCGACGTACGTGGCCAGCTGCTTGTCGTCGAGGTCCAGCGGGCCGTTGATCAACCAGTTCTGGATCTGGCGTACGCCCTGGGACGCCTTCTCACTCAGCTCCGGCACACCCTGGATGAACTCGTTGACCACGCGGGTCAGCGTGCCGATCACCGCGGCCAGCCCACCCACCAACACCACGGCGGTCGCCAGCGAGCGCGGGAACCGGGCCCGAAGCAGCCAACCAACAGCCGGGGCCAGCAACGCCGAGAGCAACAGCGCGATGGCCAGCGGAATGATCACGATCCGGATCTGACCCACGATCCGCAGCAGGGCCCAGGCGACGATCCCGATCGCGAGCAGGCGCCAGGACCAGGCGGCCCCGATCCGGAGCGCGTGCGGCACATCCGCGTCGTCCCGGCTGGTGGTCGAGCTGTGCAGCGGCGGAGATGCCGCCACGCCGCTGACCGCCGGCGGTGGTGGCGGCGGGGCTGGCGCCGGGCTGGCCACATCTGCCGGCGTGCTACCGGGCGTACCGGCGCGCAGGCCCGCCGATCGCCGCCGGAACCGATACGACTCGTACGCGTGCCGAAGCCCCCCACGCATCCGCTCGAATCGGCTCAATGCGCACCTCCTAGCGTCACGCGTTCCGGCGTTACCGGTTGGTCGGACAGGATACGCCGTCAATCCAATCATCGTGGGGCTAATCCGCCACCGGATGCCCACGGTCACCACCGGGGAACCACGGCCGGACGGCGGAGCGGGACACGGTAGCGTCTGGCCCTGTGACCAACGACGAGAATCTCGACTCCGGCCTGCCGATCCGGCTGCTGCACGATCGGGTGCTGGTCCGCATGGAGGGCAGTGAAGGCGAGCGTCGCTCCACTGCCGGCATCGTGATTCCGGCGACCGCCGCCGTCGGTAAGCGGTTGGCCTGGGCAGCCGCGGTGGCGGTGGGGCCGAACGTCCGCTCCATCGTCTCCGGTGACCGGGTGCTGTTCGACCCGGACGACCGCTCCGAGGTCGAGCTGCATGGCCGCGGATACGTGCTGCTGCGCGAGCGGGATGTGCACGCGGTCGCCGCCGAACGCGTCGAACCAAACTCCACCGGCCTCTACCTGTAGCCCCAGCGCCCTACCGGCCGCCACCGGTAGCCGTTTGCTCCGCTCCTTCCCGGGAAGTTAGCCGCACCAGGTGCCCTGGGGAGGGACGATGCCGGTACTGCTCAAGAAGTTGCTGTTCTGGGGCTTCATCGCGTTCCTGATCTACTTCATGGCGTTCCGACCCGATGGCGCGGCGGAAATGGTCAAAGCGATCGGGGGCGTGCTGATGGCGTTGGCGCAGGGCCTCGGCGACTTCCTCACCAGTCTGATGACGTGACCGTTTCGGTCCGGCCGGTCGCCGTTCGGGCGTCCGGCCGGACCGGGGTCAGAACTGCCCACGGGGACCGGAGGCAGGCGGCCCGTACCATCCGGGCGGTGGCGGATAGCCGGGCGGAGCGGGTGGCGAAGGCGGCGCAAGCACGATCGGGATCGGTACCACCGGCTCCTCCGGCGCTGCTACCGCGCGCTGTGAACCATCCGGAAACCGCAGATGGTAGCGGCGCCCGTCCCACACACCAGCCGGGACGCGCGGATCCCGGCCGACGAAGAACGCCCGGTAGCCGCTGATCAGCTCCAGCAGGTACCGCTCCTCGGCTAGTGCCCGCTCGCGCTCCGCCGGGCGGTCATCCAGCCCACGACGCATCCCGTCGCGCAGCAGCGCAAGCCGGGTGGCGGCGAACTGGTAGCCCCGCATCGCCTTCCGCCCCTGTTCGCCACCGACCCGCTTGGCCCACACCCGGGCGGCGTGCCGGCGGCCGAGACTACTCAACGTCGCCACCTCCGGCGGGGTGAGCCAACCGGAACGGACGTAGTCGGGCAGGATCCGCTCGGTGAGCCGCCCCTCCCAGGATCGCAGCCAGACCGCCAGCCCCACCATGCCGAAGAAGATCGGCACCATCACGCCGATGAGGCCGTAGAGCTGAATCAACAGCTCCCCCGTGGCCTGGGTCAACGTCGGCAGCAGGTTCCAGGCACCGTGCAACATCATCGCCAGCAGCAGGCCGGCCGCGGGGGCCAGCACCCGCACCCGCCGGTCGGCGCTCCGGGCGGCGATTCCCAGCCCCACCCCGGTCATGGCGGTGAACAGCGGGTGGGCAAACCCGAAGAGCAGGATCCGGACGATGAAGATCGCGATGACCTGCTGCGTGCCGGTTGCCGGGCCGAACTCCTCCGCGCCCGTCCGATATCCGTACCCGCCGAGATAAAGAATGTTCTCCACCATCGCGAAGCCGATCGCGGAGAGCCCGCAGTAGACCAGGGCGTCGGTGATTCCGGAGATCTCCCGCCGCCGGAAGATCAGCAGCAGGATCGGCCCCAGCGCCTTGGTCAGCTCCTCGATGAAGGGCGCGACCAACACCGCCGTGAGCGCGGTCGGCAGCCCCACCGCCTCGAACCGTCCGGTAGCGAAGGTGTTGACCAACAGCGACACCGCGGTGGAGACGAACGCACCCCAGGCGAAGCAGAAAACCAGGTACCGCAGCGGCTCCGGCTCATACCGATCGAGCCAGAGGAAGCAGGCGACCAGCACCGGGACCGGAAGAACCGCCGCGATCACACCGATTCTCAGCGCCTCCGCGCCGAGGGCCTCGCCAAGCTGCCAGACCATGACCAGGGCGGAGGCCGCGATCAGCAGGATCACCAGGGCGAGAACGAGAAATCGACGCCAGTTCCAACGGCGGGACGGCATCTGCGGAGCAGCCGTCGGTGCGGCGGTGGTCGGCGACGGCGGGGGCGCGCCGGGCGGGGTGTCGGCCATGCCGTCAGCGTAGTCACCACCGACCCGCCCGGCCGGCCACACCGCTGCCCGTTAGACTGCAAGGCAGGTCACGAGCGCCAGCGACAAGCCCCGGCTTGCTGGCCGGCAACCCTCGTCGAGGTTCGCGGTGGGGTGCCCCGGGTGATGACCGGGCCGGGCGCGGCGCGCGTCGGGCAAGCGCGGACCCCGCCCACCCGCCCGGGGTCCCTGACTCCGGAGAAGCCACCCTGATGACCTGCGCCCTCACCCCGTCGCCGACCGTCGCCGGCCCACTCGCCGTGCTCGGCGTACCTGGTCAGATCAACCTGGACTACGCGGCCAGCGCCCCGTGCGCGCAGGCCGCGGCGGACGCGGTGACCGCACTGCTGCCCTGGTACGCGAGTGTGCACCGGGGCGCCGGGGCGCTGTCGCAGCACTGCACCCTGGCCTACGAGCAGGCCCGGCAGACGGTCGGTGACTTCTTCGGCGCCCGCCCCGGCGACCACGTCGTCTTCACCCGGAACACGACCGACGCGCTCAACCTGCTGGCCCGCGCGCTGCCCACCGGCACCACGGTGGTGACGTTCGGCGGCGAACACCACGCCAACCTGCTCCCCTGGCCGCGCGGACCGGTACGGCTGCCCATGCCAGAGCACCCCGCCGGCGCGGTCCGCGCGCTCGACGACGCCCTCGGCGAGCTGCGCCGCGGCACCGACCGCGAGCCGCCGGTGCTGGTCGCGGTGACTGGCGCGAGCAACGTGACGGGCGAGCGGTGGCCCGTGGCCGAGCTGGCGCGGGTGGCCCGGCGGCACCGGGCCCGGATCGCGGTGGACGCGGCGCAGCTCGCCCCGCACGCCCCCGTTGACGTCCGCGCCCTCGATCTGGACTATCTGGCCGTCTCCGGTCACAAGCTGTACGCGCCGTTCGGCGCGGGAGTACTCCTCGGGCGGGCCGACTGGCTGGACGCGGCCCCGCCGTACCTGGCCGGTGGTGGCGCGACCAGCCACGTCGGCGGCGCGACCCACGACGTCCGGTGGGTGGCCGGACCGGCACGGCACGAGGCCGGCACGCCGAACCTGCTCGGCGCGGTAGCGCTCGCCGCGGTGTGTGACGCCCTCGCCGGCGCCGACTGGGCTGCGCTGCACGACGCCGAGCAGCGGCTGTTGGACCGGCTGCGGGCGGGCCTCGCCGAGTTGCCGCACGCGGTCGAGCTGCACGCCTTCGGGCCGGCCGCGCCGCGGGTGGGGATCGTCTCGTTCGTGCTGGCCGGCCGGGACTCGGCTGAGGTCGCCGCACACCTGGCCCGCCGGCACCGGATCGGGGTACGCGACGGGCTGTTCTGCGCCCACCCGTTCGCCCGGCGGTTACTTTCGGAGGCGTCCGCCCGCAGCGGTCGGCGGGACCTGCCGGCGACCGCGCTGCGGGCGAGTATCGGGCTGGGTAGCACCCGGGAGCACGTGGACCACCTGCTGGCTGCTCTCGCCGCGCTCGGGTGACCGGCGGTTTCGCGACGGCTGTCGGGACGGCAGCGGGGACCACGGTCACACCGCGGGCGGATCAGCCCGCCGCGGGCGGGGGCTCCGACTTCCCCTCGGACTGCTCCGACTTCCCCTCGGACTGCTCCGACTTCACCGCGCGCTTGTTCTTCTTCAGGTCACCGAATGCCTCGCGAACCAGGCGGTTCGCCTCCTCCTGGGTAACACCGGAGGCGACCAGGAGGTCGCTGGCGACGGTACGCACCTGGGCAACCACCACGCTGCCGGAGAACCCCACGCCCTCGGTGTACGCCCGCGCGGCCTCGCTGACCGCGCGCAGCGACCGCTCGCGGGCCCGATCCGGCTCCTCGCCGACAGCGAACTCGTGCCGAAGCAGCCGCACCGACTCAGCGAGGTGAACCATCGAAGCCGGCATCGGGTCGGGGATCGGCTCCGCGTCCTCGATGAGGGTGATGGCACGCCGGGCCAGCGTGGTGCTGTTTCGAATCGCCCGTTCCACCGGGTCGGCCGCCTCCGCGTAGTGGGTCAACTCGTCGCGGCGGTGCCAACGCGCGGGGGACAGCGTGGCGGTCTCCTTCGCGCCCTGGATCGCCTCGTCGAACGACGCCAGTTGTTCCTTGTGGTCGCGGAGCTTCTCCAGCGAGAGTTGCGCCTTGTCCCGGTCCCGTTTCCGCAGCCCGTCAGCGGTCGCGTCGAGCTGGTTGGCGAGCAGATCCAAGGCCGGCTGGGCAGCCCGGTTGAGCACCCGTACCGGGTTCAGTGGTAACAGCAGCGCGGTCACCAGTAGCGCGGCACTACCGCCGATCAGCGCGTCGAGGAACCGCGGAATCTCCAGGTTGTGCCCGGCCGGGCTGAGCGTGACGATCAGGACAGCCGTCGCCGCCGCCTGGATCAGGATCGCTACGCTCCCGCCCGCGAAGACGGTCAGGAGGATCGCCGAGGTCACCACGAGACAGAGTTGCCACGGTCCGGTCCCCAGTAGAAAGATCAAGAGGTCGCCGACCGCCACCCCCACCGCCACCCCGACGATCAGCTCCACCGTTCGACGGAAGCGCTGCCCGACCGAAACGGCGAGGGTACCGACCGCCGAGATCGGCGCGAAGACGGGCTGCGGGCTGCCCAGCAGTTCATGCGCCACCAGCCAGGAGATGCCGGCGGCGAGTCCGGCCTGCACGGAGAGCACCAACGTCGCGCGGACCCGGGACACCCGATCATTGAGAGTCGCCCGGCCACGACGGCGCAGCCGCCGTGCCGTCGCCGCGATCCGGGCGCCGTCGATGTCCATTCCACCGCCATCCCGCGACCGAGTCGCTACCCCAATGCAGGTCGCTCGTCCCAGGCCACGGCGGGTACTACCCACCCCGTACCCGGTCGAATCCTCTTCCCGGCAGTTCCGTACCGCGCCCGGAACAAAACAGACGGGCAACGGAGGGCGGGGTGGGATCAGGGGCGGGCGGGTCGTAGCCTCGGCTCATGGGTCCCCTCCTCGACGAGCTGTGTGCCGCGCTCGGTGCCGACGCGGTGTTGACCGACCCGGATCTGCTCCGGACGCACCAGCGGGACGAGGCAGATCTCTGTTCCGCCGGCACGCCACTCGTGGTCACCCGCCCCCAGGACACCGCCCAGGTGTCGGCGGTGGTACGCGCCGCGGCGCGGCACGGGGCACCGGTGGTGCCGCAGGGCGCCCGGACCGGGCTGGCGGGTGCGGCGAACGCGGTGGATGGCGCCGTCGTGATCAGCACCTCGGCCCTGACCACCATCCTGGAGATCGACCCGGTGAGCCGAATCGCGGTGGTGCAACCGGGAGTGGTCAACGCGGCTCTCGGCGCCGCGGTCGCCGAACACGGGCTGTGGTACCCGCCGGACCCCGGCTCCTGGGAATCGTCCACCATCGGCGGGAACGTCGCCACCAACGCCGGTGGCATGTGCTGCGTGAAATACGGCGTGACCACCGAGTACGTGCTCGGCCTCGAGGTGGTGCTCGCCTCCGGCGAGGTGCTGCGCACCGGACGGCGTACCGCGAAGGGAGTGGCCGGCTACGACCTGACCCGCCTCTTCGTCGGCTCCGAGGGCACCCTCGGGGTGCTCACCGAGGTGACCGTCGCGCTGCGGCCCGCTCCGGCGGAGTCGCGGACCATGGTGGCGGTCTTCCCGAGCAGCACCGCCGCGGGGGCCGCGGTGGCTAAGATCGCCGCCCAAGGGCTCTCCCCCAGCCTGCTGGAACTGCTCGACCAGACGCACCTGCGCGCCATCGAGGCGTACCGGCCGATGGGCCTGCGCCAGGATGCGGCCGCGCTGCTACTGGCCGCCGTTGACACCGGCGCGGGCGCCGCCGACGACCTGGCCGCGCTCACGGCGGTCTGCACGGCGGCCGGCGCCGACGAGGTGTACACGGCCACCGACGCGGCCGAGGCAGCGGCGCTGCTACAGGCACGACGACTGGCGCACCCGGCGATGGAACGGTTCGCCGCTGAGACGTACCCGGACGGTAACGGCGGCCTGGTCATTGACGACGTGGCGGTGCCGCGCGGATCGTTGGCCGCCATGCTGGACGGGGTGGCGCGGATCGCCGCCGAGTGCGACGTACCAATCGGTGTGGTGGGGCATGCCGGGGACGGCAACCTGCACCCGAACATCGTGGTCGACCGGGCGGACCCGGCGAGCCTCCACCGGGGACGACGCGCATTCGACGAGATCATGCGGTTGGGGCTCGAGCTGGGAGGCACCTGCACCGGCGAACACGGAGTCGGCCTGCTCAAGCGCGAGTGGCTGGCCGAGGAGGTCGGTCCGGTCGGGATCCGGGTGCACCAGGCGATCAAGGCGGCGCTGGACCCGACGGGCCTGTTCAACCCGGGCAAGGTGCTCTGACCCGGCGGGCCTACACAACCCGGGCAAGGTGTGCCGACCCGGCGCCGTGGCTACGGGGAGGGGGCGGCCCGCTCCACCGAATCCCCGTCCCCCCGGTCGGCGGCGAAGCCACGGACATCGGGGGCACCGAGCCGAGCCGTGTCGGCCGTCGCGTCATCCGGCATCAGCTGTGAGTTGCGCTCCGCCGCCACCCGCGCCCGGTAGTGCGCCACCTCCCGGGCCCGGGTATCGGCGTCCCAGCCCAGCACCGCGCCCATCAGCTCCGCCGTGTGCTCGGCCGACTCCAGGCCACGGTGCGCGGTCTCGATGGAGATCCGGGTCCGCCGGTCCAGCACATCCTCCAGGTGCAGCGCCCCCTCGGCCCGGGTCGCATAGGTCACCTCGGCGGCCAGGTACTCCGGCGCGCCGGCCAACGGCGAGCCGAGCAACGGATCGGCGTCGATCAGGGCCAACAGCTCCAGGGTGAGGCTGCCGTACCGTTCCAGCAGATGCTCGACCACGCCGACCGGTACCCCGTGCCGGCGGGCCAGGTCCGCCCGGTCCCACCACATCGCCGAGTAGCCGTCAGCGCCGAGCAACGGCAGGTCGGCCGTACGCGACCACGGCGCCGCGCCGAGCCGGCGGGCCGCCCGGTTCACCACGTCCGCGGCCATCACCCGGTACGTCGTGTACTTGCCCCCGGCGACCAGCAGCAGCCCGAGCATCGGCTCGATCACCGCGTGTTCCCGAGACAGTTTGGAGGTGGAGTCCGCCTCGCCAGCCAGCAGCGGTCGCAGACCCGCGTACACGCCTTCGATGTCGGCGGTGGTCAGCGGCCGGTCCAGGATGGTGTTGACCTGCGCCAGCAGGTACTCGATGTCCCGGGCGGAGGCCGCGGGGTGGGAGCGGTCCAGCCGCCAGTCGGTGTCGGTCGTACCAATGATCCAGTGCCCACCCCAGGGGATGACGAAGAGCACGCTGGTGGCGGTCCGCAGGATCAGCCCGGTCTCGCCGGTGATCGCCGATCGGGGCACCACCAGGTGCACGCCTTTCGAGGCCCGGACCCGAACCCGGGGGCGTAGCCCGACATCGTCGAGCATCCGCGACATGTCGTCGCTCCACACCCCGGTCGCCGCGATCACGGTGCGGGCCCGTACCTCGAACTCGGCGTCCGGGGAGTCGGCCGGCGCCTCCAGGTCCCGAACCCGAACCCCGGTCACCTCGCGGGCCTGCCGGATCAGACCGACGGCGCGGGCGCTGTTAACCACGGTCGCGCCGAGGCTGGCCGCGGTCCGGGCGAGGGTGACCACCAGCCGCGCGTCGTCGACCTGGCCGTCGTAGTAGCGGATCGCCCCGGCCAGCCCCTCCGCCTTGAGGCTCGGGAAGGTCCGGCGGGCCCCCTCCCGGGTCAGGTGCCGGTGCAGCGGCATCCCTCGGCCGCCGCCGAAGACGCCGGCGAAGGCGTCGTACGCCGCCACACCCGCGCCGTAGTAGGAGCGGCGCAGCATCCGGGCCGGCAGGTCCCGGAGCCCGCCGCCGGGCAGCGGCACCAGAAACGGCACCGGGCGGACCAGGTGCGGCGCGAGCCGGGTGGCCAGCAGACCCCGCTCGGTGAGCGCCTCGTGGACCAGGCCGAACTCGAGCTGTTCGAGGTAGCGCAGGCCACCGTGGATCAGTTTGCTGGACCGGCTGGACGTGCCGGCCGCATAGTCGCGCGCCTCGACGAGGGCGACCTTCAGGCCACGCGAGGCGGCGTCCAGAGCGGCGCCAGCGCCGGTGACCCCGCCGCCAATGATCAGGACATCGAAGTGCTCGGCCGCCAGGCTGCGCAGGTCGGCGGTGCGCCGTTGCGGAGAGAGCTGGCTGGCCGTCGCTCGGGACACATTCGGGTCTCGCACGCCTCCACGGTAGCCCTCCCCGTCTCGGCCAGGGCAGCAGCGCATTCCGGGACACTCCGTCCCACCGCCGGCCGACGGTGGTTCGACGTCGTACGGTGTGCCGGTGCAGCCCGGACCCTGGCCAGCCCACCCCCTCCCGAGCCCGGCCGGCCCACCGCGGAGCAGCCCGGCGCCGGTGGTCGCCGCCGTCTTCCTCGGGCTGTGGATCGTCGGCCTCACCGTGGTCACCCAAGTCGGCGGCTGGTTGACCGACCAACTCCTCCTCCTGATCGGCGTGGACCGGCTGGTCTGGCTCTGGCCGGTGACCACCGCCGCGGTGGTGGTCCTGGCTGGCATCCCCACCCTGCTGCTCGCCCTGCTGCCCCGCTCCCGGGTGGTACGCACCGTCGGCCAGCTCTGGCTGGTGGGTCTGCTGGTGTTCGGCGCGCTGAGCCTGCCGCGGGCGCTGCCACCGGTGCAGCACGAGGCGTATCTGGCGACGCTCGCCGGCACGGCCGGGCTGGCCGCCCTGGTCATCCACCGGCTGGTCACCCACCGGGTCGCGCCGAGGGGCCCGGAAGGCCAACCGGGCCGGCACCGACGGCGCGCCCCACGCCCCGCCCCGGTGACGCTGCTGGGGCTCGCGGGCGGGCTGGCCCTGCTGTTGCCGTGGGTCTGGGTTGGTGCGCTCGGTGGGCTGTTGGAGACGCTGCTCGCCGCGCTCGCCGCCGCGGCCGTCGGTGGGCTGGCAGCCGCGCTCCTGCCCGCCGCGTTCTGGTCCCGCCGCAGCGCCGACACCCCGCCCCGATCAGGCCGGCTGGTGCTGGTGGACGGTCTGGTCGCCGGCGTCGTTCTGCTGCTGCTCGGGGCGGGAGTCGGGCAGTCCGGCGCCCAGCTGCCGCTGCTGCTGACGCTGCCGCCGGCCGGGTTCGCGCTGGCGGCCCTGGCCGCCGCCGCTCGGCGGACAACGACCGGCGTCGGGCCCGCCACCGCCGGGTTGGTTGGGCTGAGCGTCTTCGGCCCGCTCGCCTGGGCCGACCCGGAGGAGGTCAGCCTGGTGCTGGCCACCGCCCGGGACGTGCCCTTCTGGGTAGCGGTCGCCGCCGGTGCCGGCTGCACTGTCGCGGTCCTGCTCGCCCTCGGGTACGGGGTGGTGCTCGTCCGACGTCCGGGCGCCCGACCCGGTCGGACGGTGGCCGGGGTGGCGGCGGCCACCCTGCTGGTGGCGGCCGGGGCGGTAGCCGTCGGGCCAGGGCAGCCCGGGCTGCACGGTGAACGGCTCTTCGTGGTGCTCCGGGAGCAGGCCGACCTGGGCGACGTACCCGCCGCCACCGGGCGGGCCGGTCGCGACCGCCGGGCCACCGAGGTCTACCGGCGGCTGGTGGAGACCGCCGAGCGGACGCAGGCCGGCCTGCGCCGGGAGCTGCGCCGGTTCCGGCTGGACCACACGCCCTACTACCTGGTCAACGCGATCGAGGTCGACGGCGGGCCGCTGGTGCGGGCCTGGCTGGCAGACCGTCCCGAGGTGGATCGGGTGCTGGTCAGCCAGCGGGTCCGCCCCCTGCCCGCGCCCGCCCCCGTCGCCCGGGGCGACGCCGCGCCGCCGTCGGGCGCGGAGTGGAACATCCGGCTGATCCGCGCCGACCGGGTCTGGTCGGAGCTGGGGATCACTGGTACGGGGGTGACCGTGGGCAGCTCCGACTCGGGGGTGGATGGCACCCATCCGGGGCTGGCGGCCGGCTTCCGCGGCGGGGACGACTCGTGGTTCGACCCCTGGAACGCCACCTCGGCCCCGCGGGACCGGGGCGGGCACGGCACCCACACCCTCGGCAGCGCGGTCGGGCGGGACGGGGCCGGGGTCGCCCCCGGTGCCACCTGGACCGGCTGCGTCAATCTGGACCGTAACCTCGGCAACCCCGCGCTCTATCTGGACTGCCTCCAGTTCATGCTGGCGCCCTTCCCCACCGGCGGGGATCCGTTCCGCGACGGTCGCCCACACCGCGCGCCGGAGATCCTCACCAATTCCTGGGGCTGCCCCGCGCTGGAGGGCTGTGATCCTGGGGCGCTCCAGCCGGCCGTTGCCGCCCTGGCCGCCGCGGGGATCCTCATGGTGGTCGCCGCCGGCAACACCGGGCCCCGCTGCCGCTCGATCGAGGATTCCCCGGCTTTCCACCCGGATGTCCTGACTGTCGGCGCGGTCGACCGGCGGCGACGGGTGGCCGACTTCTCCTCGCGCGGCCCGGGAACCGGCGGCGTCGCCAAGCCGGACCTGGTCGCCCCGGGCGCGGAGGTGCTCAGCGCATTGCCGGGTGGCGGGTACGGCGCGCTCAACGGCACGTCGATGGCGACTCCTCAGGTGGCCGGGGTGGCGGCGCTGATGTGGTCGGCCAACCCGGCGTTGATCGGCGATCTACCTCGGACGCGCCGGATCCTGACCGAGACCGCCACCGCGGTCCGGGTTAGTGGCGACCGGTGCGGCGACGAGGCGCAGGTCGCGGGCGCCGGCCTGGTGGACGCGTACGCCGCCGTCCGCGCCGCCCGCGGCTGAACGCCTTCTTAACAACAGTGTCCCGGTGGCCTAGGGTCAGCGTCCATGGATCTGTTGGTCACCGAGCTGACGCCGGAGCAGCTGCCGACCGTGATCGAGCTGTGCGGCCGGTCCCTGGACCTGCCGGACGACGCCGCCGAGGCGGGGGCCATCGTGGCGACGCTCTGGCCGCGGGCGGTTACCAGCCGCCCCGTCGTCGCGCTGGGCGCCTACCGGGACGACCGGCTCATCGGCGTACTGCTCGGCTCGCTCTCCGCGCCGGGCAGCCCGGCCGCGCATGTGGACCTGGTCGCGGTGGGGCCGGCGCACCGGCGACGGGGGGCGGCGCGGGCGCTGGTGTCGCGCGCCGAGCAACAGTTCGCCGGGCTCGGGGCGAGGGAGGTACGGCTGGCGGGCAATCCGCCGTACTATGCCTGGCCCGGCATTGATGTGCGCTACACGCCGGCGATCTGCGCGGCGGAGGCGCTCGGGTACGCCCGGGACAGTACAGCCTGGAACATGACCGCCGACCTCGCCGGCGCCGGGAGCCCGGCACTACGGCCGACGGCACCGACGGAGCAGCGGCTGGCCGGTCAGGGGGTGACGGTACGGCGGGCGGACTCGGCGGATCTGCCGGCGCTGACGGCATTCGTGTCGGGGACCTTCGACGGCACCTGGGCCGCGGAGGTGGCCGAGTCGATCGGCCGGGACCGGGCCGGCTGCCACCTCGCCGAACGCGACGGCGACCTCCTCGGCTTCGCCGCCTGGGGTTCATCCCGGCCGGGTTGGTTCGGCCCGATGGGCACCGCGCCGGCCGCGGCCGGGTCCGGGATCGGTGGGGTGCTGCTGCGTCGCTGCCTCGCCGACCAGCGGGCCGCGGGGATCACGCGGGCGCAGATCGGCTGGGTGGGGCCGGTTCGGTTCTACTCGGGCAGCGCGGGTGCCCGGATCGAGCGGGTCTTCTTCGGGTACCGGCGGAGCCTCGGGGAGCAATAACCGACGAATGGGATAGATCATCCGATAGCGTCATTCGCCCCCATTAGCCGGCAACGGCCCCTACCGTTTCGGTGGAGGAGGCCCACATGACGACGGAAGACGAACAGCCCGGGCCGCCGTTGCCCTATGACCGCCTCGACGTCGGCGATGCCGAGCAGCAGGCGGAGATGGACGGCGCCGACGAGCCGCCCGCCGACGAACCGGTGCCGGTCGTAGACGAGCCGGTCCCGGCACCCCAGCCGTACGACCAGACGCAGAAGCGGCGCAACCAACGGCCGCTGCCAACGTAGCCACGCAAAGGGGCGGACCGCCGAGCGGCCCGCCCCTCCGGTCTCGCGAAACTGGACTCAGAAGTCCATTTCCCCGCCGCCCGGGCCAGCCGGAGCAGCCGGGGTCTTCTCCGGCTTGTCCGCCACAACGGCCTCGGTGGTGAGGAAGAGCGCCGCGATCGACGACGCGTTCTGCAGCGCCGAACGGGTCACCTTGGCCGGGTCGATGATGCCCGCGGCCATCAGGTCCACGTAGCCACCGGTCGCGGCGTTCAGGCCGTGGCCGGCCTCGATGCCACGGACGTGCTCGACGACGACGCCACCCTCGAGGCCGGCGTTGACGGCGATCTGCCGCAGCGGGCCGTCCAGCGCGATCTTGACGATCTGGGCGCCGGTCGCCTCGTCACCGGTCAGGTCGAGCTTGTCGAAGGCGGTCTTGCCGGCCTGCACCAGCGCGACGCCACCACCCGGGACGATGCCCTCCTCGACGGCAGCCTTCGCGTTGCGAACGGCGTCCTCGATGCGGTGCTTGCGCTCCTTCAGCTCGACCTCGGTGGCCGCGCCGACCTTGATCACCGCAACGCCGCCGGCCAGCTTGGCCAGCCGCTCCTGCAGCTTCTCCCGGTCGTAGTCGGAGTCGCTCTTGTCGATCTCGGCCCGGATCTGGTTGACCCGACCCTGGATCTGCTCGGCGTCGCCGGCACCGTCGACGATCGTGGTCTCGTCCTTGGTCACCACGACCTTGCGGGCGCGACCCACCATGTCGAGGCTGACGGCGTCCAGCTTGAGGCCGACCTCCTCGCTGATGACCTGACCACCGGTGAGGATGGCGATGTCACCGAGCATGGCCTTGCGGCGGTCACCGAAGCCCGGGGCCTTGACGGCGACGGACTTGAAGGTGCCCCGGACCTTGTTGACGACCAGGGTCGCCAGGGCCTCGCCCTCGATGTCCTCGGCGATGATCAGCAGCGGCTTGCCCGACTGCATGATCTTCTCCAGGATCGGGAGCAGGTCCTTGACCGAGGAGATCTTGCTGTTGACGATCAGGATGTAGGGATCGTCAAAGACGGCCTCCATCCGCTCCGGGTCGGTCATGAAGTACGCGGAGATGTAGCCCTTGTCGAAGCGCATACCCTCGGTGAGCTCGAGCTCCAGGCCGAAGGTGTTGCTCTCCTCGACGGTGATGACGCCTTCCTTGCCGACCTTGTCCATCGCCTCGGCGATGATCTCGCCGACGCTGGGGTCACCAGCGGAGATGGAGGCGGTGGAGGCGATCTGCTCCTTGGTCTCGACGTCCTTGGCGAGCTTCAGCAGCTCCTCCGAGACGCTGGCGACCGCGGTCTCGATGCCCCGCTTCAGGGCCATCGGGTTGGCGCCGGCAGCCACGTTGCGCAGGCCCTCACGGACCATGGCCTGGGCCAGGACGGTCGCCGTCGTCGTGCCGTCACCGGCAACGTCGTCGGTCTTCTTCGCGACCTCCTTGACCAGCTCAGCGCCGATCTTCTCGTACGGGTCCTCGAGCTCGATCTCCTTGGCGATGCTCACACCATCGTTGGTGATGGTGGGAGCGCCCCACTTCTTCTCGAGCACGACGTTACGGCCCTTGGGGCCGAGGGTCACCTTCACAGCGTCAGCGAGCTGGTTCATGCCCCGCTCGAGGCCGCGGCGAGCTTCCTCGTCGAACGCGATCATCTTGGCCATACGGCGTTGTCCTCCTGGACACTCACGGCCACCCGAGAGGGTGTCTCCCGGATGGGCCGCCTGGTTACGCACCTTCAGACGTCGCCACCTGGCGACGGCGACGTCTGTCGGCCGGGCCGGATAGCCCGCGACGACCGGCCAACTGCCGCACCCGCGTCCTGCGACGCCGCTGCAACCGTGGCCCTCCCGCCCCGACCATTGGCACTCACGGTATGCGAGTGCCAATGACCTGTTTAGCACTCCCCCTTGCCGAGTGCAAGCACGATCGCCCAGGGCAGTCGACTTCCACCGGCCGCCGAACCACCCTCACCAGCCCTTCGCACGCCGACCATGCGGCAGCAACGACAACGAGCCCTACCTGCTTCCTCAGGTAGGGCTCGTTCTTTCCTCGAGTAAGGCTCGGAAGGTGACGGTGCGGCGAGAGCCGGGGCACGAACGAACAGCAGCCGGGGCCCAGCGGGCGGCCAGCAGACCCAGCGGGCGGCCGGCAGACCCAGCGGGCGGCCGGCAGACCCAGCCGAGCGTCACCGAGCCGGTCGGCTGGGCGGCGACAACATTGGGGACGACCGTTACGCCGATCGCCCCCGTGGCAACGCCGGTCGCTCAGGCGACGACGCGCACCCGTTCGGCCTGCGGGCCCTTCTGCCCCTGGGCGATCTCGAACTCCACCCGCTGGCCATCATCCAGCGCCTTGTAGCCGTCCATCTCGATTGCAGAGAAATGAACGAAGACGTCCTGCCCCCCGTCAACGGCGATGAAGCCGTAGCCCTTTTCGGCGTTGAACCACTTCACGGTGCCCTGTGCCACGGTGCACTTCCTAACTCTGCGCGACTCCACTCACCCCGGCCGAGCCGGCACGCCGGCCGACGGGTGGCACCGGTTCGACGATCGGCGACGGCCGCTGAACCGGTGACCGAAATCGCACGCTACACGAGGCGTGACGACGGCGCACGACCACAAATCGGACATGCGGTGAGCAGCTCCCATCGTCGGGCATCGTTGTGATAAATAACCGACATGACGAGCGATCCCACCCCGGGGCCGGCATCGACCCGGCGGGCGCGGGTCCGTCGGGTCCAGCCAGCCGACGCCGCCCGAATGCGGGCACTGCGGCTGGAGATGCTCGCCGACGCACCGCTGGCCTTCCTGGAGACGCTTGCCGACGCGGCGGCCCGCCCCCACGCCGACTACGCGGCGCGCATCGCGTACACCGCGACGGGCAGCACCAACGCGCAGTTCGTCGCGGACCCGAGCGGCCGGCTGGTCGGACATGCCGGGGGCACGGCGACTTCGGACGAACCGGGGCTCACCGTCATCTTCGCCGTTTACATCACCCCGTCCTGGCGGCGCCGCGGACTGCTGCCCGACCTGATCGACGCGGTGGCCGACTGGTCCCGCGCCTGCGGTCGTCCAGAGCTGATGCTGGAGGTCGTGGTCGGCAACGAGCGGGCCTACCGGGCGTACCGTCGGTTGGGGTTCGTCGACACCGGCCGCCGCCTTCCGCACCCGACGATCCCGGCCCTCACCGAGCTGCAGATGCGCCGCCCGGCCTGAAGGACACGGTACGACACCGAACGGGTGCGGTACGACACCGAACGGGTGCGGTACGACACCGAACGAGTCCGGGCCACCAACCCGAACACCGATCGGCGGGCCCGGCCAGGAGTGCACCCGGTGCCACCCGGACCCCAGCCGCACTGGTCTCGGGGAATGTCGCTGGCGTCGATGTCCGGCTAGGCTGAACGCCGCTCGCTCCACGAGCGTCCTTAGTAGGAGGTGACCGTGCCCAGCAGTAACCCGGCTACGGAAGATCAGCAGCGGCCCCGTTCGTCCGCAATAGACAATGGTGTGCCGCATTCCGCGCGGATCTACGACTACTGGCTCGGGGGCAAGGACAACTTCGCCGCTGACCGGGCCGTCGCCGAGGCCCTGATATCGGCGATCCCAACGGTGCGGTCCATGGCCGCCGAGAACCGTCGATTTGTCCACCGGGTGGCCCGCTACCTGGTCGGACAGGCCGGCGTGCGGCAGTTCCTGGACGTCGGCACCGGCATCCCCACCAGGCCGAATCTGCACGAGGTAGCCCAGGAGATCGCCCCGGAGACCCGAGTGGTCTATGTCGACAACGACCCCATCGTCCTGGCCCACGCCCGAGCCCTGATGATCAGCACTGAGCAGGGGTGCAGCGAGTACCTCCACGCCGACCTGCGTGAGCCGGAGTTGATTGTCAACCACCGGAAACTGCGCGAGGTACTTGACCTCAACCGGCCGGTCGCCCTGACGATAGTCGCGACCCTGATGCTGCTCGAGGACGCCGAGGACCCGTGGCGCAAGATTCGCGTACTGATGGACGCCCTGCCGTCCGGTAGCTACGTGGCGATCACCCATCCGACCGGCGACTTCAACCCGGAGGCCGTCAAGACGGCCGTTGACGCTGCCGTTGACAGCGGCATGACCCTCGTACCCCGCAGCCGCGACGAGGTGGCCCGGTTCTTCGCGGGTTGGGAGCTGGTGGAGCCGGGAATCGTCCCGGTGGCGGCCTGGCAGCCCGACGACGGCCCGCCCAGCGACCCGCACGCCGCCTACTACTGGGCCGGCATCGCTCGCAAGCCCTAGCTCGTCTTCGCCGCCAGGGCACCAGGGGCGCCGGGCGGACAACGCCGCGAAGGTGTCGTCCGCCCGGAAGTGCCCCGCTGGTACAGATCATGAACGTGCGGCCGGAGCCGGGCTTGCGCACCCCCGCAGCCCCGAGGGGTGGGTCTTACTCAGACGTGGCGACGGCTCTGCACGATCCGGAACCGGTTGGCGACGTAGGCACCGTCGGTGAGAGCCGCGTTGGCCGCCGGGTTCGCGCCGCTGCCGTGGAAGTCGGAGAAGGCCGCCGACTGGTTCACGAAGACGCCTCCGGTCAGGTTCGCCGACAGGTGCACCCCGACCTCGACCGCCGCCGCCTCGGCCGCGTCCAGCACCGCCTCCTCGGTCGAGTAGACCGCCGCGGTCAACGCACCCTGCTCACCTACCGTGGCGCGCAGGAGCTCCAGGCTGTGCCCGGTCGAGTCGGTCCCGATCATGAACGAGATCGGGCCAAACCACTCCCGGGTGTACACGGCGGTGTCGTCGGCGTGCAGTCGGACGATGGTCGGCGTCCGGACCACCGCGCCGGGGAAGGCCGGGTGGGTGACGGCACGGGACTCCAGCACCGACTCACCGACCTTGGTCACCTCGTCCAGCCGCTCCAACACCCCGTCGTTGACGATCGCGCCGGTCAACTCCACGCTGCGCGCCGGATCGGCGGTGAGCTTGCCAACCGCCGCCGCGATGCCGGCCGCCACCTCGGCGAAGCTCTTGTGCCCCTGGTCGGTCTCGATGCCGTCCCGGGGAATCAGGATGTTCTGCGAGGTGGTGCACATCTGGCCGCTGTACAGGGTCAGTGTGAAGCCCAGGTTGCGGCACATTCCGCTGAAGTCGTCGGTGGAGTCGATGACCACCGCGTTCAGGCCGGCCTTCTCGGTGTAGACCTGCGCCTGCCGGGCGTTGGCCTCCAGCCAGTCGCCGTACTCGGAGGAGCCGGTGAAGTCGACGATCCGTACCGCCGGATGCTGGGCCAGCGTCGAGGCGAGCTTCTCGCCCGGCGCCTCGGGGGCGAGCTGCACCAGGTTCGGGTCGAAGCCGGCCTCGGCGAGCACCTGGCGGGCGTACCGCACCGTGATCGCGAGCGGCAGCACCGCGCGCGGGTGCGGCTTGACGATCACCGGGTTGCCGGTGACCAGCGAGGCGAAGAGCCCCGGGTACGAGTTCCAGGTCGGAAAGGTGTTGCAGCCGATCACCAGCGCGACGCCCCGCGGCACCACGTGGAAGGTCTTGGTCATCCGCAGCGGTTCGCCCTTGCCCGCCGCCTTCTCCCAGCCGGCCGTGCCCGGGTGCCGGGTCATCTCCGCGTACGCGTAGGCGAGCGCCTCCAACGCCCGGTCCAACGCGTGCGCACCGCCCGCCTGGAAGGCCATCACGAACGCCTGCCCGCTGGTGAACTGCACCGCGTTGGCCAGCTCGAAGACGTTGCGGTGCAGCCGATCCAGGATCTCCAGGCAGACACCCACCCGGGCCCGGGGGCCGGCGTCCCGCCACGACGGCAGTGCCGTGGCGGCGGCGGTGGTGAGCTGGTCCGCGCTCGCGTGCGGGTAGCCGACGCCCAGGTCAACGCCGAAGGGGCTGACCTCGGTCCGGACCGTACTCCCGGCGCCGGCCTGGTCCAGGGGAAAGTCACGACCGAGGTACGCCTCGAAGGCCGCCTTGCCGTCGTCGGCGGCGGTCTCGCCGTACACCCGCGGGCTGGGCGACTCCGGGTAGGCGGACCAGTACCCGCGCTGCGAGATGGCGGTCAGCGCCCGGTCGAGGGTCTCGGCGTGCCTGTCGTACAGGGGGTGCGGGGTCTCCGTCATGCCCGACATCATGCAACAGATGTCAGCACGATCAGTAGGGCTGCGTCACAGATCAGATCGCCAACTGCCAGTTGGTCCAATGGTCCGCCACCCGGAACCCGAGCTGCTCGTTGATGGCGATCATGTGGTCGTTGGCGGCGGCGTTGAAGGTGTTGATGACCCGCACCGCCGGTTCGTGGGACCGCAGGTACCGCAGGTTTTCGAGCTTGACGAGCAGGCCGAGGCGGCGCCCCCGGTGCTCCGGGTCCACGATGGTGATCTGTTGGAGCGCGTGCCAGTCGACGGTGGCCGCCACGTCGAGCATGGTCCACGCGACGAGCCGGCCGGAAGCCCGGTGGCGTACCCCGGTGTGGTAGCGACGGCGGCCGCGGGCGTCCAGCGCGAGGTCGGTGGCCCGGACCCGTTCGACGTCGTACCGCATCGGCTCCCACACCAGGTCCCCCATCGGCACGTCGCTTACGAGTCGCCCCTCGAGGTAGGCGACGTCGGCCTGGTACTCCTCCGGGGTATGGCCCTGCCAGAACACCAGCTGGTAGTCGGCGGCCCGGTCCTCGGCCTCGGCCAGCAGACGGGCCAGCGCCGCGGGGTCGAGCCGGCCGAGGTCCAGCTCGCGGCGGACGTCGGCCAGCACGGAGTCCGCCCCGAGCGTCCGGGCGAAGGCGGCACCGGCCACCACCGTGTCCAGGGTCATCGCGGTCAGTCGCTTACGCCGGTGTTCCCGGGCCAGCTCGACCGCGCGATCGAAGAGTGCCCGCCCGACCCCCCGGCGCCGAACGGCCGGATGCACCGTCAGGTCGACGAAGACGTTCTCGGTGTTGTCCAGCTGCGGCAACTCCAGGGTGACCAGGCCGGCGGCCGCACCATCGAGGTGGGCCAGCAGGTGCACGGGCGCGTTGCCGGGCAACGGATGCCGCACGGTCCCGATGAACCGCTGCGGGCAGAAGAGCGGAAAGTCAGGCAGATCAGCGGCGGCGGCTGCCGCCTCGATCCGGACCGCCGCGTCGATCGCGTGGTCGTCGGCGGGGCCGAAGGGGGTGACGGTGATGCCCATGCCCGCAGCCTCCGCCACGAGGCGCTGGCTGGTCCAGCTATTTATCGACGGGCCGGATCTTCGCAACCAGGCAGGAAGCCAGGGCGGCGGCAGGAAAATTTGGGGTGGTCGGAAGGGACTCCCGCACAACGCCGCTGGCGCTGGGTCGAAAGAACATAGTCTCCGGCGAGAGCCCTCCCGCACTAGCTATTTTTCGCCATGAAAAACCGGACGTCAAGCCCGCACGGGCAGGTTTCACGCAGTCCGGGGCTCATCAATCACTAAATGACGTATCAACCCATCAGGCCGGCATCCCGGGCCGCCCGCAGCGACGCCTTGATCCGGTGGCTCGGGCCCGCCTGATCCGCCACCGCGTCCAGGGTCTTCAGCCCCTCACCGGTATTGAAGATCACCGTCTCGGCGGTCGGGTCGAGCCGGCCGGACTCGACAAGCTTTCGCAGCACCGCCACGGTCACCCCGCCAGCGGTCTCGGCGAAGACCCCGGCGGTACGGGCGAGCAGCCGGATCCCGGCCCGGATCTCGTCGTCGTCGGCCGCCGCCATCCAACCACCGGTCCGGCGGACCGACTCCAGGGCGTACGGGCCGGCGGCCGGGTCACCGATGTTCAACGACTTGGCGATGCCGGTCGGCTTGACCGGGTTGATGGTGTCACTGTCGGCGTGCAGGGCAGCGGCGATCGGGCTGCAGCCCGCCGACTGCGCCCCGAACACCCGCCAGCCGCCGGCCGGCGCCTCGACCAGGCCGATCTCGACCAACTCGGCGAACGCCTTGTCGACCTTCGTCAGCAGCTCACCGGAGGCCATCGGAATCACCACCTGGGCGGGGATTCGCCAGCCGAGCTGCTCGGCCACCTCGTAGCCGAGCGTCTTCGAGCCCTCGGCGTAGTAGGGCCGCACATTGACGTTGACGAAGGCGGTGTCCTCGAACTCGTCGGTCTCCACCAACTCGCCGCAGAGCCGGTTCACGTCGTCGTACGACCCGTCGATCGCGACCAGGTCCCCGCCGTACACGGCGGTGGTGAGCACCTTGCCCTGCTCCAGGTCGCTGGGGATGAACACCACCGACGGGGCGCCGGCCCGGGCGGCGTGCGCGGCGACCGAGTTGGCCAGGTTCCCGGTGGAGGCGCAGGCGAACCGGGTGAAGCCCAACGACCGGGCGGCGGTCAACGCCACCGACACCACCCGGTCCTTGAACGAGTGGGTCGGGTTGGCGCTGTCGTCCTTGACCCACAGCGGCGCGGTGAGGCCCAACTCGGCGGCCAGCCGCGGGGCCGCGACCAGCGGGGTGAAGCCCGGGTCGAGAGTGACCCGGGTGGCCGGGTCCTGACCGACCGGCAGCAGCGGCGCGTACCGCCAGATGTTGCGCGGGCCGGCCTCGATCTGCTCACGGGTGACAGCGGCCAGCGCGGCGGGATCGTGGTCGACCTCCAGCGGGCCGAAACACTCGTAACAGGCGTGCTGGGCGACGAGCGGGTACCGGGCCGAGCAGGCGCGGCAGATCAGGGCCCGGGCCGGGCTGGCGGCGGGGTCGATCCCGGACGGGGCGAGGGTGGACGTCATCTCGAGATTCCTCTCATCTGCCCCCGCGTCGCACTCTGCGGCGGGGCCGGAATTGGCACCTGCCCCGCCGATCACTCTGGGTGATCACGTGGGTGGTTGCCGGGGCGTCGTCGGGCCGTGTCCCTCAGCCCCTCTGGATGAGGCATTCAGTTGTGCCGCCGAGTCTAGGCCGGCGACGACGGCCGATGACCGCCCGGTCCCACTCTGTGGCGGAATGTGATTCACCCCGCAAGCGCCATCGTCCGCCACTCGGCCATCGTGACGACGGCCACCGCTTCACTCCCCGTGACGGCCTGGCCGTCAGGAGCGCTGGTAACCGCCCCCTCGCGAGGCTGAAGAAGCCTACGTCATCAGCATCGGCTGCCGGCTCGATGCGGCCTCGACGATCGTGGCCAGGGTGGGGAGTTGGGTGGCGGTCACAGGATCGTGCGGAGGCCGGGCAGGCGGCGGATTGCCACGGCGGCGGCGACGCTGATGACCACGCCGAGGGTGGCAACGGCGGCGAAGGTGGCCAAGGTGGGTAGACCCGCACGGGCGAACGCGAACTGCAGGACGACGACGATCGGCAGGTGGATGATGTAGATCGGGTAGGAGTTGGCGGCCATGGCGCGGGTGAGCCGGTGGTGACCGGCGAAGGCGTCCCGAAATCATGGCAATTCGCAGGTAGTGCGGGATGCGGGGGCGGCGGGCTTGTCCACGAGACTGGCCATAGGTTCAGCGTACTGAACAGCCGTTCAGCCTGGATCAGGTGGAACCCGGAGATCCCCGCTGCCGGAAGCTCCTGCGGGGCGGTGCCGGTGCGGTGACATACCGTGCTGGCATGCAAGCGTCGCCGTCGGACCTGACCGGGCGGGCGCGGCTGCGCGAGGCGGCCCTGCGCCTGTTCGCGCAGCGCGGCTTCGCCGCCACCTCGGCCCGCGCGGTAGCCGCCGAGGCCGGCCTGTCGCCGGCCCTGGTGATGCACCACTTCGGCTCCAAGGAAGGGCTGCGCGCCGCCGTCGACGAGGAGGTTCTCGCCCGGCTCGGCACTGCCCTTCGGGAACTGGATCCGAGCGGCACGGATCTGATGGCGTCGCTGGGCGAGGTGTCCGCGCGGATATTCGGCGCCGACCCGGTGCTGCGCGGCTATCTGCGCCGGGCACTGCAGGAGGAGAGCCCGGCCAGCGCCGCGCTGTTTGGCCGCCTGCTGGCGGGTGCTCGTACCGAACTGGAACGGCTGATCACGACCGAGAACGGCCAGACGGACGCAGACCTCGAGTGGGCGCCGTTCCAGATGCTGTGCCTGATTCTCGGCCCACTACTACTGGAGCCGGTCATGCAGCCCAACCTGGACCGGCCCATGTTCGATGCGCAGGTGCTGGCCCGCCGCAGCGCCGCCAACCAACGCCTACTGCAGTTGGGCCTGTTCGGTGCCGCCCCGGCGACCGCCGATGACGCTAGGGACGGCTCTCCGGGCTGATACGGCGGCGTAGCCCGCTGACCAGTCGGTATCTGGTGCTCGGGGAGCGGTCCTGCTGCCGGATACACACCCTCGCCTCGGTGCTCTGACAGCGACTCCCCGATCAGGATCTACCCAATGTCGATGGTGGAGCGCTGTCGCAGGTCGCGGCGCTGCCGCAGGACCGCGCGCAGGCCCAGGTAGGCGACCGCTCCGGAGGCCAGGTAGAGCGCGGCCTGCACGTTGAGGACGAGCACGACGCTGAACGCGTCGCCAAGCAGACCGGCGGCTGCCATGCCCAGCCCCTGTGATGCGTTGTATATCGCGTAGTAGCCACCGAAGGCCCGGCCCAGGTCGGTGTCGGGCACGCTTTGTTGAATCTGCGCGAAGGCTCCGCTGTTGTAGGCGATGCCGGGCGCCCCGACCAGGATGAACAGCAGGATGTACCACCCGGGCTGACGGGTGACCGCCGGTCCGTTCCAGATCACCAAGCTGAGCAGGCCGAACGTGGTGGCGCCAAGGCTCATCAGCAGCCGGGGACTGAGTCGCGCGCCGAGTGTGCCGACAATAAGCCCGCCCGCCACACCGCCGATCGCCTGGACACCCCGCAGCATGCCGGTGAGCGTGCTGTCAGCCTGCAGCGCGCGGCTGACGAAGACCACGAAGAGCACTACGAACAGACCCTGCGCGATACCGCTCAGCGCCACGCTCAGAAACGTCACGCACACACTGCGGTTGCGCAGCATCGCCGCGAGGCCGGACCGCCAGGCGGCGAAGAACGACGCCGTACGCTCCGGCGTCCCCGACGGATTGGACTGGTCCGCAGCCCGGCGGGCGGCTGTGACCAGGACCGCCGCGACCACGAAGGCCACAGCGGCGCCGACGGCCAGGTAACGGGTGCCCTCGCGGGTGATCGCGAATCCGCCAAGCGAGCCGCCGATGAGCCGCCCCACGCTAACATTGAGCGCCACCATGCTGTTGGCGCGCACCAGGTGCGCGGCCTCGACGATGCCCGGCAACGCGGCGTTGCGGGCGGAGTCAAACGTTTGGGTCAGCACCGCCTGGGCCCCGGCGACCAGCGAGATGACCCACAGGTGGTGCTCAGGTTGACCCAGCAGGGGGATCACCGCCACCGCCTGGAGCACGGCGACGCAGCTCATGAGCCGGAACCTGTCGAAGCGGTCGGCCAGGGCACCGGCGAACGATCCAAGGGTAATGCCGCACAGCAACTCGACGAGGAAGACCGCGGAGGTGATGAACGCCGAACCGGTCACCCCGAACACATAGATCGGCAGCCCGGTGAGCAGCAGCCAACTCGCCACGGTCGAGGAGAGCCCGGCGAGCAGAATCAGAACGACTCCACGGTGGCGCAGTAGCGTGAACAACTCAGATGAACTCAGGCGTGGGGTATGCCTGCAGACTGAGACTGACCGGCCGGGCCTCCCCCGGAGGCGCGTTGCGCATCGGACGCAGGTAGGGCCGGATGACCGCGTCCAGAGTCAGCTTGAGGTGCCGCAACTCCTCAGGGGTAACCGAGAGCGTGTAGTGGTGAAAGATCGCGCTCTCCCGCCACTCGTCCGTCAGCTTGTGCTGCTGGTGCTGGTAGCGCTGCAGCGCCCGGAAGAACTCCTCAAGCTCGAGCGCAGTCAGCGCCGCGTTGACCTGCTGACCGTCGACATCACCCGGCTCGGGCAGGAATTCGAACCCGACGGAGGCGGCACGCCAAGGCCGGTCACGCCGGTTGGCCCCCTCGGCGGGAACCCGCTCGATAAGGCCGTGACGGCCGAGTTGATGCAGGTGATAGCTGCAGTTCGACCCGGTGTCGCCGAGCGCCTCGGCGCACTGCGCTGCGGTTCTCGAGCCGGCGGCCAGCAAGTAGCGCAACAGCCGCAGGCGCAACGGGTGCGCGAGCGCCCGCAGTTTGGTCGCGTCCTGCACGCGCACCCGGCGTTCCGGCTCGTTCGACTCCATCGACACTCCCAAACGAAAGACTTCTTTCGTTTATACGCTTGTGGACTCAGTCTTCGCAATGACCGTTTCGCTTGAGGTCGCGCCACCGGAAGCCGTGATCTTTGTTCGGCAAGGACAGCGCCGACGAGGCGGATCAGGGCGTTGCGGTCGGGGAAGATCCCGACGACGTCGGTGCGGCGGCGGATCTCACGGTTCAGCCGCTCCTGGGGGTTGTTGGACCAGATCTGAGGCCAAAGTTCCTTCGGGAAGGCGGTGAAGGCCAGCACGTCGGCGCGGGCGGTGTCCAGGCGCTCGGCGACGGCGGGCGGTTTCTCGGCGATGATGTCGGTGAGTCGGTCGTACTGGGCGTGGACGGAGGCGGCGTCGGGCTGGTCGTAGACGGAGTGCAGCAGGGTTTTCACTTAGGGCCAGGAGGCTTTCGGGGTGATCGACATGAGGTTCGCGGCGTAGTGGGTGCGGCAGCGCTGCCAGCTGGCGCCGGGAAGCGACATCGATGGTTGATGCCACTCCTATCCCAGTAGCCACGTCTTGCAGCGACTCCCAACGGTGGCCGAAGCGAGGCGACAGTCGGTCCAAGCGAGCGCTTTGATCATCGCGGCCCTGTAGGGAAAGCTGACGTGTGTGAGTGGTGAGATTGAGGTCAAGTACCGCGTACTCGACCCTGCTGAGGTGGCTCGTGTGCTGGCGCTGCGGGGGATCGAGTTGTCACCGCCGACGCATCAGGACGACCAGGCGTATGCCCCCGAGACCTGGCGGGACGGTGAGCCTCGGACTGGGGTCACGTTTGTGCGGCTGCGGACCCAGGATGGGCATTGCACGTTCACGGCGAAGACTCCGGTTGACAACGTGTTGGCGTGCCGCGAGTTCGAGACAGTGGTGAACGACCGGGAACAGATGCACCACGCGATCCTGGCCATGGGCTACCGACCCACCGTGCGTTTCTCCAAGCAGCGCCGTACCGCTCGCGTGGATGATTACGTCTTGTGTCTGGACGAGGTCGACGGGGCCGGCGCGTTCCTCGAGGTGGAGGCGATCGCCGTTGGCACCGACAATATGGGCCGCACGCAGGCGCAACTGGCCCGGTGGGTGGCGTCGCTGGGGGCGCCGCTTGAGCGCACGGGCGCGACCTACGACCAGCTTGTTCGGCAGCCGGCGACGGCTGGTTAGCAGGCGAGGAAGGCGAGGATCCGCAGACTCAAGGCGTCCGCGACCTGTTCCGGAGGGCCATGGCCGATGTCGTAGGTGATGGTCGGGTAGCCCGCTGTGTCCAGGACGGAGGCTACTTCGCGGTATGCCTCGATCTCGCCAGCGATGCCGTTGTGGAAGCGGCTGTAGGTGCCGCGTTGGGCTGCGCGGTGCTGGCAGAGCTGTGGGTCTCCGGCCAGGATGATGGTCAGGTGCGGGCGGTCCGCGTGGACGTGGAGGCTCCACACATACTCGGTGGGGACGCCGTCGAGCCGTTGCAGCACCAGCGACGACGGTAGATAGCGGTCGCATATCACCATGTAGCCGGCGGCCAGCGCGGGTCGGATTTCGGTGGCGAGGTGGTGATAGCGATCAGCGGCAACCAGACAGGCGAGCGTGAGCCCGTGGAAGGCGTGGGTGCCGTCGCGGGCCACTATGCCGATCGGTCCCGTGGAGGGCTCCCTCGTCACGACGCATCGGTGCCCGGCACCGTTTAGCCGTTCGGCGAGCAGCCGGGCGAGCGTGGACTTACCGACCCCGCTGGGGCCGTCGAGAACGACGAAGAAGCCCTCCCGGCTCATGCGCGCACCGCGATTCGGGCGTGCTGCTCGCGGGTCAACTCGGCGAGGTGGCGGCGGACCTCGGTGACTGGGACGCCGCCGAACTGAATGCCCACGGAGAAGTTGAACTCGTCACGGCCGCGCATCGCCTCATCCGCACCGTCGCTGGTCAGGTCCACCGCGTCGTAGGCGAGAAGCTGCGCCGGGGTGTAGCGGCCGGTGGACATGAGTCGTGTCCACTCCGGTGTCCCGGGGTAGGGCCGGAACTCGAACACGCTGGCTCGGAACCTGCCGGGTAGCCGGTCGGTCAGCGCCCACAGCTCCTGGACCAGGCGGACAGTCTCGCCCAGTTCCTCCGGGCTCTCGTCGGGAAAACCGAGAATGAAGTAGCCCTTGACGGCGATGCCGCGCTCGCACAGCCGGCGCACCACGGTCCGGATCATATCCGGGTTGATCCGCTTGTCGATGTATTGGAGCACTCGCGGGCTACCGGATTCGATCCCGAGCGCCACCTCGCGCAGCCCGTTACCGACGAGCCGGTCGAGTCCGGTGTCGCTGACCCTGGCGAGAACATTGATGCGCCCCGTGGCATCCCACACTGCCCACTCGCCGACCCGGGCGCAGGCGAACGCCTTCATCATCGCGTCGATGACCCGGCGGGCGCCGAGGAACAGGTCGTCAACGAAGCGAAACGCCGTCACCCCGTACCGTTCTCGCAGGTCGGACATCTCGCCAAGGATGTTCTCCGGCGCACGAACCCGGATCGTCACATCGGGGTTGGCGCTGACGGCAGCGCCGCAAAACGAGCAGTCGTAAGGGCAGCCGCGGGCGCCGACCATGTTCGCCTCGATACGGCCGTCCTCAGCTACCCGAGGATCGCGCGTGAGGTACCGGCGGTCGACGTATGGCAAGGCGTCGATGTCAGGCGCCAGGTGATGATGCCCCACGCCGAGACGCCCGCCTGTCACCGTGGTGCGCAGTATCGGGTCGAGCCACATGATCCCGGGTAGGTCGGCGCGGCTACGGTGGTCGCGCAGCAGCTCCACGACCCGGGTTTCGCCCTCCCCGAGGACCAGCGCGGAGGCGTTGCGCATCCTCCGGTCGGTGAGGATCTGCCCTGGCATCGCCTTGGCTTGGTGCCCGCCGAGCATGACTCGGATAGCCGGGTCGAGCCGGTCGGCGATGCGGGCGCTGATCTCGTATGTGGGGGCGAGCAGGTTCAACCCCACCCACCGGGGCCGGAGGGAGCTGACCAGGGTCACCGTGTCGTCGACCGGGATACCGTGCGCTTCGGCGTCGAGCACCCCGACGTTGAAGCCGTGGCGGGCTGCGTAGGTGGCGAGGTAGGCCATGCCGAGCACGGGCAGGGTGAAGTCGTTGACCCGGGGGCGTTCGGCGTAGTCACGCAGGGGCGCGTTGACGAACAGCAGGTCGAGAGGGCGGGCGGAGTCGTGACCGGCGACCCGGCCGGCGGTCATGTCGGCCGTGGACGGGTAGTCATGGTGTACGGACATGCGTTCCTCCCCAAGCGAGGGTCAGCAATGTGAGTGCCGATAGGTGGTTTCCGGCATCGCGCCGCCAGAGGGCGCCGAAGGAGGCTTCGTCCTCCGGCCAGGCGACGCCGGGTGCTGCGCGGTGCGCCCAAGTGCGGACCGCAAGGTCCGCATAGGGGTAGAGGGAAAAGTCGCCGGAGACGTCGGCGATGGCGGCGCCGGCGGTCCACGGCCCGATACGCGGTACGGATTGCAGTGCCTTCACCACGGTGAGCGGGTCGAGCTGCTCCCACTTTTCCGCATTGCCGATGTACGCCTCGGCCGCTGCGGCTAAGGGCCGTCGCTTGAACGCCATGCCGAGCTCGGCGAACGCCTCCACCGGCAGGGCCGCGACCACCTCGGGCGACGGGAACAGGTGGCGCACACCGTAGGGGGTCGCCACGGCCTCGCCGTGTGCGACACAGAACCGGTCGTACATGATGCGTGCCTGCCCGGCTCGGATGACCTGCCGAATGATCGCCGTACCGATCGCGTCCCAGAGGTCACCGTTTCGCGCCCTCAGCACCGGGCCGGTCTCCTCCACGGCGGGGGCGAGCACGGCGAGCGCACCCACCGGCACCACCGGCTCTATGCGATCCACCACCGGAGGTAGGCCGTTGCCTCGGCCGGCAGACGTGGTGCTGACGACCTCATCGCCGGCATGCCATGTCAGCAGCCACCGCTCTGTGGAGCGCCGCATCACTCGCACCCACGCACCCCCGCTCGTCTCCTGCCAACCGGGGTGGTCCTGCATCAGCGTCGCCATGTCGTTCCCTCACTGCCCTACCGGCACGTCCTCGCGCCTCGGCCCGTCTTCCGGAAACCCAACGGGTGGGATGAGGTCTAGCAGGTTTAGCCGTGATGCCGCCGGCATCACCCTTCATCCGGTATGTCACACCGACAATGCCCGGCCGATCCGACGCCCGGGAACCCGCGCAGCGGGTTAGGTAGGCCGTTCGGAACGGTGGCGGCGAAGTAGCCAGCGAACCATGGGCTGTACCCCCTCTCGGGTTAGACAAAGACCGTCCTTCGCTTTCGCCAACAGGTCCGGGTGCAGCGGCCTGGAGGCTTAGTCACGGACCGCCGCGTCCCGTGACCCGACCGTAAATCCATCGGTCGGTGTGACTGGTGCCAACTGGCACCACAGCGTCTACGCTGGTAGCAGGCCATAACCGAATAAGTCGATCATCCACAGGGGAAGGAGAAGTGGGATGCGGCCACCGCGACTGATCTCCGACGAACCGATCGGCGAGCGCATCAAACTGCTACGCCAGCAGCGCGGCTGGTCGATCCGCTACGCCGCCAGCGTCACCGGGATCAGCCACACCACCTGGTCGCGCATCGAGCACGGCCTACGGTCGGCCGACAACCGGTTCCTCCTCGCCGAGATCGCCACCGCACTGCGGGTGCCGCTGTCCGACCTGACCACAACCGGGGTACTACCCGGCGACAAGGGTCAATCCCGCGACGCGATCCACGGCATCACTAAGGCAATCATCGAAGCCGACCTCGACTACCCAGCCACCGTCGCGGCCGGGCCGCTGCAGCCGCTGCTGCGGCAACTCGACACCGTGACCGCGCTGCGGTTCGGCTGCGACTACCTCGGGGCCGCCCGCCTACTCCCCGACCTCCTGGCCGGTCTACACGCCGCAGCCGCCGGACACGAACGCACCGAAGCGCTCAAGGCCCTGGTCTTCACCGCCGACGCGGCCTCGTTCGTCATCCGATACCTCGGCGAACCCGCCTCCGCCGTACTCGTGGCCGACCGCGCCCGGCAAGCCGCGACCGCACTGGAAGACCCGATCATGCTGGGAATGGCCGCCTGGTCGCAGGCCCACGCCGCCAGCGGCGTCGGCCTCTACACCCGCGCGCAAATCATCGCCGACCAGGGCACCACCGCGCTGCAAGGACACCTGTCAAAGCCCGGCGGCCTGGAACTGCTGGGACAACTGGTTACCGTGTCCGGGTTCGCCAAGTACGCCCAGGGCGACATCAGCGGTGCCGCCGCCGCCGTCACCGAGGCCGCCGATATCGCTGAACGCACCGGCCAATCCGACGCGCTCGGCTTACACTTCGGCCCCACCAACATCAACTTCTGGCGCATCAGCATGGAAGCCGACGGCAACGACCCCGGCCACGCCGTGCAGATCGCCCGCAGCGTTACCCCACACCTTGTACCGGCCGTATCCCGGCAGGCCGCGTTCTACATCGACCTCGCCCGCGCACTGTCGAATACCGGCAAAGACACCGAGGCAGTACGGATGCTCCTGGTCGGTGAACGCCTCGCACCGCAGCGCGTACGCAACTCCCCGATCGTGGCCGAAACCCTGCGCGGCGCCTTGGACCGGGCCCGACGGGGCTCTGGCTGGGCAGAGCTGCGCGGCCTGTGCGAACGTGTCGGCATCCCGCTCTGACCAGCCACCCAGCAGAAGGAGAGCCCGTGGGAAAGACGGTCGTGGTGCACGCCGGCGAGCAACCCCCCGACAGTTGGCAGGCATCCGTGTTCGTCGCCGGGCCGATGCCCCGCGATCCCGACGCGCCGTCGTGGCGACCCGACGCGCTGCGCCTGCTCGCCGACGGCTGGACCGGGCCAGGAACCCTCGTCGTGTTCGTCCCCGAGGCACGCGACCGCCACCAGCCACAGCCCGGCTACATCTCCCAGAACTGGGAGGAACGCTGGATTGTCAATCCCCTGGAATCGTGGAGGGCTCCGTTATGCGGCCTGGGCCTTCAGGGCGCGGGTCTCTGATCGTTCGTAGTCGATGGGGGATCGCCAGTCGCAGACGGAGTGCCGGCGGCGCCGGTTGTAGAAGTCGGTGATCCAGGTGGCGCGGCGGCGCGCTACTGCTCCTCGGTGGTGCGGGCTACCTGATCGGGCGCCGGCGCCGTACCCGCTTCCTGACGTAGCAGCTCGCGACGCGCGGATCGATGTTTCGTCGGCAGATCGCGATCAGCCAGACGCGCGGCCAAGTCGCGCCGCCAGCCGACAACGGGCCACTCGCATCCGGCACGCCGGGGCGGGTGGCCCGCTCCCTCAACGGTCCGGCTGCCGGATGTACACCCCTCGCCCCGGTGCGCCGACAGCGACTCCCCGATCGCGCAGCAGTGCCACGGCGCGGGCAACCGTCGATTTCGAGACCGAGTAGAGATCGGCAAGCTGGAAGTAGGACGGCAACTTGGCGCCTGGCTCATACTCGCCAACTTCAATGCGAGCCGTGATGTCCGCAGCGATCTCGGCATAGCTCAGCGGCAACACAGGCAGGTCAGGATCCTTCCGGGCTGGCATGGCCATCCGATCATCCCACGGCAGTCATGATCTGCCGAGGTGCCTGCGCTCATCGCAGGTACTCACCGCGACCTTCGCCCGACGCGCTACGCCGGATCGAGGCGCTCCGCGACGTACGTTCCCTTGCCCTGGTGCCCCTCGACCAGTCCGCGCTCCCGAAGGATGCGCAGCGCGGCCTGGGCGGTCGTGACACTGATCTTGAAGTGGTCGGCGAGCTGCGCGTAGGTCGGCAGCTTGTCTCCCGGCGCAAGCTCACCCGCTCGAATCTGAGCAGTGATCGAATCCACGACGCGGACGTAGTCAGCGGTGCGGTTGGGCATGACGGACAACTCCTCGCTCGGCCCGCCCATTCCAACACGCCAGCTTCAACACCTACAACTTCGACGTTGACTTAGACACCTTAGACACCTTACGCTCGAGAGAGCGATGCTCCTCGCTCGGCAGCTGGACGCGTCGCTCCTAGCCGGGATCCTGGCCGGCAATGCCGGGGCAGCCCTTGCGCATTCTGCAGCCTTTCGGATTGGGTACGCGCTGCCCCGGCATCCATTCGGAGGGAGGGGATTCACATGAGAGCGTCGGAAGCCTCGGCGGCCAGCAACGCCCCGGCGATAGGGCAGATGATGGCGGAGTTGCGCGAGACGTAGCCCGCCGCTGCTACCGCCACCGTGCTGCTGCTGGAGCTGATCAGCGCAGGCTGCCCGTACGCCGCGCTCCGGCCCGGCGAAGTAGCAAAGACACACCGAATCTGACCGCCGGCACCCAACCATCTGACGCCCGCTCGCGAAGGTCCGCGACGTGGGAAAGGGCCCGGGGCGGGTGCCGGGCTCCGGCCGGTACGCCACGCGCGGACGTGCCGGTCGCCCCCGCCCGCCTCGGCGCCGCCCCGACCCAGCACCTACCGAAAGGACGTGACAGCCATGATCTACCGAGCCCGACGCCTCTTCTCATCCCAGGTACGCGCCGCGACCTTCGCCCGGCGGCGTTGGCGCGGCCTGGACCCCGAGCAGGTGTACGCCTACCTCGACCGCGTCGCCGACGAGCTGGAACGACTCACCCGGGAGGCGACGACCGCCCACGCCGAGGGTGAGCTGATCCGGCAGGCGCTGCGGCAGTGGCAGTCCCGGCACACCGACTGCCAGCACGCCGCCACGACCGCGAACAGCCGATGGCACCGCTGAGCGCGGGTGGACCGACCGCAACTGCCTGCCGCCAGGAGCGGAGCCCGGTGGACCGACCGCGGAGCCCGGTGGACCGACAGCATCCGCGTACCGCTAGGACACGACGTCCTTGCGGGTGAAGCGCCAGAAGGCCAGCCCCCAGAAGAGCGTCGCGTAGCTGATGGCCGAGATCGCTCCCCGGACCACGTCGTCGGTCTGGATCGGCGTTGACAGCAGACCCAGCCAGGCGGTGCTGTAGTGGGTCGGCAGGAAGGCCCGCAGCACGCCGAGGGCGGTGATCTGGTCGAGGATGCTGGACAGGATCCAGAGCAGCACCGCCCCGCCGACCGCGCCCAGTGCGGCGTCCGTCGACACCGACAGCAGCACGGCCAGGCCCGCCACCACCAGCAGTACGACGGCCAGGTAGCCGAGCACCGCCAGCAACCGCAGCAGCCCCTCCCCCGGCTCCAGTTCGGCGGCGACGGTGCTGCGCAGCGGCCCCCAGCCGTACCGCACGGTGCCGAGCAGCAGCGCGGTGCCGGCGAGCAGGAGCAGCGCCATGCCCGAGTAGGCGAGCGCCACCACTAGTTTCACCGCGAGCAGTCGGGCCCGCGGCACCGGCACGGCGAGCAGGTAGCGCAGGCTGCCCCAGCTTGCCTCGCTGGCCACCGTGTCGCCGCAGAACAGCGCCACCACGACCACCAGCAGGAACGACGCGGAGACGAAGAGGGCGAAGAGGGTGAAGTTCAGTCCGCCGGAGGTGGCGAACTCGACCAGGCTGCCGAACTCGCCGCGCCCGTTGTCGTCGTCGCCCGAGTCAAACTGGAACGCGATCAGGATGATCAGCGGCAGCAGCACCATGAAGCCCAGCGCGAGCTGGGTCCGTCGCCGCGACGCCTGCCGCCGGAACTCGGCCCGCAACGGCAGCGTGGCGAAGGGCCGGTAGCCCGCCGCCGCACCGGACGGGGTGCCGCCGGAGTCACCCGCGTTGGGTTCGACCGTCGTCTGCGCCATCATCGATCCCCGCTTCCCCGAGAGTTCTCGCCGACCAGGGCCAGGAACGCGTCCTCCAGGCGTCGCCGGGGCACCACCCGGTCCACCCCGATGCCGGCCCGCACCAGTTCGGCGACCACCTCGCTGCGGGCGGTGCCGTTGGTGTCCACCACGAGCTGCCCGTCGCCGTCGGGCAGCACCGAGACGCCCGCCAGCCGGTCCAGCACCTCCCGCGCGGCCACCGGGTCGGTGACCTCGAGCAGGACGCTCGGCGACTCGCCGACGATCTCCTCGACCGGGCCGGACGCGACGATCTGCCCCTTGGTCACCACCACCGCGTGGGTGCAGGTCTGCTCCACCTCGGCGAGCAGGTGGCTGGAGACCAGCACCGCCCGGCCGCCGGTGGCGTACCGCCGCAGGACCCGGCGCATCTCGGCGATCTGCGGCGGGTCCAGGCCGTCGGTCGGCTCGTCGAGCACCAGCAGCTCCGGCAGGCCGAGCATCGCCTGCGCGATCGCCAGCCGCTGCCGCATGCCGTGGCTGTAGGTCCGGACCTTCCGGTGCACCGAGGTGCCCAGCCCGGCGATCTCCAACGCCTCGTCGAAGTGCGCGTCGGCCCACGGCCGCCCGGTCGCCCGCCAGTACGCCTTCAGGTTGTCCAGCCCGGACAGGTGCG
The DNA here is from genome assembly GCF_059570675.1 of Salinispora goodfellowii. Lineage (NCBI taxonomy): Bacteria > Bacillati > Actinomycetota > Actinomycetes > Micromonosporales > Micromonosporaceae > Salinispora > Salinispora goodfellowii. Next base: position 63,628 of record NZ_JCANTD010000010.1, on the reverse strand, counting down.
GCAGGAAGCCGGGGCCCTCCACCAGGGCTCCGATCCGGGACAGCACCGGGGCGCCCGGCACCAGCCGGTGTCCGAACACGTAGACCTCGCCGGCGGTCGGCTGGGTCAGCCCCATCAGCACCCGCAGCGTGGTGGTCTTGCCCGCGCCGTTCGGGCCGAGCAGGCCCACCACCTGCCCGGGGTGCACCTCGAAGTCGACGTTGGAGACGGCGACGAAGCCGTCCGCGTACTCCTTGCGCAGTTCCCGGACGGCGAGCGGGACGCCCGCGTACGCCGGGTGGACCCGGCTCTCCCGACGCCGGTGCCGGCGGCGGAGGACGGCGACGACCACGACGAGCCCGACCACGATCGTGGCGAGCAGCCCGGCGAGGACCCAACGCCAGACGACGGCGTCGGTGGGGATCGGCTCACTGGCGACTGTGGGCAGGGTGACCGCGCCGCTCGCCAGGGCCACGCTGTAGACGGCCGGTTCGACCGGGGTGGCGTACGCCTGGTCGGAGGTCGCCACCACGACCCGCAGCCGGTGCCCGGCCTCGATCCGGCGGACGATCGCCGGCAGGGTGACGGTGACCGGTTCGGCGTCCTCGACGGCCGCCGGTAGCCCCGTCAGCCGGATCGGCGCGACCAGCCCGTTCGGCAGGGTCGCCGACCCGTCACCGGCGACGTCGTAGAGCTTGACGAAGAGCACGGCCGTGCCGGTCGGGGACGCGGCCCGGATGGAGATGGTCGGCGCGCCGACCACGTCCACGGCCGCCGACAACGGCGCGGACTCGAACCGGGCGTGCTGGCCGGGGATGTCCCCGGCGACCCCGTCGAGCAGCGACGAGAGCTCCCCGGCGAAGGGCACCGACGAGATCGCGGCCGGGTTGCCGGCCGGCGGGTTGGCGATTGACTGCGCCGGACCGCTCACCGACACCGGCTGCTGGCCGGTGCCGTCAACGCCCGGGTAGCCGGTGGCGCGGAAGCCGCTGGCGACCAGCCCCCGGTCGAGGGCGTCGAACCCGGCGATCCGGGAGAAGGTGAAGTCGTCGGCGGGGGCCGCGCCCTCGCCCTTGACGTAGTGGTCGAGCCACTGCGCGGTCAGGTGCCGCACCCGGTCCGAGTCGGTCTTCGGGCCGTCGCCGCCGTCGTGCCCGCCGGTGAACCAGGCCACTTGGACCGGGGTGCCGGTCGCGGCGAGTTCCCGGGCGTTCGCGTCCGCCTCGGTGAGCGGGAAGAGGGTGTCGGCCGCCCCCTGCACGAGCAGCGTCGGCGCCTCGACCCGGTCGAGCTTCCCGGCCGGGCTGGAGCGGCGCAGCAGTGCGACAGCATCCGGGTCGGCGCGCCCGGTGGTGGCGATCCGCAGGTACGCGGCGCACACGTCGGCGGCGAACCGCCCGCAGGAGGGGTCGATGGCGCCGGCCGTGGTGGCCGCGTTCTCCGGGAGGGAGCCGCCCGGGGCGGACCCGCCACCGGGGGCAAGGCCGCCGGCCGGGCCGGAGCCGCCGACCGAGGCCGGACCGGGGTTGCCGCCGCTGCCGAAGAAGAGCCCGGCCCACCCCTTCTTGAGCACTCCCTGCTCCGGCCCCTCGCCGCTGTTCTCCGGCAGGAAGGAGCGGGCGAGGTCGTTCCAAGTGATCATCGGCACGATCGCGTCGACCCGCTGGTCCTGCGCGGCGAGCAGCAACGCCAGCGCACCGCCGTAGGAGCCGCCGACCACCCCCACTCGCGGGTCCCCGGCGGCGTCGGTGACGACCTCCGGGCGGGCGGCCAGCCAGTCCAGCAGGCGCTGCGCGTCGCGGACCTCGTAGTCCGGGTGGTCCAGGTGGATCTGCCCGCCGCTGCGGCCGAAGCCCCGCGCGGTCCAGGTCAGCACCGCGTACCCGCGCTCGGCGAACTCCTCGGCGTCGGCGCGGACCGACTCCTTGGTGCCGCCGAAGCCGTGCCCGAGCAGCACCGCCGGCACCGGGGCGTCGGCGGCCGCGGCGGGGGGCAGGTAGAGCGTGGTGTCCAGTTCGACCGGCTCGTCGCCGGTCGGCCCGGACCGGACGGTGACCAGCGCCGCCTCGGTGCGCAGGTCCGGTTCGGCGGGCCGGAGGGCCCCGGCGACTCCGGCGGCGAGCAGGACGACGACCACCGCCGCCGCGGCCAGCGCACGCCGACGGGTGGGCAGGGCACGCCGGATCCACGCGGCCGGCGACGGCGATCTCATGCGGCACACGCTACGGGGGGAAAGCTGAGGATTGCCTGAGTGAACACAGAACGCACCACTGTCGGCGGAGAACACCGGGCCGTCGCCGGGCTGGGCGCCGGCCCGGCGCTGCCGGCGTCAACGGATACGGCGGGCGGTGAGCACGGTGTCGTGGATGGTCACCGGCGTGCCGTCCGGTGTGGTGGCGGCGCGCGGGCGGGCCGCCCGGGTACGCAACTCCCAGTCGTCGGTGGGCAGGGCCTGCGCCAACTCGTCGGCCGTGTAGAGCAGGTCGGGTTCCTGTAGTCGGCGCACGGCGGTGTCCAGGTCGCTGGGGTGGTGCCCAACGATCAGCAGGTGGCCGTCCGGGGCCACCCGGGTGGCGAGCGTGGCGAACACCCGTCGCCGCAGTGCCCCGGGGAAGTGCAGGTAGGAGGTGGCTACCAGGTCATAGCGGGGGCCGTCGTCGGGCTGCCAGTCGCGAATGTCAGCTCGCTGCCACCGCAGCCGCTCGGCCAGAGAGGTGGGTACGCGCTCGGCGGCACGGGCGAGGGCCTGCGCGGAGAAGTCCACGCCGGTGACCTGCCAGCCGTGTCCGGCCAGCCAGATGGCGTCCGCGCCCTCGCCGCAGCCCACCTCCAGGGCCGTACCCGGGGCAAGGGGGGCGACCTCCTCAACGAGCACGGGGTTGGGCTCGCCGCTCCACACCTGCCCGGTCGCGCTGTATCGCTGATCCCAGTAGTCAACGTTGAAGAAGGCGTCGAAGTCAGTCATCACAGGTTCCTCTGGCAAATACCGGATTACGTGGAAGTGCCAGCCTCCGGCAGCGCAACGCGAGGCCGCAAACATCCTTGCCGGTTCGGCAAAGGGGAGGGTGGCGAGAACCAGCGACGACCGGGACATCACGACGGCCGTTGCGCCACCGCAGCGTTCACCGAGATCCTTCCTCGCACCGGCTAGGGTTCGGTAGGTGGGGGGATCGGAACTCGTACTTACCGCCAGCCGGCAGCCGGCCGCGCTCGGCGCCCGACGGGGCATCGTGCGGCTGCACCCGGAGGTGCTCACCGCGCTCGGAATCCGCCCCGGCGACCCGGTCCGGCTGGCCGGCCGGCGGGTCACCGCCGCACTCGCCGCGGAGAGTGAGCCGGAGGCCACCCCCGGCCTGCTCTACGCCGATGACCTGACCCTGGGCAACCTCGGCCTCCGCGACGGCGGCGAGGTCACCGTCGGCCCCACCCCGGTCACCGCCGCCGCCCGGGTGGTGCTCACCGGCGCACCGCAGGTGGTCGCGGCCGTCTCCCCGGAGCTGCTCCGGCTCGCACTACTCGGCAAGGTGGTCACCACCGGCGACGACATCTCGCTGCTGCCGCAGGAGCTGCCGCCCCAGGAGGCGCTGCCCCAGACGGTGCTGCCCGACCCTTCGTTACGTGGCCTCCTGACGGCTGCCCGGCAGAGCCTGGCCAACCGGGTCGGCTACGCCTGGACCAGTGCCCTGCTCACCGTCACCGCCGCCACGCCGGCGTCGGCGGCGCTGGTCACGATGGAGACCACCGTCGGGTGGGAGCACGGCCCCGCCACCCACTACCCGGCGATCCCCGCCACCCACTACCCGGCGATCCCCGCCACCCACGACTTGGCGGCGTCCCCGGCACTTTCCCCCGCCGAGGGCTCACCCCTGCCCCGGACCGCCGCGCCCACCGGGGCACGGGATACCGAGCCGGCGGAGACGACCGGCCCAACGGCCCCCACAGTGGAGGAGCTACCCGGGCTGCGGGCCCAGGCCGAGGAGCTGACCGAGCTACTCGACCTCGGCTTCCACCGCGGTGCGGTGCTGCGCCGGCTCGGCACCACAGTGGCGCTCGGGGTACTCCTCGACGGCCCGGCCGGGTCCGGCAAGTCCGCGCTCGTGCGCGCGGTCGCCGCCCGGCTCGAGGCGCGGGTTCGGCCACTCTGGGGGCCGGAGCTCGCCGCGTTGACCAACTCGGCCGCCGCCGAGCAGCTGCGGGCCGCGGCCGCCGCGGTACGCGCCGACGGACCAGCCGTCCTGCTGGTCACCGACGTGGAGGCGCTCGCCCCGGCTGCCGCACCCGGACCGGTGGCCACCGTCTTCCGCAAGGTGGTGGCCGAGACCGTCGCGGCCGGGGCCGCCGTGGTGTGCACCACCAGCCGCCTCGACGCCGTGGACCCCACCCTCCGTTCCCCGGACCTGCTCCCGCTGCGGGTCAGCGTCCCGCTGCCGGACGCCGCCGGGCGCCGGGAGCAGCTCGGGGTGCTGACCCGACCGGTGCCGCTGGCCGAGGACGTACGGCTGGACGAGGTCGCGGCGCGTACGCCCGGTTTCGTCGCCGCCGACCTGGCCGCACTGGTCCGCGAAGCGGGGGTCCGCGCCGCCCTGCGGCAGAAGACGGTGGAGCGGCCCAGCATGACGATGGCCGACCTGCGGGCGGCGCTGACGGTGGTCCGCCCGACCACGATGGCGGCGTCGACCCTGGAGCTGGCGTCGGTGACCCTCGACGACGTGGGGGACCTGGCCGAGGTCAAGCAGACCCTGACCGAGTCGGTGCTGTGGCCCCTCACCAATCCGGACGCCTTCGCGCGGCTGGGGGTGCAGCCGCCCCGCGGGGTCCTGCTCTACGGCCCCCCGGGCTGTGGCAAGACGTACCTGGTGACCGCGTTGGCCGGTTCCGGCCGGGCGAACGTGCTCTCGGTGAAGGGCGCCGAGCTGCTGTCGAAGTGGGTGGGCGAGAGCGAACGCGCGGTGCGCGAGCTGTTCCGCCGGGCCCGCGAGGCCGCGCCGACGCTGGTCTTCCTGGACGAGGTGGACGCGCTGGCACCGGTACGGGGTCAGGCCACCGACGGCGGTACGGCCGACCGGGTGGTGGCCGCCCTCCTCACCGAACTGGACGGGGTGGAGTCCTTACGCAACGTGGTTGTGGTCGGTGCGACCAACCGGCCGGACCTGGTCGACCCGGCTCTCCTGCGCCCCGGCCGGATGGAACGGCTGGTCTACGTCCCGCCGCCGGACGAGGCGGGCCGCGCGGAGATCCTGCGGGCGGCGTCGCGCACCGTGCCGCTGGCACCGGAGGTGGACCTCGGCGCGCTCGCCGATGACCTGGACGGCTTCTCCGCAGCGGACTGCGCGGCGCTGATCCGGGAGGCGGCGCTCGCCGCGATGCGCGAATCGCTCGCCGCGGCGACCGTTACCACCGCCCACGTCGCGGTCGCCCGCACCCGCGTACGCCCCTCCCTGGACCCGGCCCAGGTCGCCTGGCTGGCCGAGTACGCGAAGAAACGTCAGTGATCCTTCGGCGTAAGGTCCAGCGACAGCTCGGCGTGGACCTGGCCGTTCGCTTCGCGCAGCTGCGCGCCGCAGTTGGTGAGCACGGAGAGCGCACCCCGGTTGTCGGGGGTGGTCGCCGCGACCACCCGGCGCATGCCGGCCGCTGCGGCCTTGTTGAGCAGCTCCCGGAGCGCGGCCGACCCGATCCCCCGGCCCCGCGCCGAACGCCCCAGCCACAGCCCGGTTTCGACCGCTTCCGGCTCGTCGCAGCGAGTCATCCGGATCACCCCGACGACCTCGCCGGCGGCCAGCACGGCGTACATCCGGGTGCGGGTCGGGCCCGGCAACCCGGCGAAGCTGGCCCGGTGGAACTCGCGGAACGCCTCCCGCCGGGCCTGCGACCAGCCGGCCGGGGCTTCGACCGGCGGCATAACATCGGCCGGATCCGCCTCTGCAGCAGCTACGGAGAGCAACGATTCGAGGTTGCGTTCACTAACCGGCTCCAACCGCACGTCACCCGCCACGTCCGGCAGTCTGCCGGGCTCATCGGTGAGCGTCCAGCTCAAGCGGGGCGGACTGGCGATCCGGACAAAGGGATCGACCGGTCGGCCCTATCCGAATCCTCCTCACCTTCCATCGCTGATTTCTCCGTCCCCCACCACGGCAGCGGGTAGCGTCAGCACTGGTGGCCCGCCGGGCTTCCGTGGCACGAGCCGACCGTTTGCGACAGGGGGATCGCGGATGTTGCAGCGCCTACACGAGACCGGCCTTCGAGCGGAGCACGCCTATATCGCGGGTTTCGTGAGCATTGGCCTGTCGTTTGGCAGTTGGTTCCTCTCGAAGCATCTGGAGCGGGCGGGCATGGCCCGCGCCGACCGCTGGGGGATCTTCATCGGCGAGTGGGCTCCGACCTTCTTCGCCATCGGCAACGGCCTGCGCATGCACGAAAAGCGCTGATCCGACCGCAGGGGCCGGCCGTGGGTCGGCCTCAGCGACGTCGGTCGCGGGCTCGGGCCGAACGCAGGCGACGCAGCCGCCCCACCAGGAGCGGCTCGGCAGCCAGGGCCGCCGGGTTGTCCAGCAACCCGTTCAACAGCTGGTAGTAGCGGGTGGCGGTGCAGCCGAACCGGTCCCGGATGGCCTGTTCCTTGGCGCCCGGATGCCGCCACCACTGCTGCTCGAAGTCGAGGATGTCCCGCTCCCGCCCGGTCAGTCCGACGGTCAAGCCGACGGCGTCCCCCGATGCGGCGTCGCCCAACGGCGCGTCGCCGGCGGAGTCTCCCGGTGCACCGCCGTCGGCGGCGGCGTCCGGCTCAAAGTCGGCGGACGCGACGGCCTCGACCTCGGGCACCGGCCGGGGCGGTGGTACGACGGAGCGCCCGCGCCCCTCGCCAGGTCGCCCCTCGCCGGAGGGTTCGGCGGCGGCCGGGGCGGTGTCGGGCGGCATGACACTCCTCGCGAGGGCGGTCGGCCCGGTACGGCCGACCCGGGGGTGCCTCAGCCTAGTGCGCCGCTCGGCCAGCCGCACGAGACGGCTGGCCGAGCGGCGAGGCGAGCGCGCCTCTGCAAGGCTCGCCGGACGGCGAGCCGGCCCGGCGGGCGCGGCCCGGCGGGCGCGGTCCGGCGGGCGCGGTCCGGCGGGCGTCAGGAGATGTCGCGACGACGTATCGCCCAGCACGCCCCGCCGAGGATGAGCACCAGCCCCGCCGCGAGCAGCCCGGACGATTGTTGCCAGGTGACGGTCAGGGTCTCCGGTTCGCATTGACCGAAGGGGTTGACGTTGCACGTCTGAAAGTCCTGGAGGACGACCTCCTTCTGCATCCAGGCGAGCACGTAGGTGGGGAGCAGCCATGCCTGGATGAACTTCGCTCCGGTCAGGCTGAGCAGCACTCCGAGACCGAACTGCCCGACCACCACCACCCCGACCGCGCCGCCCAGCGCCATCGCGGTGTGCCGGCCGAGCGAGGCCAGCCCGAAGCCGAGAACGGCGGCGACCAGGGCGAGCGTCACGCCACGCAGGCCGGTCAGGGCGAAGGACTGCCAGGCGCCGGCGGTCATCCCTTCGGTGGTGCCGCGCGTGGTGGCGATCAGCCAGAAGCTGCCGAACCAGAGCACCGTCGTGGTCACCGCCAATGCCAGCAGCCCGGTGAGCAGGGCGGCCAGCTTGGTGAGCAGGACGGTCACCCGCTTCGGCCGCCACAACAGCATGGTCATCATGCCGCCGGTGTTCCACTCGGCGCCCACGAAAGAGGAGCCCACCACGAAACCGACCAGGGCCAGGATCGCCGCGAGCGCGGTCAACGTCTGGCCGAAGCTGGCCCGAAAGTCGAAGGTGGTCGGTAGGTACTGTTCCACCGGGTAGACGTCCGGGGGCGGGGGCGGGAGCTGGGAGCAGTCCGGGGGGAAGCGACCCGACTGGTCGCCCCGGTCCGCCGCCTGCTCGCACTCGGCCCGAAACTCTTCGGTCTGCCGCACCAGCTGCTGCCAGTTTTCCTCGGCGGCCACCTCGGCCTTGGCCCGGGCCGCGTCGTCGATCTTCTGGTTCGACAGGAAGACCCCGACGGCCACGGTTGCCAACACCGCCAGGCCCAGCACGGTCGCCCAGCGGGTGAGGCGCCGCAGTACCAGCCGGCGTAGTTCCGCACGGTAGAGACTCACGCGCCCCACCCTCCTGTCGTGCTCTGACCCACCGCCGCGGGTCTGGCTGACTGGTCGACCTGCCGGCTCTGGCCGGGGGCCGGCGCGGTCGCGGTCAGCTCGAGGAAGACGCTCTCCAGGTCGGCGTCGACCCAGACCAGCTCGCTGACGTACAGGCCCTGACCGGCGAGGAGGCGGGTCACCATGGCGGCTTCCTCCACCCCGGCGAGCAACAGGTGATCCGGTTCCCGGGTGACCCGGAACCCAGCCCGGGTCAACGCCTCGCTCGCCTCCGGCAGGTCGGCCGCCGCTTCCAGGCGTACCCGGACGATGCCGGCCGAGTGGGTCGCCAGCACCTTCTCCACCGGGCCGAACGCGACCCGGCGACCCAACGAGATGATCGTGACCGAGTCACAGATCAGTTGGATCTCGGCGAGGATGTGGCTGGAGAGCAGCACCGTGGTGCCCGTTTCGGCCAGGTTTCGCATCAACGCCCGCATCTCCCGGATGCCACCCGGGTCCAGCCCGTTGGCGGGCTCATCCAGGATCAGCAGTCGCGGCTCCTTCAGCAGGGCGGAGGCGACGGCCAGCCGCTGCTTCATGCCGAGCGAGTAGGTCTTCACCCGCTCCCGGGACCGGTCTCGCAGCCCCACCAACTCCAGCACCTCGTCGATCCGGGTGGAGCGGACCTGGCCCGCGGTGGCCAGCAGGGACAGGGTGTCCCGAGCGGTGAAGTGTGGGAAGAACTGTGGGCTCTCCACGATCGCGCCGACCTGACCGGCGACCGCGGGTAGGTCGGCTGGGACCTCATGCCCGAGCAATCTCATCCGGCCGCCATCGGGCCGGATGAGACCGAGCAGCGTACGGAGGGTGGTCGTCTTACCCGACCCGTTCGGGCCGAGGAAGCCGTGCACCTGGCCCGTCTCCACCCGCATGTCGAAGCCGTCGAGCGCGTTGCGGACGCCCCGCCTTCGGCTTCGATAGGACTTTTGCAGACCTGCTATTTCCAGGACAGCCGGCAAGCTGCACCTCCCCCGTTGGCGGCACTCACCACACAATACGCGGTACTACCGTTTGCGCGATACCCAATCCGCACATCGCGGCGGAAAGCGGCGACAGGCGGCTCTCCGGTGTGATTCAGGCGCAGACCACCCGCACGCCGGCCGCGCGGAAGGCGGCGACCACCTCGGGTGCCGCACCGGAGTCCGTGACCAGGGTCTCCATCCGGTCCACCGGACAAATCCGGGCAAAGGCGTGGCCACCCAGCTTGGAGGAGTCAGCGATCACCACCACCCGCTTCGCCCGCGCCACCATCAGGCTGTTCATCGCCGCTTCCCCCTCATGGTGGGCGGCGGCGCCGAGCTGCGGATCAACCGCGTCCACCCCGAGCAGGGCCACATCCAGGGTGACCTCCCGCAGCAGGGCCCCACCCAGCGGGCCGACCAGCTCGAATGACTTGGGTCGCACCACCCCACCGGCCACCACGACCTTCATCCTGGACCGGACCAGCAGCTCGTTGGCGATGTTGAGGGCGTTGGTGACCACGGTGAGCTGGGCACCCTCGGCGCTGGTGTTCAGATCCGGCCGTACGGCCAGCGCTCGCGCCACCTCGGTGCTGGTGGTGCCGCCGTTGAGGCCGACCACCGTGCCCGGGGTCACCAGCGCCGCGGCTGCCGCGCCGATCCGCTGCTTCTCGGCCGAGTGCTTCGCGGACTTGTACCGCAGCGGCAGGTCGTACGAGACGCCGTTGGCGACCGCCCCACCCCGGGTACGCGTGATCATCTGCTGCTGGGCGAGCTGGTCGAAGTCCCGACGGATGGTGGCCTGCGAGACGGCCAGGCGCTCGGCGGCTCCCTCGACACTGACCCGACCGCTGTCGGTCAGCATCTCGAGCAGGGCGTTCCATCTCGCGTACCGGTCCACCCCGAGCCCTCCAGCGGCTGCACGATTGGTGATTGTGCGTGCACACTAGTGCGCGAAACTAGGTAAAGGCAACGCCGGTTCTGCTCGATACCCGGCCTGGTTGCCACCACCACCCAAATCGGCGCACAATAGCGCGCGAAAGCCGGGCCTAACGAGCCAAATTGCGCACGCTCTGGAGAACCTGATGTCGTACGTCGACATGGAGATCGCGAGTCAACCCGAATGCTGGCGGACGGCGGCACGGCTGGCCACCTCGGTAGCCGACCAGCTACCCCAGCCCGGCGAGCGAGTCGCCGTCGTCGGATGCGGCACCTCCTGGTTCATGGCGATGGCCTACGCCACCCGCCGCGAACGCGCCGGCCACGGCGAGACCGACGCCTTCCAGGCCAGCGAATTTCCCACCGGCCGCCGCTACGACCGGCTGATCGCGATCACCCGCTCCGGCACCACCACCGAGGTGACCGAGCTGCTCGCCGCGCTCCGCGGAGTGCTGCCCACCACCGTCCTGGTCGGTGACCCCGCCGCCCTCGCCGCCGACCTCGCCGACGCCACGGTGCCGTTGGCCTTCGCCGACGAACGCGCGGTGGTGCAAACCCGATTCGCGACGACCGCGCTGGCCCTGCTCCGCGCCCACCTGGGCGACAACATCACCGCGCTCTCCGCCGATGCCGAGGTGGCGGTACGCGCCCCCCTACCGATCGACCCCGCCCAAATCGAACAGGTCACCTTCCTCGGCCGGGAGTGGACCGTCGGGCTGGCCCACGAGGCGGCGCTGAAGTGCCGCGAGGCCGCCACCTTCTGGGCCGAGGCGTACCCAGCCATGGACTACCGGCACGGCCCGATCTCCGTCGCCGCACCGGGCCGGCTGGTCTGGGCCTTCGGTGACCTACCCGAAGGGCTTGCCGAGGATGTGGCGTCCACCGGTGCCGCCTTCGTACACAGCCGCACCCACGGGTGCCGCAGCGTGATCGGAAACTGGGCCGCCGGTCGCACCCCGCTGGACCCGATGGCCGACCTGATCCTGGCGCAGCGCTTCGCCGTCACGCTCGCCACCAGCCGTGGCCTCGACCCCGACGCACCACGGCACCTCGCCCGCTCCGTGGTGCTGGCATGAACAGCGGGAAGCCGGGCGGAAAGCTGAGCGCGCCGGACGACGCACCCGACCGGCAGCAGGTCGTGGTCGCGATCGACGTCGGCGGCAGCGGCATGAAGTGCGCCCTGGTCCACCGAGACGGCACCGTCGCGCGCACCGAACACCACCCGACCCAGGCCGCCCGCGGTCCGGCGGCCGTGGTCGACACCATCCTCGAGGTGGCCGACGGCCTGGCGGACACGGCCCGCCGGGAAGAGCTCACTCCGGTCGCGCTCGGCCTCGCCGTCCCCGGCGTCATCGACGAGGCAGCGGGGGTGGCGATCTGGTCGTCCAACATCGGCTTCCGCGACGTGCCGCTGCGGGCCTTGGCCACGACCCGGCTCGGGATGCCGGCGGTGCTCGGCCATGACGTCCGCGTCGGCGGCATCGCCGAAGCGCGCCTCGGCGCCGGCCAGAACGACCGACACGTCCTCTTCGTCGCCATCGGCACCGGCATCGCCGCCGCCCATGTGATCGACGGGACAGCCGCCGCCGGTGCGCACGGCGCCGCCGGGGAACTCGGCCACATCCTGGTCCGTCCCGGTGGGCCGCGCTGCGGCTGCGGGCAGGCCGGCTGCCTCGAGGCGATCGCGTCCGCCTCAGCGGTCGCCCGCCGCTACGCGGAGCTGACCGGCAGCACACCAGGGCCGAGCGCGGCCGAAGTGGCCGCCCGCGCCGCCGCCGGGGATCGGCTGGCCCAGCAGGTCTGGACGGAGGCGGTCGCGGCCCTCGCCGACGGCCTCGCCACCGGCCAGGCGCTCTTCGACGTGGAGACGGTCGTGCTCGGCGGCGGGCTGGCCCGGGCCGGCGCCCAACTGCTCGACCCGCTGCGGGCCGCGCTAACCGACCGGATGACCTTTCACCGCGAGCCACGGCTGGTCCCGGCGGCCCTCGGCGCCGAGGCGGGCTGCATCGGCGCCGCCCTGCTCGCCCTGGACAGCTTGGAGAAGCGATGACAGTACGGGTGACCGGTAGGGTGGTGACCCCCGCCGGGGTGATCCGCCAGGGCTGCGTAGAGATCAGCAACGAGCAGATCACCGCGGTCGCCGAGTACCCGTCCGGGCGGGACGGGCACTGGATCCTCCCCGGGTTCGTGGACATCCACACCCACGGCGGCGGTGGACACACCTTCACCACCGGAGACGCCGACGAAGCCCGGGCCGCCGCCGGCTTCCACCTCCGGCACGGCACCACCACCCTGCTGGCCAGCCTGGTGAGTTCGCCGTTCGCGCTGCTGCGCGCCGCCACCACCGCCTTTCGGCCACTGGTCGCCGAAGGGGTGCTCGCCGGGATTCACTTCGAGGGCCCGTACCTCTCCGCGGCCCGTTGCGGGGCGCAGAACCCGGCGTACCTGCGCGATCCCTCCACCGCGGAGCTGACCGAGCTGCTGAAGCTGGGCCACGGGACGATCCGGATGGTCACCCTCGCCCCGGAGCGCGCGGGAGCGACCGCGGCGATCAAGCTACTCACCGCCCACGGCGTGGTCCCGGCGATCGGCCACACCGACGCCACGTACCAGCAGACCCAGGCCGCCATCGCCGCCGGCGCGCGCGTCGCCACCCACCTGTTCAACGGGATGCGCCCGGTGCACCACCGGGAGCCGGGACCGGTGATCGCCCTGCTGGAAGCGCCCACAGTGGTCTGCGAACTGGTCGCCGACGGGGTGCACCTGCACGACGGCATGCTCGCCTTCGCCACCACCACCGCCGGTGTGGAGCGGACCGCGCTGGTCACCGACGCGATGGCCGCCGCCGGTCAGCCCGACGGCGAGTACGAGCTGGGCGGGCAGCGGGTCACCGTGACTGCCGGTGTGGCCCGACTCGCCAGCGACGGGGCGGTCGCCGGCAGCACGCTGACGATGGATGCCGCCTTCCGGAACGCGGTCGCCACCGGGTTCGCCGTCCCGGAGGCCGCCCAGATGGTGGCCACCACGCCCGCCCGGGCAATCGGCCTCGGCGATCGGGTCGGCGCCCTCCAGCCCGGTCTCCGAGCGGACCTGCTGGTGCTCGACGACGACCTGAATGTGGTCCGGGTGATGCGCGCCGGCACCTGGCTGGACTGACCGGGCCGAGCGGGGCCGCGTCGGCCCACGGCACGGCGCGTACCTCCGTCAGCCCGGGGGCGGGATCTCCACCCCGAGCACCGCCTGCTCGTCGGGGCGGTGCGCCAACACGTCGCCGAGGTACGACTGCACCGCCGGGGCCATGCCAACATCCCGGCCGGCCCGCTGGGAGAGCAGCCACTTGTGCTCGATGATCTGCGCGAAGATCTCCTGGGGTTCCAGCTTGCGGCGCAGGTGCGCTGGCACGGCGCGGACCACCGGCTCGAAGACCTCGGTCAGCCAGCGGTGTGCCGCCTGCTGCTCGTCGACCAGGTCGCTCTCGGCCCGGTAGGCGTCCAGGTCGTTGAGGAGCCGACGCGCCTGGTTCTCCTCCGCGTCCAGGCCGGTCAGGCGAAGCAGCCGCCGGGTGTGGTAGCCGGCGTCCACCACCTTCGGCCGCACCAGATACCGCCCGCCGTCGATCGTCGACACGGCGATCTCGGCTACGTCGAAGCCCAGCTCGTTGAGCCCGCGGATCCGGCCCTCGATGTCGTGCCGAGCCTCCCGCTCGATCTGCTGCTCATAGGTGATCTCATGCCACAGCCGCTCGTACCGCTGCACGACCTCCTCGCACACCGCCTCCGGGTCGATCGACTCGTGCAGCAGCCCGGCCGCCTGTAGATCCAACGCCTCCCCGAAGATGTTCACCCGGGCGATCTCCAGGTCCTCACCGCGCTGCCCGTTCGACAACGAGCGGTGCAGCACCCCGGTCTCCGCGTCCACCAGATAGGCGGCGAACGCGCCCGCGTCCCGGCGGAAGAGGGTGTTCGACAGCGAGCAGTCGCCCCAGAAGAAGCCGGTCAGGTGCATCCGGACCAGCAGCGCGGCCAACGCGTCGAGGAGCCGCTCCATCGTCTCCGGCCGCAGCGTGTGCGAGAAGAGCGCCCGGTAGGGCAGGGAGAACTGCAGGTGCCGGGTGATCAGCACCGGGTCCAGCGGTTCCCCGGCTTCGGTCTGCCGGTCGGCGACGATCGCCACCGCCTCCACCGTTGGGAAGTCGATCCGTTCCAGGGCCCGCAGCAGGTCGTACTCTCGCTCGGCCACCCGCTCGCCGGTCTCCTTGACCGCGTACACGTAACCGCCGAGCCGGACGAACCGGACAACATGTCGAGAGATGCCCTGCGGCAACGCCACCAGGTGCTGCGCCGGCCACTCCACCAGCGGGGTCGACCAGGGCAGGTCGAGCAGCGCCGGGTCTACGAGAGCCGAGGTGATCCGCACGCACTCCAGTTTGCGCCCTCCCCCGCCGGAACGCCTCCCCGCGTGGTTCGGCACACAGCCACCCGGACCGGGCCGGGGGACGAACGGGCCGGTAGCGTGGCCGAGATGCGGCAGGCAATGACCCGGTGGCGAGCGGTACGGCTCCGGCCGGTCAGCCCGGCTGGCTGGTGGTGCGACGGGCTGCTCCTCGCCGGTCTGGTGGCCCTGACCGCCGCCCTCGCCGCCGGCTACCTCTTCGGCCTCGACCGGGCGGTGGCCGACTGGTCGGACGCGCACCGGCCGGCCGCCGCGTACTGGGTCGCCTTCATCCTCAACTACCTCGGCCAGGGCGGACCGCTGACCCTGGTCGCGGTCGGGCTCGGCGTTCTGCTCGCCGTACGGCTCCGCTCCGCCCGCCCACTACTGCCGCCGGTCGCCGGGTTCATCCTGATCAACCTTGTCGTCGGCGGGCTCAAGGTGACGACGGCCCGGCCCGCGCCCAGCGCCAGCACGCGCGAACCCTTCCTCGCGCCGGAGCAGACCCTGCCGCTCTTCCAGCACGAGTTGGCGCTGCAGTTCACCCGCTCCTACCCGTCCGGGCACGTCGTCAACACAATCATCTGGTGGGGTGTGATCGTCCTGCTCCTCGCCCAACTGGTGGAGACGTACGGGCGCACGTTGCCGCCCCGGCTCGCCGTCGCGGCGCGGGTCGTCCCGCCCCTGGTGGTGTTCGCCACGACCCTGTACCTGGGCTGGCACTGGCTGACCGACTCGATCGCCGGGCTGCTGCTCGGCCTCCTGCTGGACCGGGTGCTGCACCGGGTGCCCTGGGCTGACATTCCGCTGCCCCGGAGGATCGACCAGGGCCGCCGGAGGCGGACCTCCGAGCGCACGAACTGACTCAGACCCGCTACCGCGTGGAATCCTGTCGTGTATGGGTGGGTTCGGCACCCGGTCAGGCCGTCATCACTGATATCCCATGATGCCCGTGTGGGGTGTGGTCGGGGGCATGGTGGTGGCGGAATCCCGGCCGGCGTCGGGGCGTTACACCATGCGTACGACCGAGGAAGTGACCCCGCCCGCGGGGTGGGTGAGGCCCCGGAATGATGGCGGCCCGCCGGTCGTTACACATGGACCCGGCACCGTGTGTGTCCCACCGGACCGCGGTAGTCGAGGATCTTCTTTTCCTGTTCTGTTGAGCGCCGGACGGTGCCTGCACCCCTGCCACCTGCCCCCTTCGGGTGCGTGTGGGGTGTCGACCCCCGAATGGAGCATTCTCATGAACACGATTCTGCGTCGTAGTGTGCTGGCCCTGGCTGCGTCCGCGACTCTGGGCGGAGCGTTCGCGGTGGGTGCCACGCCCGCAACCGCTGCTAGCAACCCGCATCCGGACAAGGTGGCCGAGGCTTCGTCGTGGCTGCAGGAGGAGCTGCTGAAGTTGCAGTCCGGCACGGCCGACGGCGGTGTCTACACCGACAAGCCCGGCTATCACAACACCCGCGCGGCCAACGGCCCCACCGACTACTCCGTCCTTGACGACAACGACCAGGGCGGACCCTCGGACAAGGCCGCTGCCTACGACTGGACCTTCTCGGAGGCCACCAACATCGCGGAGTATTCCAGCCGTCTGCTCGCCTCCGGCCAGGATCCCGATGATCCTCGACTGGACGGCTGGCGCGAGTTCTTCGGGCAGGCCGACAGCGACAACGAGGTGGAAGGCTGGGACTTCCGCAAGGACGAAGCCGCCACTTCCGACCCGTCGCACCTCTGGCACATCCACCTGAGCGAGGACCGGGACAAGGTCACCAGCTTCGAGAACAAAGAGGCACTGCTCAGCGTTCTCCGAGGCGAGACCGTAGACCAGTGGCGGCTCAACAAGTGAGCCGACCGGGTCGCTGACCACGCCGCCGGGCTGGTCAGCTGAACCACCAAGATCATGCCCCCACCAGGGGAGAGCACGCTGTTGGCCGGTACCGGATTCGGGTGCCGGCCAACAGCCGTGTCTCGGGGTTTAGGAGACCGGGCATCTTCCACACACCGGAAGGCCCGGCGGACGGGACATCGACCTGATGCATCGACTACCATCGACCGACGCATCAACAAGATGCTCTATTTCTCCAACCGCCGACCCCGACTGCCGACCGCAGACCCGTATCAACCCCGTTTTGAACGGCCGCTACCACGCTGGCCTCACCCGCACCGACCTGCGCAGCGCCAACCTCACCGACGCAGCCTGCGGCCGGCTGGAGTCGTTGTACCGGCCGTGGTCGGACGTGGCCGGTGGCGGGGAGTCAGAGGGGTAGGGGTAGATGGAGAGTTCCTGGACCGGCACGGTCGCGGACGTGAGAAGAAGCTGGCTCCGGCCCGCGAGTCTGCGGGGGCTGTTCGCGGTGCCGCTGATGGTGGCGATCGTGCTGGGCATAACCTCGGTCGGCGCGGCACCCGTGCTCGCGCAGAGCGTGCCGGCGGCGGCGGCAAGCCCTCCCGGTACCGGCCTGGCCTGGGGCAACAACGCCGACGGCCAGTTAGGCGACGGGACCAACAGCAACAGCAACACCCCCGTGACAGTGGATCTGCCAGCCGACACCACAATCACCGCCGTCGCCGCCGGCCAAGGCCACAGTCTGGCGGTAACCTCCACCGGCACCATGCTGGCCTGGGGCGCCAACAGTTCCGGCC